>CAYFXO010000189.1:0-1508 GCA_964347125.1 uncultured Methanomassiliicoccales archaeon | reverse complement strand
CTACGTCCTCGGGGCCTTCGCGGGCGTCTTCGGCTCCTTCCAGTTCCCCGCGTTCTCCGCGGCCATCACCCTGATGATCCCCAAGAAGCAGTACACGCGGGCCAGCGGGATGCTCTCCCTGGCGGGGTCCGTCTCGGCCATCTTCGCCCCACCCCTCGCCGCGGCCCTCCTGGTGTTCGCGGGCATCGCCGTCATCTTCGTCATCGACCTCGCCACCTTCGCCGTCGCCCTCGGCACCCTCCTCATCGTCCACATCCCCCAACCGAAGGAGTCCGCGGTGGGACGGGAGGCCCGGGGGAGCCTCTGGAAGGACGCCGCCTACGGCTTCAACTACGTCCGCAAGCGCCCCAGCCTCCTGGGCCTCCTCCTGGTGTTCTCCGTCCTCAACCTCATCTTCAACCTAGCCTTCGTCCTCCTCGCCCCCATGATCCTCGCCCGCACGGGGGACGACGTCCTCATCCTGGGCTCCGTGACCCCGTTCTTCGGCGCGGGCTCCGTGGTCGGGAGCGTCCTCCTCATCGCCTGGGGCGGCCCGAAGCGCCGCATCCACGGGATCCTCTTGGGCGTCTTCTTCAGCAGTCTCCTGGGGACGGTCCTCATGGGCCTGGGGCGGGAGGTCCTCGTGTGGGCGGTGGCCGCCTTCTTCTCCTCCTTCTTCATCCCAATCGCCAACGGCTCCAGCCAGGCCATCTGGCAGTCGAAGGTGGAGCCGGACGTCCAGGGGCGGGTGTTCGCCGCGAGGGGGTTCATCGCCCAGGCCACCGCCCCGGTGGGGATGATCCTCGCGGGGGTCCTCTCGGACTTCGTCTTCGAGCCCGCGATGCAGGCGGGAGGGGCCCTCGAGGGCGTCCTGGGCGGGATCTTCGGCACGGGCCCGGGGTCGGGCATGGCCGTCCTGTTCGTCGTCACGGGGGTCCTGGGCGTGGCCAGCAGCCTCGGCGGGTACGCGTTCAAGAGCGTGCGGGATGTGGAGACCATCCTCCCGGATTTCGACGCGGGGCTGGCGGAGGCACCGGACGAGCCGTCAACCGCAGAAGGGAAATAGGGGCGCGGGGGTGGCGGGCCCATGCCTCCGCCGCGGAAGCACCTCTTCATCTGCACCGACACGGACTGCGCCCCGAAGCGCGGGTCGAAGGAGACCTACGGCGCCTTCCTGGAGGCCCTGAAGGCGAGGGACCTGGTGGACGAGGTCTGGGTGAACGCCACGAACTGCCTCGACGGCTGCGGCTTCGGCCCCAACATGGTCGTGTACCCGGACGGGGTGTTCTACTACGGGGTGCGGCCGGAGGACGTGGAGGAAATCGTGGACTCCCACCTCGTGGGCGGGCGGGTCGTGGAGCGCCTGACGACCTACGGGGACTGAGGGGAGCTTTTTAGCGACCGGGGCCGATGCGGAGGCCGTGCCGACCCTGGGGGAGATCGGGGAACGCCGGGCCATCGAGGCCGCCAAGGCCCTCCTGGATCGCGGCGGGACCGCCGTGGGGATCGGCGATGATTGCGCCGTCCTC
>CAYFXO010000188.1:0-1524 GCA_964347125.1 uncultured Methanomassiliicoccales archaeon | reverse complement strand
CGTGGTCCGGGTGGGTGTGGGTGATGAAGATCGTGGAGATGTCCGTCGGGCGGATACCTGCCGTGCCCATGTAGCGCAGGACGGTGGACGCGTCCGCCTCGCTGCTCGTGTCCACCAGGAGCATTCGGTCGTCGGTCAGGATCGCGCTCGTGGCGTAGCAGTCAACAGCGTGGACGCCCTTTATGAGTTCCATGGAGACCTCCCCGGCGGAGGAAGACGCGGGGGGACAAAGGGTTTTCGGATGGGGTCCGCCCGTCTGCTGGCGGCGCGGCTCTCGCCATCAGACGGGAAGTCTACGGCCGACGGCGACGCAGCGCCACGGGAACGATGATGAGAAGGAAGAAGAAGCCCGCCATCGCGCCCAGGAACAGAGTCTCGACGAATAGCGCGTCGCCCCTCCGAGCCACCGGATCCACCAGGGGATGGATGTCCACGGAGGCCATGGGGAGGAGGGTGTCCCCCACCCCGTCTCCGTCCACGTCCTCCCCTTCGTAGGTGTCCCAGTAGTTCCCCCGGCCGTTCAGGCTCCATTCGTTCGCCCAGGGGGTCTGCAGGGCGGGGTCGCCGCCAAAGCCGCCGTTCTCCCCGAGGAAGTCGTTGGAGTGGAAGCGGTTGTCCGTGGCTTCGAAGAGGAAAGCGATCTGCCCGTTCCCGATGAACGTGTTCCGGCGGAACACGAAGCCCGTCGTCTGGGTCAGGTGGAGGGCCCGCTGCCAGTTGTCCAGGAAGGCGACGTCCTCCACGAGGCCGTTCCTCGCCTGGGTCGTCCGGAGGCCCTGCTGGTTCAGGTAGAGGAGGCTGTCCTGGAGGCGCAGACCGTCCTCCTGGGCGTAGACGCCCCAGTCCCCGTGGAACAGGGTGAGGCCTCGGATGGTCACGTTGGGGGCGGCGACCGCGATGACGGAGCCGATGCCCCCGGCGTCCACGATCGTGCTCTGGGAGGTGGAACCCGTCAGGGTGATGGAGCGCTCGACGAAGACGCGCTCCCTGTAGCGGCCGGGGGCGATTCGGACGACGTCCCCATCCGCGGCGGCGTGGACCGCGTCCGCGATGGTGGGGGTGTCCCCGGGGACGTCGATGGTGACCGGGCCGGTGCGGGCGGGCGTGGGGACGAGGTAGAGGTCCTTCATGAGGACGGTCCCCGGGAGCGCGGGGATCAGCCGGGCCCAGGACTCCCGGAAGTCGGGGTGGGTCGCTCGGACCCGGTAGGCGTTGGAGGGAACCTCGAACCGGTAGTGTCCGTCGCGTCCCGTGAGGGCCGCGAAGGGGCCTGGGGTGAGCTCCACGCGGGCCCCTGACAGGGGGCGCTGGCGGGCGGCCTCGTAGACGGTGCCTTCGATGAAGTGGGTGGTCTCTTCGCCCCGCGTGGCGGGGGCGTCCTCAACGGAACTCTCCGCCCGGAGCTCTCGAAGGAAGGCGAAGTCCCCCGCCGCCGTCGGCGAGGTGGCGGGGAGGAGCGTTACCGCGAGGAGGACGGCTGCGAGGAGAAGGGGCACCCAGCGTGCCATGGGGTGTCCAGGACGC
>CAYFXO010000187.1:0-1559 GCA_964347125.1 uncultured Methanomassiliicoccales archaeon | reverse complement strand
CCAGGTGAAGCCGCCGGGACTGAAGGCCGACGCCACGGCGGCGTGCCCGAAGCGGTCGTAAGCGGCCCGCTTGGAGTCGTCGATGAGGACCTCGTAGGCCTCGGAGACCTCCTTGAACTTCTCCTCGGCCTCGTCCGCATTGTCCTTGTTCAGGTCCGGGTGGTACTTCTTCGCCAAGCGGCGGTAGGCCCGCTTGACCTCGTCCGAGGGGGCGGTCCGTTCGATCCCCAGAACCTCGTAGTAGTCGCGCTTCTCCATGATCGCGATGTCAAGCTCTCAAAGGGGGTAAAAACCTACTCCCCCTCGTCCGACTCCTCGTAGTCGGCGTCCACCACGTCCCCCGACTCCTCCTCGGAGCCCTCGGGAGGCGGGGTCGCCGGCGGGGCCTCCTGGACCTTGCGGTAGATCTCCTCCCCGATCTTCTGGCTCTCCTTGCTGAGGGCCTCCATGGCGGCCTTGATGGCGGCGAGGTCGTCCCCGCCGAGGGCATCCCGTAGGTCCGCGGCCTTCGCCTCCACCGCCGCCTTCGTCTCCTCGGAGATCTGCTCCGCCATCTCCTCGAGCATCCTGTCCGTCGCGTATAGGAGGGAGTCGGCCTGGTTGCGGGTCTCCGCCGCCTCCCGCCGGCGCCGGTCCTCCTCCGCGTGCTCCTCTGCGTCCTCCACCATCCGCTGGATCTCGTCGTCCGCGAGCTTCTGGGGGGCGGAGATGGTCATCTTCTGCTCCTTCCCCGTGCCCAGGTCCTTCGCGCTCACGTGGAGGATGCCGCTGGCGTCGATGTCGAACGTCACCTCAATCTGGGGGATTCCTCGCGGGGCGGGCGGGATGCCTACCAGGTGGAAGCGGCCCAGGCTCGTGTTGTCCGGGGCCATGGCCCGCTCGCCCTGGAGGACGTGGATTTCCACGGTGGTCTGGCCGTCCGCCGCGGTGGAGAAGATGTCCGCCTTCCGCACGGGGATCGTGGTGTTCCGGTCGATGAGCCTCGTGAAGACGGAGCCCCGGGTCTCGACGCCCAGGGAAAGGGGGGTCACGTCGAGGAGGAGGAGGTCCTTCACCTCCCCCGCGAGGATCCCCCCTTGGACGGCGGCGCCCAGGGCCACGCACTGCATGGGGTCCACGCCCCGCTCCGCCTTCCGGCCGATGATCTTCTGGAAGTGGTCCCGCACGACGGGCATGCGGGTGGGGCCCCCCACGAGGATGATGTTGTCCACGTCCTCGACCTTCCACTTCGCGTCCTTGAAGGCCTGGCGGATGGGGCCCTTCGTCCGGTCCAGGATGGGTTGGACGAGCTCCTCGAGCTTCGCCCGGTTCAGCTCCAGCTCCAGGTGGAGGGGCTCCCCGCCCTTCTGGGCGAGGTAGGGGAGGTTGACGCTCGTCTTCACCGTCCCCGTCAGCTCGATTTTCGCCTTCTCCGCGGCGTCCCGGACCCGCTGGAGGGCGGCCCGGTCCTTCGACAAGTCCACGCCGTTCTGTGCCTCGAAAGCCTCCAGCAGGTAGTCCATGAGGGCCTGGCAGAGAGCCTCCTGCATCGGCAGCAGACTTTGGCCATACCGTCGGAT
>CAYFXO010000186.1:0-1589 GCA_964347125.1 uncultured Methanomassiliicoccales archaeon | reverse complement strand
TTGTATCCACCGAGAAGCTGGTGGAGCGAATCCGGACGTTTCCGGCCCGGTCCACGGCCCGCACGGTCACCTCATGGCTGCCGTCGGGCACGCCTTCGAGGAGGTGGCTGCTTGTGATCCCGCTGACGACAGCGGGGGGCTCATCATCCAAGGCGATCTCGACCCGCTCCACGCCACTGGTGTTGTCGGAGGTCAGCCACTGGACCTCCACCGCGTCCTCGTGCAGGAGGGAGCCAGGTGCGGGTGCGAGGAGGTCCAGAACCGGTGGCGTGGGGTCGACGGTGACGGAGAGGCTCACGACCTCAGCGTTCCCCTCCGCGTCCATCGCCACTATCTCCAAGTGGTGAACGCCCTCGGGTAGGGTCATGGTGATCGAGAACGTTCCCGCGGGGGCTACGGGGACGACGACATCGTTTACCGTCACGAAGCCCCCCGGCTCCGTTTGGCCAGCGATGAAAAGGGACGTGCGGTTCGTGAGGGTTGCCAAGGGGGATGTCAGGACTAGCTCGGGCGGGACCAGGTCCACGAGGAACCGGTTGGCCCAGACGGGGGCGGTCCATCCTTCGTCCGCCCGGAATCGTGAGGACCAGAGGCTCAGTCCTGTCGGCTCCGACTGCTGCCATACGACGATGGCGCGCCCACGATGGTCGGCGGCCACCGCCGGCCAGAAGGCGTTCTCGGTGGAACGGTCGATGGCCTCGGGTGGGCTCCAACCGCTCTCCGAGGAGTAGCGACTGGTGTAGATGTCATCCATCCCGTCGGCCTGGTGCTGCCAGGCCGCGAAGACGTTCCCCATGCCGTCGGCAGCCAACTCCACGTCCGTGACTCTGCCCGTTCCATCGTCCACGCGGACAGCGGAAGTCCAGCCCGGTCCAACGACGTGGCGGGCGGCCCAGAGTCCCATGGTGGTCCCGTCGAAGCCTTCCCACGCCGCCGTGGCGTTCCCCGTAGGGTCCACGGCCAGATGGACCCGTTCGACGCGAACTCCCTCGCCTCCCAGGAGGGTCGGGTCGCTCCATCCCCAGCCGGGGAGGTAACGGGCCTCCCAGACGCTAGAGATACCGCCTTCCCGCTCGAGCCAAACTACGATGGCACGACCCTGTCCGTCGACGCCCGCCTGAGGCTGAGAGGACTCGGCGTCCGTCATGTCGATACGCACGGCGGGGTCCCACCCCTGGTTGTCCGCGTACCTCGCAGCCCATATCTCTCCCCCAAGGCCCACGTTGTACTGGAACCAGACTGCCACTCCGTCTCCCGTCCGGTTCAGGGCGACCTGAGGAACGAGGGCGTCCCCTACGTTGTCCTCGAGGAGGGTGGCGGCCCCCCATCCAGACCCGGTCCGGTAGGCGGTGGCGTGGATGGCATCACGGCCGAGGTAGGGCTGGCTCCAGACGGCGACCGCATCGCCCTTGCCGTCCGCTGCCACGTCCGGGTCGTTGACGTAGCCCGGTTGGCTCTCCAGGCGGACCGACTCCTCCCACCCGATGCCGGGCTCGTGGCGGGCCGCCCACGCGTTATACTGGACCCCGTCAAACTGACGCCAGACGACGAAGGAGGTTCCGCTCCCGGCGACGGCCACGGCGGGCCGG
>CAYFXO010000185.1:0-1601 GCA_964347125.1 uncultured Methanomassiliicoccales archaeon | reverse complement strand
CGGGTGGGTCGTCTCAGGCCAGCGTCGCCAACGTCTTCGCGAGGATCTCCGTCCCCCGGGAGAGGGTGCCGCGGCCCGCCGCGTAGGAGAGGCGCAGGTGGCCTTCCCCGTTCTTCCCGAACCCGGTCCCCGGCGCGCAGATGAGGCCGTCCTCGGCGAGCAGGGAGACGAGCTTCACCGAGGGGATGTTCATGGCGTACCGCGGGAACGCGTAGAAGGCCCCGCGGGGACGGGAGAGCCGGAGGCTGGGTATGGCCTCGAGGGCTGCGGTGATGTGGTCCCGCCGTCGCCGGAACGTGTCCCGCACCTGGTGGGCGTAGTCCGGTGGGAGGTCCAAGGCCGCCAGGGCCGCCCACTGCATCGGCGCCGGGGCGCAGGCCACGAAGTAGAAGTGGGCCTTCTCGACCTGGCGGAGGATGGGTCGGGGGGCGTAGACGTAGCCGATGCGCCACCCGGTCATGGCGTAGAGCTTCGAGAAGGAGTTCACGTAGATCGTGCGGTCGCCGCGGCCCAGGAAGGAGACGTGGTCGCCGTCGTACACGAGGCTGTCGTAGACCTCGTCCGTGAGGATCGTGAGGCCGTGGTCGTCCGCGACCTCCGCGAGGGCCGTCGCCGCATCCTCCCCGAGGGTCGCCCCCGTGGGGTTGGAGGGGGAGTTCACCACGAGCACCTTCGTGGCGGGGGTGATGCGGGCCTCGACCTCCTCCGGCCGGGGGGCGAAGTCGTCCTCGAGGCGGAGGGGGTAGTACCTGGGCCTGCCGCCCGCCAGGCGCGCCTGCGGACCGAGGAGCATGAAGCCGGGGTCGGGGATGAGGGCCTGGTCCCCCTCGTCGAGGAGGGAGAGGAAGGAGACCATGAGGGCCTCGGTGCCGCCGCAGGTGATGAGGATCTCGTCCGGGCGGGCGTCGACGCCCCGCGCCTCGCGGAGCCGCTCCGCCAAGGCCTCCCGGAGCTCGGGGATGCCGACGTTGGGGGTGTACTTGTTCTTCCCGTCCGCGGCGGCCTGAGCCAGGGCCTCGACGGCCTCTGGCGGGGGCTGGAAGTCCGGCTCCCCCAGGCCGAGGTTCACGGCGTCCCTAGGGGCCCGGTCGAACAGCTTGCTGAGGGTGCTGTTCTCGATGGCCTCCACGCGGCGGGAGAACATGGATGGTGCCCGCGGAAAGGCTGGCCAGCCATAAAGGCTTCGCAGCTTCCAGTCCCTCGGGACGCGATTCGGCTCACAGGAAGTCGTCCAGCTTCAGGTCCTGCACCTTGTCGCTGGTGAACAGGGACTCGATGGCCTCGTCGATGAGGTCGATGCGCTGCTGCAGGTAGGGGGAGATGTCGTAGTCCTGGGCGATCCGCCTCGACACCTCCAGGTACTTCTTCACGCTGTTCTCGTGGACCGTCAGGGTGAGGTTCCCGTCGCACACGCCCTTCCCGCCGTTCACCCGGGTCCTGCACCGCCCGGAGAGGGGCATCCGCCGGTACTTCGCGTTGCACTTCGTGCACCGCACCTTCTGGCTCGAGAAGCTCCGCAGGTTCCCGATGAGGTCCGGCAGGAAGTGGTGGTTCACGACCCGCGTCACCACGTCCACGGCGTCCACCGCCCGGATCCGCAG
>CAYFXO010000184.1:0-1615 GCA_964347125.1 uncultured Methanomassiliicoccales archaeon | reverse complement strand
CCGCCGCCGCGACGAGGAGAGCCGCGAGGGTGGCTAGGAGCGCGGTCGGGGAGCCGATGTCCAAGAGAGCGAGGGCTATGACACCCACGAAGGAGTTCCAGATGAAGTGGAAGAGGATGCTGAAGACCAGGCCGCCGCGGAGGAAGAGGTAGCCGAGGATGAGGCCGCCGAGGAACGTGGGGGGGAAGCGGTACAGGTCCGCGCCGAAGATGTGTGCGGCGCCGAACATGGTGGCGGAGAACGCGATGAGGACCGTCTCCTTCCCACCGATGGCGATGCCGCCGCCGAGGAGGGCCTTCCGGGCGGGGAGGGGCGGCGTCCCGCGGACCGCCGACAGCACCGCGGACGCGACGAGGAGGGGGACACCGAGGAGCAGGACCCGGGCGATGAGCTCCTCGTACACGGCGGCGTTGATCAGCTGGAACATGAAGTACCAGCCCCCCTCCCCCGGGTCGAGGCCGACGGGCTTCGCGGGCTGTACTCCTGCGGCCCAGAGGATGGTCAAGTAGATGAGGTTGAAACACCACGCGGCGGCGAACAGTTGCGCGGCCATGGCCCATGGGTTCTCCGTCCAGAAGTTCGCCTTCAGCGTGGAGAAACCGTGGGTGATGAGGCGGCCCAGGTCCCGGCCCCAGCGGAGGGTGCCGAAGGTGAAGGCGAGGACGAGGGCGAACACCACGCCCGCGTACCACGCGGCCATCGCGAGGCCGTCGAGGGTGAAGACCAGCACCGGGGCGGGGGTGATCAGGATGCCGTACACGACGCACGTGCTGCAGGCGCCGCTGAGGATGCCCGCGAAGATCCGGGCGGACGACCACAGGAGGAAGACCGCGGAGGCCACCATGACGCCGATGAAGAGGACCAGGACGACGGTCCACGCTAGGGAGGCGACCTGCGTCACATCGTCCCGGGGCCGGTAGGCGGGCGCGGTGGGGACCTCCAGCACGGGGATCGCGGCGCCGCAGTAGGCGCAGAAGCGTCCGTGGGCGGGGCTCCCGCAGGAGCCGCAGAAGTTGCCGAGGGTCTGCCCGCCGCTGGCGGGGGTCCCGCAGGCGGGGCAGCGCGTCCCCTCGTAGGTCGTCCCACAGGTATTGCAGCGCACCGCCTCTCGATGGCGCCCGCCGCTATTTAACGGGTGTGAAACCCATCCGCGGGAGCCTCCCGAGCTGGGGGGAAGGGGCTAGCCGAAGATGGTGCCCATCCCAGAGGCCACGTCATCTTCCTGCCGCTTGAACGCGGCCCGCACGGACTCCGCGTCCTCCCCCGCGAGGCGCTCCGCGGCCTCCTCGAGGAGCTCCGTCGCCCGCTCCACGGCCTGCTCCGTCCCTTCGATGAGGACCAGCGTCCCCTTCATCTGGACGCCGAGGGCCTCCGCGTCCTGGATCGAGATGCTCTGTCGGCTGACGAGGTCGTCCTTCAGGGCGACGTCCAGCCGCCCGGCCTTCTCCGCGTCCGCCCGGAAGACTGCGTACATGGCGCCCCGCCTCAAGGCCCCTTGGGTTATTAAGTCTGGGGTTCAGTAACGCTGCTTCGTCAGGGGGATGATGAAGAGGGCGGCGCCCACGAGGACCATCCCCGCGCCCAGGAAACGGTCCACCGCGAAGGCCAGGTACAC
>CAYFXO010000183.1:0-1635 GCA_964347125.1 uncultured Methanomassiliicoccales archaeon | reverse complement strand
GACGACAAGGCCGCGAGCATCACGAGCTCCCTGGGCGAGTTCACCGCCCGGGCCATGGCCCAGTTCGAGGACCTCCAGGACGAGCTGGAGGCCCGGGCCCTCATCAGCGACGTGCGCCGGATGCAGGACCGCCTGGCGAAGATCGAGGGAAAGCTCGAGGAGCTCATGGAGGAGACGGGCCACGGCGTCGTCATGGACATCGGGAAGATCCCCCCCCACATCCTGGAGAGCGTCTACCAGTCCACCCTGGACGACCTCCTGGCTGAGCTGCGGAAGACCTTCGGCCCCCACGACGCGGAGCGCCTCGTCGAGGCGGCGAAGGAGGAGGTCCGGGCGAAGACCAGCGGGAGCGAGCTATTCCACTTCGAGCCGCCCCACCTCCGGGTGCGGGGCCTGGCCAAGACCGTCGAGAAGGGCCTCATCTCGGCCCGCCAGATCCACTCGACCTACGAGGAGTTCCTCCGGGTGCTCCGGGAGCCCATCCCCGGCTACCGCCCCAAGAACTTCCGGGCGATGCTCAAGGTGAAGAGCCAGGAGTTCGCCGTGGACCGGTCCACGAGCCTCACGGACAACCTGGGCGACCTGACGGCCCTGGTCCGGGACGCGGTGGACCGCACGGAGGCCGCGCGGGCGGAGATGGAGGAGCGGCTGGCGGCCTTCTCGGCGGAGATCGCCGCGCTGCGGGAAGACCTGGGGGCCGTGGAGGCCCTGACGGAGCGGGTCCAGGCCCTGGAGGAGAGGATGCGGGCCGCGGAGGAGCGGGCCCCGCGAGAGGTGCCCCTAGAGGAGCGCCTCCTGGAGCGGCTCCCCGCGAAGGGCTTCACCGCGAAGCGCGCGGCCCGGGAGCTCGGGGAGGGCGTATCCGAGGAGGCCGTGGCGGAGACCCTCGAACGGCTCGCGGCGGCTGGCCGCGTGACGACGGAGGCCCGCGGGCGGTGGACGGTCTACGTCCCCGCGGAGCGCGTGTCGGCGCCCCCGGAGACCCCGCCGGCCCCCCGCCTGGAGGTCGACGCCTTGGACGCCGGGCCCCGGGCGGTCTACGACGCGATTGGGCGGGACGGCCGGACGCTGAACGCCCTCCGGAGTCTCGTCGGTGACGAGATGAAGTACACGGACCTGCTGAAGGCCCTCAGGATCCTTCTGGACGGTGGCCTGCTCACCACGACGGAGCGTGGGCGGCACACCGTTTACTTGCGAACAACCCAGAAGGAGGTGACCAACGATGCTTGACGTGGCATTGGTGTCCCTGATTCAGGACATGAGTGAGAAGGCGGGCGTGGACGGCACGATCCAGTACTGGCAGCGCGTCGGTGAGTCCCTCGCGGGGCGGGTGGGGAAGGAGGCCTACGTGAACTGGCCCTCCTTCAACGTGGCCCTGCGGGAGGGGCGGACGGGGTTCTCCATCGAGGGGGACGTCATCGCCCTCACCGACCTGGCCATCACGGACGTGGACGGGGACGTGGTCGGCTACCTCTACGCGCTGAAGCAGTGCGTGTTCGTGCCGACAATCACCCGCGTGCGATACAGCGTGGGGGAGCTCCCCCTGGCGGACCGGGCGGTGGCGGAGGAGTACAACAACTCCGTCCACGACATCGCGGTGTGCAACTTCTGCGTGATCCACGAGAAGTTCCGGGA
>CAYFXO010000182.1:0-1654 GCA_964347125.1 uncultured Methanomassiliicoccales archaeon | reverse complement strand
CACATCGCGGAGGAGCTCTACCAGACCCACTTCGCGGAGGCCGTGGGGGAGCGGAGCCTCCATGGGACGGCCTGGCCGGAGCCCACCCGCGCGGACGAGGAGGCGGTGGAGCGGGGCGAGGCCTTGAAGGACGCCATCGCCGCCATCCGCGGGTGGAAGTCGGACGAGGGCATCCCCCTCTCCCAGGACCTCGCGGCGGTGGAGATCGGCGGGGACCGGGCTTCCCTCCTCGAAGGGCTCGAGGACGACATCGCCCGCACGGTGAAGGTGGGGACGGTGCGCCTCTCGGCGGCGTCGGGGGTCAAGGAGGTGGTCGCCGCCATCCGCCCGCGCTACGACGTCATCGGGCCCGCGTTCCGGGGGCAGGCCGAGGCCATCTATGCGGCGCTGGGGGAGCTGGACCCGGAGGCGGGAGCTGCGGCGCTGGCGAAGGGGAGCCTAACCCTGACGGCCGCGGGGAAGGAAGTCGTCCTCGACCCGACGATGGTCCGCGTCGAGAAGGCCGCGGCCGCAGACGTTGAGGGCGCGGACGCCCTCGTCCAGAACGGCTTCAGCTTCGTCATCCAGCGCTGATCACTCGATGTATCGCAGGGCCACCGCGGGGGGGATCTGGGACGCCCTCCTGGCGGGGGAGATCGTGGCGGCCAGGGTGGCAACGTACGCGAGGGTGGCCACCAGAGCGAGATGGAGCCACGGGATGGAGAACCGGGCGATGTCCTCGAAGAAGAGGAGGTAGACGTCGTAGGAGAGGACGATGCCCAGGGCGATGCCGATGAGGATGCCCAAGAGCGCGATGAAGGTGATCTCCCCGAGGAACGCGAGGAGGATCATGCGGCGGGTGAAGCCGATGGCCCGGAGGGCGCCGATCTCCTGGCGGCGCTCCACGACGGAGCGGATCGTGATGATGCCCAGCCCCGCGATGCCCACGAGGAGGCCGATGCCGAGGTAGGCCTGCATCAGCGTCAGGACGCGGTTGGAGATCTCGAAGACCTGCCCGATGATGTCCGCGATGTACAGGGTCTGCATCCCTTCCGGGAGGAACTCGTTTTCCAGGTTCCCCGCCACGTCGTCGGGGTCCCAGCCCTCCGAGACTTGGATGAAGTAGGCGGTGCGGCCGAGGAGGGGGTTGATCTTCCCGTACAGCGTCGCTTCCGAGACGAAGATGCCCCGGGTGAAGGGGAGGCTCTGCTCCAGGATCCCCACGATGGTGAGGTTCAGGTAGCCGGTCCCGCCGTCCCAGATCAGGATGTCGTCCCCCACCTGGGCGCGGAACCCGCCCCCGGGCATGGTGAACTGGTCGCCGCCCTCCGCGTTCCCGTCCACCACCGCCAGGGAGCGGTTCGCCTGCAGGGCGCCCCACACGTCCTCCCGGGTGACCAGGGGATGCGCCACCCCGTCCTCGTCCACGTAGCTGGACGCCCAGGAGCGGAACGCGTACTCGTTCCGAAGGATGAGGAGGTCGCTGACGCCCCAGATGGTGTACCCCGTCTGCTTCCCCGTGACCAGGTTCGTGGCCATCACGGGGGCGACCGTGGCATTGGAGAAGGCGGCCACCTGCCCCGGGAGGTTCGCGTCCAGCCGCTCCTGCATCTGGGCGACGGGGGTGAAGGTGGCGGAGTAGGCGAGGATGTCGAAGCCCCCGGACTGGGTCTCG
>CAYFXO010000181.1:0-1673 GCA_964347125.1 uncultured Methanomassiliicoccales archaeon | reverse complement strand
ATGACCAGGACGGCCATGTCCGCCAGGGCGCCCCCGCGGGCCCGGAGGCTCACGAAGGAGTGGTGGCCGGGGGTGTCGATGAACAGGAGGCCGGGGACGGTGAACGTGCGGCCCGTCGCCAGGTCTCCGCAGAGGTCCAGGACGGCCTGGAGGGGGACCTCGGTGGCGCCGATGTGCTGGGTGATGGCCCCCGCCTCCCGGGAGACGACGTGGGTCCCGCGGATGGCGTCCAGGAGGGTGGTCTTGCCGTGGTCCACGTGCCCCAGGACGGAGACGATGGGCTGGCGGACTGGGCGGGTCACGGAGGCGACTAAGCTGGGGTCGCTATAAGAAGATTGCCGGGGCTCCTTCGGAGGAGAGAAAGGGAGAAGAGCCCCCGCGACGGACGCCGCGGGGAGGGGTTGAGGATGCGCGGACGCGCTACTGGCCGGGCTTCGGTCCGAGGCCGAGCTGCGCCATCATGGAGGCGCGGTCGAAGAAGATGCGCTCTTCCGCAATCCTCCCGTTCTCGAACCGGACGGCGGCGGCCATCTCGAGCCGGACGGCCCTGTTCGTCGGGGGGATCGCTTGGCCATCGGGCCCCGGAAGGGGGCCGTCGTGGGTCCCCGTCAGGACGTAGCTCGCGAAGACCCAGTCGTCCTGCCCGAAGGCGAGGCCCCGCTCCATGTGGAAGTCCGAAAACGCCGTGAACATGCCCTGCACGGCCTCCCGGTGGGCGTCCAGGTCCCGGGTCGGCTCGGGGGTCATGGGGCTGTACGCGACGACGTTCTCGCCGTGGCGCTCGTTGAACGCGTCCCAGTCTCTGGCGTTGAATGCCTCGTCCACTCCAGCGATGATCCGTAGGTTCTCTTCTACGCTCATGGTCTCACCTAATTTAGGCGGCCCGAAATGTGGACCCCTACTTAAACCCTCCGAGACGCATGGACGGTGCGTCCAACGGATAGAATGGGAATTGCTCTAAGCGCGCCCTCGCCGAAGAGAGGAAGCGTTTCACAGGCCGGCTACTGGAAGCCGTCCGCGCCCCGGTTGCTACAGTAGTCCGCCATGACGCGGTTGTCGATGGCCTCATAGAGCCGGGCCTTCGCCCGCCAGATGCCGGGGTACTGGGGGTTGATCCGGATGACGCGGTTGAGGTACATGAGGGACTCGCGGTAGCGCCCCAGGGTCGCCAGGACCACGCCCTTCGTGAAGAGGGCGTCCGTGTCCTTCGGGTTGTATTCGAGACGCTGGTTGCAGGTCCACAGAATCTTCAGAATCTTCGTGTTCGGAGTGGCAGCCAACCGTTTCCCCCGTAATATCACTCCCGCCAGCGGCTATATGAGGCTTAGGAGGCCAGAATCAAGAATGAGAAGGGCTCACTCGTACAGCCACACCGCGTCGATCCGCTCGTAGTCCTGCAGTTCCTCGTCGGAGAAGAAGAGCCCAATCTCTCGCGCCGCGGACTCTCTGGAGTCGGACCCGTGGATGAGGTTGCGCCCGATCTGGAGGCCGAGGTCCCCGCGGATCGTGCCCGGCGGGGCCTCCCCCGCGTCCGTGGGCCCCATCAGGCGGCGCACGACCTCCACCGCCCGTTCCCCCTCCAGGACCATCGCCAAGGCGGGCCCGGAGGTCACGTAGTCCAGGAGCCCCGGGTAGAACGGCTTCCCCTCGTGCTCGGCGTAGTACGCCTCCGC
>CAYFXO010000180.1:0-1690 GCA_964347125.1 uncultured Methanomassiliicoccales archaeon | reverse complement strand
GGCGCGGGCGGGGACGTGGGTGCACATGCCGGCGGAGCTCCCCCACAGCCTCCACGCGACGGCGCCCGTGCTGATGCTCCTGACGCTTCTCAAGTAGGGGGGATGGCCCTCACGAGGCCTTCTCGAAGACCATCCCGGGCTTGTAGGTCTTCACGAACCGCACCCGGTCCCCGATGGCGAGGTCGTCCGGCCGCTTCACGTAGGGCATCCACCCCGTCGTCCGCGGGCCGTCGTCCAGCTGCACGATGACGAAGGCGTACGGGGCCTCGTCCATGAACTGCTCGCTGGGGACGTCCAGGATCGTGTACGTCACCACGGTCCCCTCGTTGGCGAACTCCGTCTCCGCGAAGTTCTCGCCCCCGCAGTCCGGGCACACCACGGCGGACGTGACCTGCATCCGCCCGCAGTCCTGGCACGTGATCCCCTCGATGACGCCCTGGCGGGCCGCCTCCTGATGCTCCTTGGTCATGGACGCCATGACTATCCCGCCCGGAAGATGTGGATGGCGGCGGTGCCCCCCGTCGCCCCGATATTGTGCGTCAGCCCGACCTCCGCGTCCGGCACCTGCCGCGGGCCGCTCCGGCCCAGGAGCTGGTCGGTGACCTCCACCATCTGGCCCACGCCCGTCGCTCCCACGGGGTGGCCCTTCGCCTTCAGCCCGCCCGAGGGGTTCACCGGGCGCTCGCCGTCCAGGGACGTGAGGCCCGCCTCCGCGGCGGCGGCCCCCTTCCCCCGCTCCGCGAAGCCCAGCTCCTCCAGGGCGATGGCCTCCGCGATGGTGAAGCAGTCGTGGACCTCCGCGAAGTGGATGTCCTTCGGCCCCAGCCCCGCCTGCTTGTACGCGTGCTCCGCGGCGATCCGCGCCGAGTCCATGCGGGTGAGGTCCTCCCGGTCGTGGAGGGAGGCGGTCATCCCCGCGCGGCCGGAGCCCAGGACCTTCACGTACTCCACCCCCAGCTCCTTCGCCCTCTCCTCGGTGGTGACCACCGCGGCGGCGGCGCCGTCGGAGAAGGGGCAGCAGTCGTAGAGCTTCAGGGGCCACGCGATCATCCGGGAGTCCATGACCTGGTCGAGGGTGATGGCCTTCTGGAAGTGGGCCTTCGGGTTCTTCGCCCCGTTCGCGTGGTTCTTCACGGCGATGGCCGCCAGCTGCTCCTGGGTCGCCCCGTACTTGTGGAGGTAGGCGGTGGCCATGAGGGCGTAGAGCCCCGGGAAGGTGATCCCGTTCCGGCCCTCGTAGGCATAGTCGGAGCCCATGGCGAAGTAGCTCGTCGCGGTGAACACGTCCATCTGGGAGACCTTCTCCGTCCCGACGACCAGGGCGGTGTCGTACAGCCCCGCCGCGACGGCGGAGAGCCCCTCGCGGAAGGAGACGGAGCCCGTGGCGCAGGCGGCCTCGATGGTGAGGGCGGGGATCGTGGGGATGCCCAGGGCGGTGGTGAGGAGGGGGCCGATGTGGCCCTGGCTCTCCGTGAGCCCGAACACGTTCCCGACGAAGGCGGCATCGATGTCTTTCGGGGTGAGGCCCGCGGCGTGGATGGCTTCCAGGGAGACCTTCGCGGCGGCCTCCCGCGCGGCCTCCTCCATGACGCCGAAGCGGTTCTGGGAGACGCCGACGATGCAGGGTTGGGGCATGGGAATCGCCCCTGACTACCGCCGGAGCGCTATTAAAGGATGACTTCGAAGGCTT
>CAYFXO010000179.1:0-1693 GCA_964347125.1 uncultured Methanomassiliicoccales archaeon | reverse complement strand
GGTGGGGAACGCCGCCCTCGGGGCGCTCACCTCCGCCCTCCTCTTCACCGCAATCCTCGTCCAGCTCCCCGGAGCCTACCTCATCGACCGGTGGGACAACCGCCGCCTGGTGGCCGCCTGCTCCCTGGGCCTCGTGGCCGTCACCGTCCCCGCCTACCTCTACCCGTCCTATCCCGTGGTCCTGGCCACCCGCCTCGTCGCGGGTCTGTTCGTCCCCCTCATCTTCGTCACTTTCGCGAACCTGGTGAGCCACGCCTACCCCGAGAGCCGGGTCCGGGTCCTGGGCGCGTACCTAGCGGCCCCTCCCGCGGGGTACGCCTTGGGCACCTTCGCCACGCCCTTCCTGCCCCCCATCGGGGGCCTCCCATTCATCTTCATCGCGTACGCCTTGCCCATCGCCGCCTGCGTCCCGGGGGTGTACCTGACGAGCCGCGGCCTCGGGGAGCAGCGGGGGCCCATGGTCCCCCTGCGGCAGTACATCGCCGCCTTCCGGTCTCTGGAGCTGTGGAAGCTGGGGCTGGCCTTCGCCGCCACCTACGGGATGTACATCTTCTTCACGTCGTGGATCCCCAGCTTCCTCGTGGAGGCCGGCGGCTACTCCCTCGCCCTCGCGGGCATCCTCGGCGCCCTCGTTCCCGGCCTCGGTATCGCCTCCCGCCCCCTGGGCGCCCACCTGGCGGAGACGCGGTTCGCGGGGGACAAGCGGTGGGTCCTCCTCCTGTCGTTCGGCGCCCTCATCCCGCTGAGCCTCGTATGGACCGTCTCTATCCCCCTCCCCCTCATCGTCCTCCTCTTGCCCCTGGCGGGCTTCCTCATCCAGCTGCCCTTCAGCGTGTACTACGCCTTCTCCTCCCAGATCCTCCCGGAACGGCTCCAGGGGAGCGCCTACACATTCATGAACACAACCTCCCTCATCGGCGGTGCCGGCGCGCCGGTCCTGGCGGGCTACCTGGTGGACGTGACGGGGACCTTCGGCCCCGCCTTCCTGTTCTCCGCCGCCATGGCCGTCGCGGGCCTCCTCCTGGTGGTGAGCTCGCGGGAACGGTAGGCAATGGAATCCCGCGGGTTTATGCCGCTCTCGGGTCATGATACGAGGCGGTGCATCCATGACGCTCCTGTCGAACGAGCAGATCGAAACTCAGCTGACCGCCCTCACCGCGTGGACGCGGAGCGGGGACGCCCTCGAGATGGAGCGGGACTTCCCCTCCTTCAAGGAGGCCATCGCCTTCGTCAACCGCGTGGCGGACGTGGCGGATGAGGAGGAGCACCATCCGGACATCTACAACCACTGGCGCACCGTGCGCCTGGTCCTCACGACCCACGACGCCGGCGGGCTCACGGAGTGGGACTTCGACCTGGCGAAGCGGATTCAGACCCTCCTCTAACCCGCCCGATGAACCTTTATGAACGCGCCCAACCTTCCCTCGGGGCGTCGCGGAGGGACCCCATGGGCAGCCGCACGATGGCGGAGAAGATTCTCGAGAGGGCCAGCGGGAAGGAGGCCGTCTCCCCGGGGGACATCGTGGACGCCTCCGTCGACCTCCTTTACATGCACGAGATGCTCGCCCTGGCCGTCGGCCCCTTCGACGAGATTGGCGCGAAGGGCGTCTGGGACCCGGACAAAATCGTTGTGACCCTCGACCACTGGGTGCCCCCGCCCAACGAGCAGATCGCGACGATGCACCAGTCCATC
>CAYFXO010000178.1:615-1765 GCA_964347125.1 uncultured Methanomassiliicoccales archaeon | reverse complement strand
GCGGGGACCGGGACAGCCGAAAGGAAGGCCTCCGCCAACGCCCGCACCTTGCGCTGCTTCGCCGCCGTGACCGCCTCGAAGGGGCCCCCCAGGGTGGAGGAGGCCCTCGTCTTCACCTCGCAGAACACGAGGATCCCGCCTCGGATGACGACGAGGTCGAGCTCGCCGAGCCGCGATCGCCAGTTGCGGGCCACGAGCCGGTACCCCCGGCCCCGGTAGAGGTCCCAGGCGGCGCCCTCGCCGCGCCTCCACACGCGCTGCTTGCGAGCGAGCACCCGGGGATTCTCCCCCGCAGGTGTGACGCTCAGTCCCGCACCGGGGGTTCGTCGCCGTGGGTCAGCTCCTCGATGTTCACGTCCTGCACCGTGAAGACCTGCACCGTCTTGACGAACCTCGCCGGCCGATGCATGTCCCAGACCCAGGCGTCGTTGATCCGGAGCTCGATCAGGGGCTCCGCGGTCTCCGTGTGACGCTTCACTTCCACCTCGTTGGCCAGGTAGAAGCGGCGATCCGTCTCCACGACGTACCGGAACATGGGCAGGACGTCCCGGTACTCCCGGTAGAGCTGGAGCTCCATCTCGCTCTCGTAGCGCTCGAGCTCCTCCTGACTCATGGCTCCTCACATTCTCTCAGCGATGGCTGCCGCGGGCGCGCCCACCCCTTTGAACGACCGGCGGTGGATCGGGGTGGGGCCGAACCGCTCGAGCGCCTCCCAGTGGGCGCGGGTCCCGTACCCGCGGTTCGTGTCGAACCCGTACTCCGGGTACCGGCGGTGGTACCGATCCATCGCGCGGTCCCGCGTGACCTTGGCGACGATGGAGGCGGCGGCCACCGACGCCGTCACGGCGTCCCCCTTCTTCATGGACAGGCACGGCACCGCCATGCGGGCCAGGGGGAACCCGTCGGTCAGGACGAACTCCGGCGTGGCGGGCAGCGCCCGGACCGCTTTCCGCAGGAGCGCGAGGTTGGTCCGGTGGAGGCCCGCGCGGTCGATCCGCCGGGGCATGGCCCGGCACACGGCGATCGCCACCGCCGCCCGGAGGATGCGCTCGAACTGCTCCTCCCGCTGTCCGGCCGTGAGGGCCTTCGAGTCCCGCAGCCCCTCCGGGTCGAACCGCTCGGGAAGGGCGACGGCCGCCGCCACCAGCGG
>CAYFXO010000178.1:0-490 GCA_964347125.1 uncultured Methanomassiliicoccales archaeon | reverse complement strand
ACCTCGACGGCGGCCACAGGATGATGAATCCCTTCCCCACCACCCTATCGCGGGGGATCGGCCCGAAGGAGCGACTGTCCTGGGAATTCGGGCGGTTGTCGCCCATGACGAAGAACTGGTCCTCGGGGATCGTCAGGGGGCCGAAGTTGGTGGCATCGCGATTCCCCTCGAGGTAGGGCTCGCGCAATCGCTCCCCGTCGATGAAGATCCTCCCGCCCTTCCCCTCGATCGTCTCCCCGGGGAGGCCCACGACCCGCTTGATGAAGTCCTTGGTCGGGTCGGCGGAGAAGCCCAGCCCCTCCGTGATCCAGTGCCAGAAGGCCGACAGGGGGTTGCGCCCCTCATCGACCAGCCGCGGGTTCTCGAACACGATGATCTCCCCGCGCCTGGGCTCCCGGAACCGCAAGAGCACCTTGTTCACGAGGACGCGGTCGCCGACTCGCAGCGTGGGCTCCATGGACCGGGAGGGGATGAAGAACGCCTGAATCAG
>CAYFXO010000177.1:0-1804 GCA_964347125.1 uncultured Methanomassiliicoccales archaeon | reverse complement strand
AGGGCGGGATGGGCATGGCCGCCAGCGGGAACGTCGGCGACGCCCACGGGATGTTCGAGCCCATCCACGGGAGCGCGCCGAGGCACGCGGGGAAGGACAAGGCGAACCCCATGGCCGCCGCCCTGGCGGTCCAAATGATGTTAGCATGGCTGGGGGAGCGGAAGGGGGATTCGAAACTCACGGAGGCGTCCAAGGCCGTGGAGGCGGCGGTCGTCGCCGTGCTGAAGGAAGGGAAGCAGCTGACGTACGACCTGGGCGGGACGGCGAAGTGCAGCGAGGTGGGCACCGCCATCGCGTCGCGGATCGGCGGCTAAGGCCTACCCTTTCAGGCTCCGGAGTTGCTCCTCGAGGTTCCAGGGCGCTTCCGAGTAGACGTCCTCGAAGAGGGTGTCGAGGGCCACGGGCGGGGCGGCTTCGATGTGCTTCAGGGTGTCGTCGATGAGGGTCTTGAGCTCGCCCTGCAGCTCCGCCTCCCGCGACTCGTCCCAGACGCCCAGTCTCTCAAGGTAGCGCCGGAACCGCAGGATCGGGTCTTTGGCGGCCCAGTGCGCCTCCTCCTCCCTCGACCGGTACTTGCTCGTGTCGTCCGAGGACGAGTGGGCCCCGATGCGGTAGGTGACGCACTCCACCAGGGTCGCCTTGTGTTCCTCCCGCGCCAGGTCCACGGCCTCCTTGCACTTCGCGTACACCGCCAGGACGTCGTTCCCGTCGACGCGCACGCCTTGCAGGCCGTACGCCACCGCCTTCTGGGCGATGGTCTCGGAGGCTGTCTGGGTGGCGAGGGGGACGGAGATGGCCCACTGGTTGTTCTGGCAGACGAACACCACCGGCGCGCGGTACACCCCCGCGAAGTTCAGGGCCACGTGGAAGTCCGTCTCGGAGGTGGCGCCGTCCCCGAGGTAGGCCATGCTGACGACGGGGTCCCCGCGGTACTTGGCGGCCATGGCGGCGCCCACGGCGTGGGGGAGCTGCGTCGCGATGCAGGAGGACCAAGCGACGTGGTTCACGTCTCGGTCGGAGTAGTGGCAGGGCATCTGGTGGCCCTTGAGCAGGTCCGCGGAGTTGCCCAGGAGTTGTCCCATCCATCGGTCGAGGGAGTAGCCGCGAAGGAGAGCGGCGGCCCCTTGGCGTAAGGCCGGGAAGATCCAGTCTTGGGCTTGGAGGGCGTAGGCGCTCCCGATGACCGACGCCTCCTCCCCCCGAGCCTCGCCGTAGAACCCGATGCGGCCCTGGCGTTGGAGCCCCAGGAACTTCAGGTCCAGGGCGCGGGAGAACGCCATCTGGCGGTAGAGGGTATGCAGGTCCGCTTCGGACAAGCCCAGGGCCCGGTGCACATCGCCCTCGACCTCGTCCAAGATCCCGTAGGTCTCGTAGGCCGTGCCAATCACCCGAGGACGGACTTGGCACACCGGAAGTGTGCCTCATAAACGTTCCCCGCTCGACGAGCCTTAAGTAGCCCGCCCGGTTCCCTCCCGGTGATGGGCACGCTCCACGAAGTCAAGCTCTACGGGCGCGGCGGCCAAGGCATCGTCACCGCCGGGGAGCTCATCGCCCGCGCGGCCGTCGTGGAAGGCTCGCACGCCCAGTCCATGCCACAGTTCGGCCCAGAGCGGCGGGGCGGCCCCGCCATCTGCTCCCTCCGAATCTCCGACGAGCCCATCCTCCTCAAGACCACGGTCACCGCCCCCCAGGTCGTGGCCGTCTTCGATCCCACGGTGTGGCACTTCGTACCCGTCACCTTGGGCTTTCAGGAGGGCGGCACCCTCCTCTTCAACACTCAGGACTCGCGGGACCGCCTCATCGA
>CAYFXO010000176.1:244-1813 GCA_964347125.1 uncultured Methanomassiliicoccales archaeon | reverse complement strand
TCCGCCCCTAGAGGACCTTCTCCATCGTGAGGGGCTTCTTGAACTGGGCCTTCGGGTTCTGCGACCCGAACTTGTGGGCCTTCACGGAGACGGTGGCCAGGGCCTCCTTCGTCGTCCCGTACTCGTGCATGTGGCGGTTCGCCATCAGCGCGTACGTCCCGGGGAATGTGAGGCCCGCCAGGCGCTCCCACTCCGTGTCGCCGGAGACCCCCAGCCAGTAGCGGGCGCGGTCGGGCGGCAGGTCGTTCATGCGCTCCACCCCGCCCGCCAAGGCGATGTCCACGGCGCCGCTCTTCACGGCGAGGTAGGCGTCCCGGAACGCGTAGCCCCCGGAGGCGCAGGCGTTCTCCACCCGCCGCGCGGGGATGTGCGCCAGGCCCGCGTGGTCCGCCATGAGGGGGGCGAGGTTCCCGATCTGCCCGCCCCCGAAGGAGAGGCTGCCGATCCACGCCTCCTGGACCTCTGCGGGGTCGAGGCCGCCCTCCACGGAGCCCAGGGCCTCGGCCACGGCCTCGTGGAACATCCGGCGGATGCCGTGGGAGGTGGTGCCGAATCGGGTCTGGCCCGCCCCGATGACCGCGACACGCCCCGCCATGGGAGCCTCCAATGCGGGAGGCGGTATAAACCCCAACGGCCCGAAGGGGGGCCTAGACGTTCGCCTCCAGCCACCGCTCCGCGTCCATGCCCGCCATGCACCCGTAGGCCGCGGCGGTGATGGCCTGGCGGTAGTTGTAGTCGTGGACGTCCCCGGCGACGAACACCCCGTCGATGTTCGTCTTGCGGTTGTGGTGGATCACGATGTAGCCCTTGGGGTCCAGCTCCACCTGCCCCTTGAAGACGGCCGTGTCGGGGATGTGGCCGATGGCCACGAAGAGGCCCTCCAAGGGCATTTCCCACACCTTCGCCTCCGGGTCGTCGGGGTGGTGGGGGTCCTTCACGTGCTGCGAAGGGTTCCCCTCCGGGTGGGTGAGGAGCTTCACCCCCGACACCTTCTCGTCCCCGAGGACGTCGAGGACCTCCGTGTTCCACAGGAACTCGATCTTCTCGTTCTCCTTCATAATCTTCGAGGCCCGCAGCTCGTCCCGGCGGTGGATCACCGTCACCTTCTTCGCGAACTTCGTGAGGAACAGGGCCTCCTCCATGGCGGAGTCGCCCCCGCCCACCACGGCGATCTCCTTGTCGGCGAAGAAGAAGCCGTCGCACGTGGCGCAGGAGGAGACGCCCCTCCCGATGAGGTGCTGCTCCGACTCCAGGCCTAGCCAGCGGGTCCGGGCGCCGGTGGACAGGATGACGGACCTCGTCTGGTGCTCCGTGTCGCCCACCCAGATCTTGAAGGGGCGCTCCCGGAAGTCCACCTTGGAGACGTCGTCCTGGACGAACTCTGCCCCGAAGCGGGTGGCCTGGTCCTTCATGCGCTGCATCAGCTCGGGGCCCTGGATGCCCTCCGGGAACCCGGGGTAGTTCTCCACCTCCGTGGTCAGCATGAGCTGGCCGCCCCAGGTGGCCCCGCCGATGATGAGGGTCTTCAGGTTCGCCCGGCTCGTGTAGAGGGCGGCGGTGAGCCCCGCG
>CAYFXO010000176.1:0-234 GCA_964347125.1 uncultured Methanomassiliicoccales archaeon | reverse complement strand
GATGACGGACTTCGTCTGGTGCTCCGTGTCGCCGACCCAGACCTTGAAGGGGCGTTCTCGGAAGTCCACCTTGGAGACGTCGTCCTGGACGAACTCCGCCCCGAAACGGGTGGCCTGGTCCTTCATGCGTTGCATCAGCTCGGGGCCCTGGATACCTTCAGGGAAGCCGGGGTAGTTCTCCACCTCCGTGGTCAGCATGAGCTGCCCGCCCCAGGTGGCCCCGCCGATGATGAG
>CAYFXO010000175.1:0-1881 GCA_964347125.1 uncultured Methanomassiliicoccales archaeon | reverse complement strand
GAGTGAGGGGAGCTTTTTAGCGACCGGGGCCGATGCGGAGGGCGTGCCGACCCTGGGGGAGATCGGGGAGCGCCGGGCCATCGAGGCCGCCAAGGCCCTCCTGGAGCGCGGCGGGACCGCCGTGGGGATCGGCGATGATTGCGCCGTCCTCAACCTCAACGACCGGGACTTCCTCCTGCTCACCACGGACCTCCTCTCCCGCCAGTCCCACATCGTCCGCGCGATGACCCCGGAGGACATCGGCTGGACCCTGGTGGCTGTGAACCTCTCGGATATCGCCGCGATGGGCGGGCGCCCCTTCGGGTTCGTGGCGGCCCTGGCTCTCCCCCGCGACACGGACGTGTCGTTCGTGGAAGGCCTGTCCCGCGGGATGGACGAGATCGCCCGCACCCACGGCATCCGGGTCGACGGGGGGGATACGAAGGAGAACGACGCGATGGTCCTGACGGGGACTGCCGTGGGGGTCGTGCCGAAGCGGGAGGTCCTCCTGCGGTCCGGTTCCCGCCCGGGGGACATCGTCGCCGTCACGGGGGCCCTGGGGCGGGCCGGGTGCGGCTACCACGCCCTCCAGCAGGACATGGACCTCCCCGCCGCGGTGCAGGCCCTCGTCCGACCGACGCCACGGGTCGTGGAGGGCATCGCCCTGGCGAAGTCCGGAGCCGCCACCGCGATGATGGACATCTCCGACGGCCTCTCCGCCTCCCTCTATCAGATGATGGAGGCGGGCGGGTTTGGGGCGGAGATCGCCTGGGAGAAGGTGCCCGTGGCGGAGGAGGTCACGCGATTCATGGAGCTGGACCCCCAGGAGCTTCCCCTCCACTTCGGCGGGGACTACGAGCTCCTTGTGACGCTGAAGCCGGACGGGTTCACGGAGGCCGAGGAGCGGGTCACGCGCCTGGGCGTGCCCCTCACGCCCATCGGGACCGTGCTGGAGCAGATGACGGTCCGGCTCACCGTCGAGGGCGAGGCGGCCCGGCTGGAGAACCGCGGCTACGAGCACTTCCGGCGTCGCGAATAGGCCGGTTCGCCCTCGTTCTCCCCCGTGGCACTCTTTCGCAAACCCTTTTCTATCAGCGCGGGGCATCCATTCCCCGTGCCCTCCGGCAAGGTCGCCACCCTGGCGAAACCCCTCGATGATGGCCGCATCATGTGCACCGCCTGCGCCCGGTACTGCCGCATCGGGGAGGGGCAGATCGGCTTCTGCGGCATCCGCGGCGTCGAGGACGGGAACCTCTGGTTGTACGTATACGGCCGCATTATCACGGGTCACATCGACCCCATCGAGAAGAAGCCCATCATCCACTACATGCCCGGGACGAAGATCTTCTCCGTCGCCACAACGGGCTGCAACTGGGCCTGCAAGTTCTGCCAGAACTACGACATCTCCCAGCGGCGGAAGGTGGAAGGCATCCCCGCGTCCCCCCAGGATGTCGTGACCATGACCCTGGACCACGGCTGCCAGGGCCTCGCGTACACCTACAACCAGCCTTCCATCTTCATCGAGTACGCCCACGACATCGGCGTCATCGCCCGGGAGAAGGGCCTCATCAACATCTTCGTCTCCAACGGGTGGGACACCCCCGACACCGTCCGCCTCATGGGCGACTTCCTGGACGCCATCACCGTGGACTTCAAGGGCTCCGGGGAGCCCCAGTTCATGCGGAAGGTGAGCATGGTCCCGGACCCCCAGGCGATCTTCGACACGATCCTGGAGATGCGGGACAAGACGGACATCCACATCGAGATCACGGACCTCATCGTTCCGGAGGTGGGGGACGACCTGGACTCCGCCCGCAAGCTCTCGAAGTTCGTCTACGACGAGCTGGGCCCCGACGTCCCCGTCCACTTCCTGCGGTTTCACCCGGACTACAAGATGATGGA
>CAYFXO010000174.1:1669-1927 GCA_964347125.1 uncultured Methanomassiliicoccales archaeon | reverse complement strand
GCGGTGGCGCCGAAGTACAGGGACTCCCACTCCGGGTCCTTCCGCTTCATGAGTTCCTCGGTCGCGAGATCCTCGAGGAGGGGGTCGTCCGGGTCGCGCTCCTCGTGCCGTAGCCGACGGAAGCGGTGATAGTGGGCCCACGCCTGCTTCGACGCGGACTGGGGGTCGAAGGGATGGAGGTCGACCTTCATGGGGGCGGCTAGCGCCCCGGGGCTATCTAAGGGTTCGCGAGACGGGGGATGCTGACGGTCCGGCCTT
>CAYFXO010000174.1:0-1647 GCA_964347125.1 uncultured Methanomassiliicoccales archaeon | reverse complement strand
CAAATCCCCTCGGGAGCATTTCACGGCTTTCGGCCCACCCAAGTCTTATAATCCCTCACACTCCTCTGGCCCCTGGGACCGGTTCTTCCCGGAGGGGGGAGCGGAGACGATTTCCAGTGCTCCTCGCCCACGGGAACCGCCGTCCCTGAGGGGGTATCCCATGAACGAGGAACAGCGTTCGAACGCAACCCGACGTGTCTCGGCGGGCCGATGGCTCGCTGGCTTCCTGACCGCTTTCGCCCTGTTGGTCGCCCTCGGCGCCGCCGCCCTTGTCTTCGGGGGCGTGGGGCCCTCCGCGGCCGTCTCCGCGGGGCCTCCGATGCAGATGGACATGAGGCTCACGCTGGACGAGGGCGAGGTCCTCGAGTTCGAGGTGGCGTCCTTCCAGATCGGCCTCGCCCAGCTGGGCGATCCCGGCGTCGGCGGGAAGGTGAACATCCAAGACATGTCCGTCACGAAATGGCTGGACGATGATTCGCCCAAACTCCACAAGGCCTGTTGCCTCGGGAACCACTACCCCGAGGCCCTGCTGACCGTTCGGAAGGCGGGTGGCGACGCCCTGGAGTACCTGAAGATCCAGATGAATGACGTGCAGATCGCGGACTACAACGTGGGAGGCACCGGGGACGACACCGTCCCCATGGAGAGCATCTCGCTGAACTTCGGACACATTGAGTACACGTACACCTCCCAGGACCGGAAGAACCCGGAGAAGACCGCGGTCGGTTACGACTGCGACGCCTTGCGCGAGTGCACGCGGCGCTGAGGGGAGTCCCCGCGGCGGGGTCGCCTACGGAGACGGCCCCAGGGGCCTCCGCCCCGCGTAGCCCCCTTCCAGGCTGTGGTAGTGGGTGATGGCGGGTTCGCCCCGCTGCCAGCAAAGGAAGACCAGTTCCCCGCCCCGCAGGTGGTAGAAGTCCACCAGCCCCGTTTGCGGGTCCTTCAGGAGCACCCCCATGGCGGCGACGCCGTCCGCCAGGGCCTGGAGCTCCTCCAGGACCTCCGTCAGCTCGCCCTTGTGGGCCGCGAACGTCGCCCCCTCCGGGTTGTCGGGCTCGAGGATGTCGTCCCCGTAGTACGCGTCCAGGTCCTCCATGAGCTCCCGCAACTCCGTCGCCCGGGCCATCCGTCCGTCCATCTCCCCGAAGAGGGCCTCCAGGTGGGGGAGCATCGCGTTCGCCTCCTCCAGCGTGAACAGCCGGCTCCCCGGCGGGAGGAGGAGGTCGCGGGGCGTCTCGTCCATGGCCGATTCCCTCCGGTAACGGGCGGCCTTCTAAAAGGGTTTCCCGGGGCTAGGGTGGCGTGTCCACCGCCCGGAGCCCAGGACCGCTGAGCGCTCCGTGGCCCCACGATTCACCGCGCGCCGACGCCTAGCGGAGCGTCCCCTCGATCCAGTGGTGGGAGTCGATGAGCTGGAACCCCATGGCCAGAGTGAACCGGACGGACGGCTCGTTCCAGTCGTACACGTAGCAGATGGGGGTCTTCCCCTTCGCGAACACCGCGTCCACCACGGCGGACCCCACCGCCCACGCGTAGCCCTGGCGGCGGTAAGCGTCGAGGACGTGGAGCATCCCCAGCATCACCGCCTCCTCCGTCTCGAAGTGGGTGAGGTCCCAGGCGCCGAGCTCGCCGTCGGCCTCCGCGCCG
>CAYFXO010000173.1:0-1941 GCA_964347125.1 uncultured Methanomassiliicoccales archaeon | reverse complement strand
GAGACTATTCCCAGGACCGTTATAAAGCGTTGTGCCGGACGCGAGAGGGGTTGGACGAAAGGCTCTTTATGGCCAGGGAGTTCAGACTCCTGAGGTCGGTCCCATGCCCGCGCGTTGCGTGTTTTGTGGCGCCTTCCTTCGCGACGAGGCGGAGGGCTTCATGGACCACCTGAAAGGCCGCGCGGACTGCCACCTGCGCTGGGTGGTCTGGACAGAGTTCCTGCACGAGGACTGGGGCGGGGAATAGTCTCATTCCCAGGAATGCTGGCCAGGACGACACCTATAAATAGCGACCCCAATATTGGAACCCCGTCCAGTGAGACTCGTTCTCATGGCGGTGTGATGGAGCGGTGGCTGTGAGGATTAAATGGCGGCCTGCGTGGAACGATGAGGGCGTCGCCTCAACGGTGGGGACCATCCTCGCCCTCCTCGTGTTCCTGACCTTCCTGTCCCTCATCACGAACCAGTACGTGCCCGTCTGGATGAACGACGCGGAGGCGGCTCACATGAACACCGTCTTCGCCCAGTACGGGGACTTGAAGTCCTCCATCGACAACCAGATCCTGTCCTGCACCGTCGCCCAGCTCGTCAACCGACCGTGCTCCCGCACGGCCTCCTTCACGCCCATCACCCTGGGCGTGGACGGCGTCCCCATCTTCTCCGGGCCCACCGTCGGGTTCCTGGACCTTCTGCCCGGGGGCTCCACGACCTTCGTGCAGTTCGGCTACGGGCTCGTCGGCCAGACGGCCTACGTGAACGAAACCGCCAACGGCACCGTGCGGCTGGACGTCCCCAACCGCTACTTCATCCCGCAGACTGTGATTTACGAGAACGGCGCCATCGTCCGCTTCCAGCAGGACGGCGAGATCGTGCGGGCGCGCCCCCAGTTCATCGTGACGGACCTCGGGGAGTTCGTCGAGGTGCGCTTCGACCTGATCCGGGCGGAGCTGCTGACGACGGATCTCCAGGACTACGCGAACGTGACCACCTCCATCTGGATCAACCACACCACCGACTACCCGACGGCCTGGTACCACTACTTCAATAACACCCTCGCCGAGGCCTTTGGCATCACCCAAGACGACTACGACACGAAGGCGAACCACACGTGGTCCAATCCGAACCCGGACCTGGAGACCGCCGACAATCCCTATTACTTCGTCCGCAGGACCAAGACCTCCGGCGGCGACTTCTGGGTGTTCGTCGAGCTCAAGAACACCCTCAAGGACATCAGTCTCTTCTCCTTGAACCGGGCGTGGCTCGACATGGAATTGGGCGGGGCTGCGCCCAGAGGCGGGTAGAGCCATGGCGAAGACACGGAAGATCATGTTGCCCCGCGGTACGATGGCCAGCACCGCGGAGTGGAAGGGGAGCCGCGGCTCCCACCTGACCCAGATCCCCGAGCTGTTCGAGGCGCAGCAGGAGGAGCAGGAACTCATCCCCATCTACGAGCCCTACGCCTACGCCCGGGTGCTCTACGACAAGCAGAACAGCGAGTTCCGGTACGAGGTGTGGGAGCCCCAGCTCACGGAGGAGGAGCAAGAGCTCCTGGAGCTCCTCAAGGACTCCCTCGTCCGCACGTTGGAGTACGAGCTGGAGAGGATGGGACAGCGGGACAAGGAGGAGATGTTGAAGGAGAGCGTGGAGTCCTTCATCAAGTCCCGCAGCATTCGCATGGACCAGGCCTCCAAGGACAAGATCGTCTACTACATCATCCGGGACTTCGTGGGCTACGGGCCCGTGGACGTCCTCATGTCCGACCCCCAGATCGAGGACGTGTCCTGCGACGGGACGGACATCCCCCTCTTCGTCTTCCACAAGCGCTACGAGTCCATCAAGACGGACGTCATCTTCCCCGACGAGGCGGAGCTGAACTCCTTCGTCATCGGCCTCGGCCAGCGGTGCGGGAAGCAGATTTCCGTGGCGAACCCCATCCTGGAC
>CAYFXO010000172.1:0-1964 GCA_964347125.1 uncultured Methanomassiliicoccales archaeon | reverse complement strand
TGAGCTCGTCCAAGGTGATCTCGTCCCCGAGGCGCACGCCGGTGACGAACCGGATGCCCAGGGCCTTCATCCGGGCCATGTCGTCCTCCCAGGCGTCCCGCGGGAGGCGGTACTCGGGGATCGTCTGGGTCACCAGGCCCCCCAGCTGGTCGTCCGCCTCGAAGACCGTGACGGCGTAGCCCTTCCCCGCGAGGACCCAGGCCGCCATGAGGCCCGCGGGGCCCGCGCCGACGACGGCGACAGACTTGCCGTTGGGCTCGTCCGGGACGTAGGTGCCCTCGATGTCCGCGTAGTCCTCGGCGGCCCGCTTCAGGTGGCGGATGGCCACCGGCTCGCCCTTCTTCCCGATGACGCAGGCCTCCTCGCAGTAGTGGTAGCAGATCCGCCCCAGGGAGGACGCCAGGGGGTTGTCTCGGAGGATGACCTCGTAGGCGCCGTCGAAGTCCCCCTGCCCGATGAGGCGGAGGTACTCCCGGCAGTCCTGGGCGATAGGGCACGCTTCGTTGCACCAAGCCTTCGCGCACTGGATGCAACGCTCCGCCTCGGCGATGGCCTCCTCCGCGGTGTACGGGAGGAGGACCTCCTGGAAGCTGCGGTTGCGCTCCGTGGCGTCGAACTCGAAGATCTCCACGCGGTTCGGGTTGAGCTTAGGCTTGGAGCCAGGGCCGGGCATGCAGGGGCGCCATGGCCTCGTTTCATTTAAGGGGTTCAGTAAGTAGAATCAGTATGGCAGGCCGTGGCAGGGGGCTACTCCCGGGGTCGGCGTAGGGGGATCAGCTGCCGCCAGAAGGGCTCCGGCGGGGGCGGCTCCGGCGCCTGCCGTGCGACGGTGAGGAGGGGGCCCTCCCGCTTGTGGATGAACACCTTCTCCTTGGGGGGGATGGACTCCGGGGCGACCGCCTGCCACAGCTCGGAGTCGTACATCACGTACCCCTTCTCCTCCGGCCCCACCGGGTCCACTGTCTCCGCCTCCTCCCCGATCATCTCGCCGAAGACGGGCTTCTTCCGGCGGACCTGGAGGACCTTGTAGAGGGCGAACAGCAGGAACGCGCCCACCGCGGCGGTGGGGATGAGGAGGGCAATGAGGATGGCGATCTGGTACTCCGCGGAGACCACGAACTCCGGGGGGCGGATCGGGGCGAGGAAGATCGTCCCGAGGACGATGGCGGTGATGCCCGCCGCGCCGAAAACCCCGAACCCCGGGGAGAACACCTCCACGAGAAGGAAGGCGACCCCTAAAAGGATGAGGAAGATCGCCAGGGGGTCCACGTCCATCCCCAGGCCGATGAGGGCGATGACGAGGGCGATGATCCCGAAGACCTCGGCCCCATGGCCGGGGGCGGAGACCCCGAAGATGAGAGCGTAGAGCCCGATGATCAGGAGGAGGCCCGCGATGAGGGGGTCGGAGATGACGGCGCGGATTCGGAGGGCGAGAGATGGCTCGAACTCCCGGATGGCGGCTCCCGCCACGTCCAGGGTCAGGCCCTTCTCGAACGTCGTCATCCCGTCCGCCTGGACGAGGAAGTCCGCCACGCTGGAGGCGACGAGCTCGATGGCCCCCGCCTCAAAGGCGTCGTCCGCCTTGAGGTTCAGGTTGTCCACGACGAAGCGTTCGGCCAGGCTCTCGTTCCGGCCGTGCTTGGCCATGTCCGCCTCCAGGCGTTCCACGAGGAAGTTGATCGTCTTGGAGTCCGTGATGGGCTCCACCCCGCCGGGGCCGATGGTGACGGGCTGGACGGAGCCGATGGTGCTGAAGGGGGCCATGCCCGCCAGGTCCGTGGAGACCAGGATCATGGTCCCCGCGCTGACCGCGCTCGCCCCCGAGGGGTAGACGTAGCCGAGGACGGGGAGGGTCGCGGCCTCCGTGATGGCGTCGATGATCGCCAGGGTCTCGGAGAGGCCGCCGCCAGGGGTGTTGAGGCGGAGGACCACGGCCTTCGCCCCGTCCCGCTCCGCGAGGTCGA
>CAYFXO010000171.1:0-1977 GCA_964347125.1 uncultured Methanomassiliicoccales archaeon | reverse complement strand
GAGGAGCATCGCCACCGGCGTTCGGGCGTGGAGGCTGTGCGGCAGATCCGCGGGCATGTGCACCCATGTCCCCGCCCGCGCTTCGACCCGCTCCTCGCCCAGGGTGAGGGTCGCCTCCCCCCGAAGGAAGTGAAGGACGGCGGGCTCGGAGGCCGTGTGCTCCGTCAGCTTCTCCCCGGCCGCGAAGCCGAACAGGACGACCCGCACCCGCGCGTCGTCGTGGACGGTCCGGCTGAGGATGCCGTCCTCCGGGATCTCCATATGGGCCGACAGGTCCGGAATGTGCGTGAAATCCTCGCTCATGCGACCATCTCCTCCGAGCGCGTCGGGGTACACCCGCCGAGTACATGGCTTTGTCGAAACCCCATCGAGGCCGTCCAGCTTCTCCCCGCCCGGGGGCGCATGGCATCGTTTTATAGGCCCCCGCCGTTCCCCGCCTTTAGGGGGAGCCGGCACATGATGTGGCTGAACAACGTGGCCGTCATCGGCGCGGGCACCATGGGGCACGGCATCGCCGAGGTCGTCGCGTACAACGGCATGAACGTGCTCCTCAAGGACATCTCCCAGGACCTGGTGGACGACGGCATCGCGAAGGTGGACGCCATCCTCCAGGAGCGGGTCGACAAGGGGAAGATGTCCGAGGACCAGAAGGCCGAGATCCTGGGCCGCATCACGGGGACGACCACCTACGACGGCTTCGAGGACGTGGATGTGGTCATCGAGGCGGCCACGGAGAACCTGGAGCTGAAGCAGAAGATCTTCCAGGAGCTCGACGAGGTGTGCCCCTCGAAGACCATCCTGGCGACGAACACGTCGTCCCTCCCGGTGTCCGCCATCGCGGCGGCGACGAAGCGGCCGAGGAAGGTCATCGGGATGCACTTCTTCAACCCGGCGCCGGTGATGAAACTGGTGGAGGTCGTCCCGGGCATGGAGACCTCCCGCGAGACCATCGACGCCATCGTGGACCTGTCGGAGAAATGCCGGAAGCTCCCCGTCGTGGTGAAGGAGTCCCCGGGCTTCCTGGTGAACCGCCTGCTGATGCCCATGATGGTGGAGGCCGTCCGGGCCCTGGACGAGGGCGTCGCGTCCGCGCGGGACATCGACCTGGCCATGAAGGCCGGCGCGGGGATGCCCATGGGCCCCTTCGAGGTGGCGGACCTGGTGGGCCTGGATGTGGTGCTCCACGTGTCGGAGGTCATCCACAAGGAGACGGGGGACCCGCGGTTCGCGCCCCCGCCCCGCCTGCGGAACATGGTCCGGGCGGGCCGCCTGGGGCAGAAGAGCGGCCGAGGGTTCTACGAGTATACGAAGGAGGAATGAGCGTGGCGAAAGGGAAGATCGTGGTGGAGAAGGAGGAGCACTTCGCGGTGGTGACCATCGACAACCCGCCCGTGAACGCGCTGTCGACGGTCATGATCAAGGAGCTGGGCGAGGCCATCGAGACGCTGGAGGAGGACCGGGACGTGCGGGTGGTCATCATCACCGGCGCCGGGAACAACGCCTTCATCGCGGGGGCGGACGTGAAGGAGATGGCGGAGATCGGGATCGACAAGGCCTACGAGACCGCCCGGGCGGGGCAGGACGCGTTCCTGAAGATCGAGCGGTGCGAGAAGCCCGTCATCGCGGCCATCAACGGCATGGCCCTGGGGGGCGGGAACGAGCTCGCCATGGCCTGCGACATCCGCATCAGCTCCGACCGGGCGCGGTTCGGCAACCCCGAGGTGGGGCTGGGGCTCATCCCGGGCTACGGCGGGACGCAGCGGATGGCCCGCCTCCTGGGCCCCTCGAAGGCGAAGGAGCTCATCCTCACGGCGCGCACCATCCGGGCGAAGGAGGCCCTGGACATGCAGATCGCCTCGAAGGCCCCCATCGCCGTGCAACTCTCGAAGCGGGCCATCAACGAGGGCCTGGAGATGGAGTACGAGAAGGCCTTCGAGTTCGAGGCCCAGCTGGTGAAGGAAGTGAGCATGACGGAGG
>CAYFXO010000170.1:0-2000 GCA_964347125.1 uncultured Methanomassiliicoccales archaeon | reverse complement strand
GGGGACCACCTGGTAGCTCGCCCCGCGGGGGGCGAGGTAGGCGTCCCGGTACTCCTCCGGGACGGTCTCCACCTGCTTCGCCGTGTAGGCGCCGTTCTGAGCCACCTCCAGGCTGGCGCGGTCCACGTCCGTGCCGAGGATGGACGCGATGAAGCGGGGGCGCTCGTCCCCTAGGAGGTCCAGGAGGATCATCCCCAGCGTGAAGGCCTCCTCCCCCGTGGCGCACCCCGCGCTCCAGAACCGCAGGACGCGGCGGCGGCGCCTCACCTTCTCGTAGATCAGGAGGGGGAGGGTGTCCTCCGCGAGGACCCGGAACACGTCGGGGTCGCGGAAGAACCGGGTGACGTTCACCGTGAGGTCCTTCTGGAGCCGCTGGCGCTCCCGCGGGTCCGCGTCCAGGAGGTCCACGTAGTCCCCGTAGGTGGCGACGCCCCGGGCCCGCATGCGGGCGGCGACCCGGCGCTTCAGGTAGTTTTCCTTGTACGGGGTGGATTCCAGGCCCAGGCCGTCCGCCGTCCAGCGCTTCAGGCGGTGGAAGGTGTCCTCCTCGTCGGGGGCGGCGACGGCCATGGGGAGCCTCTGGGGGGAGGCCGGGCTTCGGCCTATTTAGAGGTCGGGGAGTCGTTACCAATCCTGGGAATAGGGACTCAGGCCCCGAGGATCAGGCTGACGCGGACGGCGGGCATCCCCTTGTCCTGCCGGTCTATTGCGCCCCACGTGACGTTCGCGGCGGGGCAGGCGCGGGCGAGCTCCTCGAGGACGTCCGTGCACTCTTTGCGAGAGAGGTCCTGGCCTTCGATGAACACGAGGGCCTCCCGGGCCTTCTCCAGGGGGATGTCCATCCACGGCGACTGGAGGGCCTCGTCCACGGCGACGTAGAACCGGTGCTCCCCCCGCCCCTCGCCGATGCCCACCCGCCAGTGGCGGCAGGCCTGAAGGATGCGTCGGAGGCGGGGGAGGTCGCCCACTGTGAGGACCCGGCTGAGGTCCGTGAGGGGCTTGAGGAGGATGTGGTCCATCACCTGGAAGGCCTTGAGGATCGGGAGGTTCGGGGCGACCTTCAGGAGGCCGTCGTTGGCGAACGGCAGGACGGCGTGGGCCCGGGCGTGGAGGAGCTTGAAGCCCTCCCGGGCGCGGGTGCGGCGGTCCAGGCCTTCCACGGTGAAGGGGAGGGTGGCGACGGCGAGGGTGGTGGCCCCGAGGAGGGTGGCGACGCGGGCGGCGATGGAGGCGGCCCAGGTCCCGGTGTCCCCGCCGAGGCCCGCGAGGATCACCACGAGGCCCGCGGGGCGGAGGTGCGCGGCGAGGTCCCGCTCCACGTCCGTCTCCAGCCGCTTCGTGGCCTTCGGGTGGGTGGCGGCGATGCCTTCGAGGGGCTGGGTCCGGGTGAGGACGCGGCGGGGGACGGCTTCCAGGGAGGGGTGGGGGTAGTCGTTGAGGGCGACGGGCTCGACACCCGCGGTGGGCGGGAGGTCGAGGAGGGCGTTGCACCCCGCGCCGCCGCAGCCGACCACGGACAGGGCCGCGCGGTCGGGGGGGTCCGCGCCGAAGGATGTCCAGGCGGGCATCCCGCTGGTATCCGAGGTGTCGGGAATAAAGATTGGTCTGGGGGAGAGGAGGAGGAGAAGAAATCAGGAAAGGGAGAGGGTTGGTCGAGGGGTCCGCGGAGGCGCCGCAGCTACTTCTGCTGGGGCTTCTTCGTCGGCTTGTTCTCGGTCTGCTTTCGCGGGGTCTTGGCCATGCGCTCCCTCCTAGACAGCGCACTCCCGCCGGCGGGGTTCCGCGCGGCGGCAACGCCATCGGAGAGCGGTCATCGCAGTCTACTATAATGTGCGCGGGGTTGAGTATTTGAAGCTTGGCTTCTAGGGAGGGGTGGGGGGCTGCCGCGTCCCGCAAAGATCTTGATCCGGAGGGACTTGCTCCCAACCATGGATCTGCGCCTTGACGCAGGGTTGGCCGAGCGATACAAGAGCCCCGCTCAGCAGGCCCGCGGCCGCGTC
>CAYFXO010000169.1:428-2010 GCA_964347125.1 uncultured Methanomassiliicoccales archaeon | reverse complement strand
GAGACGAAGGAGAGGTACCCGGGGACCAGCGGGAGGACGCAGGGCGAGGCGAACGACACGATCCCGGCGGCGAACGCCAGCGCCGGAGCCCACCACGCCTGGAGCAGACCGTCCATCCTCTCGCCCTAGTCTCGCACGTTCCTCTACCTTGCCAACGAAACGAAGTGCGGGCATCATTCCCTGGAAGGATTGTGAAGGAGTTCACAAGCGGCCCGGAGCGGGGGCCCGGGCCGGAGCCGGAGCCGGCGCCGGGGCGGGGCGGGATTGTCGCCCGGGGGGGCGTCGGTATAATCCACGAGGTTCGAAGGCCGGAGGGCGCGTGAGGCTACCCATACCGAAGGGAATCGAGAGACGGCTCCAGCCGCTCCGCGAGCGGGGCGAGGGACTCGTCAGGGAGTGGGAGTGGACGTGGACCTCGGCGTTCATCGCCGGCGTCGCCATCTCGTTCCTGGCCATCACGACGCTCGCGGTGGTGCCCTCCTGGTGGCTGCTCTTCGCCGACCAGACGCTCCAGTGGCGATCACGCCTCGAGATCACCATCCGGGACCTGGTCGTCCTGGCGTGGCTGAACGTGTGGGGGGGCGCGTTCGTGATCACCGCCTACAAGGTGCAGGTGCTGCGAAGGAGGCTCCGCGGCGAACGCCAGGCGGAGAGGTACGCTGGAGGCTACCGGTAGGGAGTGACGTAGGTGCCGTTCCAGAAGACCGAGGTCGACATCCACGAGGACTACGTCGTCCAGGCGGTCGAGGCCGACTGGCTGAAGGAGGGCGTGAAGTCGCCCAAGCACCTGATGCTCGACCCGGATCCGTGCATCCTCTGCCGGGCCTGCGAGGACGTCTGCCCGTGGAACTGCATCTTCATGCTCGACCCGGGGATCGTGCAGGAGACGGGTGACGACGCCACCGGCTCCCAGGTGCAGCAGGCCTTCGCCGTCTTCGTCGTCGACGACAACGCATGCACGCGCTGCTCCGTGTGCGTGGAGCGATGCCCCAGCGACTGTCTGTACTACGCGCGCCTCCCCGAGGGGATGGAGGGGCGCCGGACGATGGCTGAGGTGCCCATGGAGCAGCAGGCCGAAGAGGTGGCATGAAGGTCAAGCTTCCGAAGCCCCCGTCCCCGGGCGAGGTCCTCGACAAGGTCCGCGACACCGAGGTCTGGAGGTCGGTCTTCCGGCCCGGGTCGGTCTTCCGGAAGGGATACAAGGACACCCAGCGCGATCGCGCGCTGGCCATGATGAACAACGTCCTCTACCACCTGCACCCCGTGAAGATCAAGCGCCACGGGCTGAAGCTGACCTACACGTTCTGCCTCGGGGGCCTTTCGTTCTTCCTGCTGCTCACCGTCACCGGTATCTACCTGATGTTCTTCTACCGGCCGTCGGCGGAGCTGGCCAGCGCCCAGGCGTACGTGGACATCGAGAACCTCCGCACCAACGTGGTGTTCGGGGACATCGTCCGGAACATCCACCGCTGGGGCGCCCACCTCATGGTGTTCACCGTGTTCCTGCACATGGCCCGCGTGTTCTACACGGGGACCTACAAGCCGCCGCGGGAGTTCAACTGGGTGGTGGGGGTCATCCTGC
>CAYFXO010000169.1:0-300 GCA_964347125.1 uncultured Methanomassiliicoccales archaeon | reverse complement strand
CCTGCCCTTCCTCGCCGTGATCTTCCTGTCCGTCCACTTCTGGAGAATCCGGAAGGACGGCGGGATCTCGGGGCCGCTGTGATGACCGAGCGGGCGGAGGAACTCGACCGGGAGACCTTCGAGCGGGTCAAGGCCGAGCTGATCGAGCAGGGCGTGAGCCCGCGCGTGGCCGAGGGGAAGGCCCGACGCGCGGCCATGATCGCCTACAAGAAGGAGCAGGGGGAGGAGGGGCCCACCGCCGAGCCGGCCGCGGCCGCCGAGGAGGCGGCCGGCCCGCAGGAGGGCGCTCCCGCCGCTCCC
>CAYFXO010000168.1:0-2018 GCA_964347125.1 uncultured Methanomassiliicoccales archaeon | reverse complement strand
ACGAGGAGGGCGTCCTCGAGGGGCACCTGGAGGGTCGCGTCCTCCCGCGGCGCGAAGCTCACCTGGCCCAGGAACACGGAGGGGCCCACGGCGCGGGTGGCGTAGAGGTTGTAGTCCCCCGGGGAAAGGTCCAAGTCCAGGGTCCCGTCGCCCGCGGCGGCGGTCACCAGGTCGTCCCCGGAGGGGGTGAGGGCCGTGAAGTTCAGCTCGGCCCCGACACCCACTCCCAGGAACGTGACCTGCCCCGTCACGTGGACGGTATCAGGCACTTCCTCCAGCTGGATCGTGTTGGGGTACACGGCCACGTCCGGCGGCACGGTCACCGTCTCCGAGGCGACGTACCGCACGTACTTGAGGCCGCCTGGTACCGGGCGGGTGGTGGGGTGGTCCACCTCGAAGGTGTAGACGCCCGGGAGGAGGAAGACCTCGTAGTTCCCCGTGTCCGTCGTCTCCGCCTCCGCGACGCCCCCTGCCGCGCGGGTCACGCGGATGGTGGCCACCTCCTCGAGGCGGCCCGTGGGCCTCTCCAGGGTCCCGGACACCCGCACCGCGGGCTCCAGGGCGACGTCGTACTGGACGGGCCCGGTGACCTGCAGCGTCCCAAGGAACACGAAGGGGGCCTCCACCACGACCTCCGTGCTCCGGACGTCGTAGGCCCCCTCAGCGAGGAAGACCTCGTAGGCCCCGTCCGTGGGTTCCGCGGTGGCGGCGTCGATACCGGAGAACGTGATGACGGGATCGCCGGCGGTGCCGCCGACGGTGACGGCCCCCGCCACCCGGTGGCGTCGGACCACGTCGACGTCGAAGGTGACCCCCGACTCCCCGACGAGGACCTCGAAGGTCTCGCCGCCGCGGTTCTCGTACCGGGTGTCCCCCGCCTCCGTGAGGTTGTGGCGGATCGTGACGGCGTAGCTGCCGGGGGCCAGGGCGACCTGGTAGGTCCCGCCCACGGCGATGGCGCTGGCGTCGCGGGCGCCACCCCCGGCCGCGGTGAACTGGAGCACGACGTCCGCGGGGGCGTCGGTGAACGTGAGGGTCCCGGACACGGGAACGTCCAGGGCGGTGAGGCTGTGGTTCCCCGCGACGACCCAGTTCTCCGCGGCACGCGTCTCCCCGACGAAGGCCGCGAAGCCGGCGCGCTCGACCCGCAGGGTGTAGGCGGTCCCGTTCACCAGGGGCACGATGAACTGGCCTCCGCCGCCCGTCCGCTGGGTGGCCGCCCCCCCGTCCGGCGCAGTGAAGACTACGGAGGCGTCCTGCACCCCCTCCCCGCTGTCGGGGGCGCCGTTGCCGTTCAGGTCCCGGTAGACCCGCCCCACCGCGTCCGACGTGGGCTCGAGAATCAGGTCGAGCTCATTCTCCCCCTGGAGGGTGGCGCGGGTGTAAGCGGCGACATCGTCCCCCACCGCGGACACCCCGTACTCCCCCGGGGGAAGGAAGAGGCGGTACTCCGCGATGCCGCTGGAGACGGTGGTCACCCACGCCTCGCCCTTCCGGAAGGTGACGTCGGCGCCCCGCTCGATGTCGTCCTCGATGAGGGTCCGCCCGTGGACCCACGCCGCCTCCTGCAGGTTGAGGTCCACGGTGCTCGTCTGGTCCGCCCGGACGACCACCTGGCGGAGCACCGCGTAGGTGGTGCCGCCGAGGGTGTGGGAGGCGTGGAGGTTGTACGTGCCGGCGGGCAGGATGGCGGAGTAGCGCCCCGTGGCGTCGGTGGTGAGGACGGTCTTCGAGGGGTCGCTGGAGTCCCGGACGAGCTTCAGGGTCACGTGGCCCGCGGACGCCCCGCCGATGCGGGTGCGCCCCTCGAGGGTCCCCGCGGGCTGCAGGGCGGCGACCACGGTGTTGTCCCCGAGGATCACGACGGTGAGGCCGATGCGACCCGTGGTGAGGCCGGGGTGGTCCGCCCGGAGGGAGTGGGCCCCCGCGAGGAGGTCCGTGAACACCGCGGTTCCCGCCTCGCTCGTCGTGCGGGTGTGCTCGGCGCCGTCCACCAGGTCCACGACGACCACCGAGAC
>CAYFXO010000167.1:0-2048 GCA_964347125.1 uncultured Methanomassiliicoccales archaeon | reverse complement strand
ACGCGCCGCGGGCGTACATCATCACGGAGAGCAAGGTGCCGGAGCGGCTTCTTCCGCGGATCATGGGCCTGGATGGCGTGGAGAGCGTCGTGCTACACTGAGCCGGATCCACCTCGCCGTACAGGTCTTCGGGAATCCTAATATCAGAGGGAAGTCATAGGGGGCCATCGAGGGAGTCCGATGCCCGTCGTCCGACATACCGTGGAGGTGGAGCGGCCACCGTCGGTCGTCTTCGAGCGGCTCACCGATCTGGCGAACCTACGGGAGTGGGCACCGGTGGTCCTTTCCTCCCGTTGTGCTGACGGAGCTGTCGAAGAAGGGACCGAGTTCACCGTCGTCGCGGACCTGGGATCCGTCGGCGGCCCGAAGTACACCTTCGACAACGTGGTCGCCGAGATGGTGGAAGACCGGAGGCTGGTGTGGAGGCAGACGAAGGGCTCCATGAAGAAGCTCGAGTGGCGGTTCGAGCTCGAGCCCAGCGAGAGGGGGACGCGTGTGAACCTCGCCATCGACTACCAGATGCCCTACTCGGTCCTCGGCGCCCTCATGGACAAGCTGAAGATGAACCGGGTCATCGACTCAGCGTGCACGGTCAACCTCCAAGGGCTCAAGGGGAAGCTGGAGTCGTCGTCCTGACGTCGCTGCTGTCCCGGGGTTCTTCGAGTTCCACATCGACTCCAGGTCCGTTTCGTTGTGCCCGAACGGCGAGAACAGCTCCTCGCAGGCCCGCGCCAGCAGCTCCACGTACTTCGCGGCGTCGTAGGCCTCCCCGTCCCACAGCTCCCGCACCGCCACCCGCCGGTGGGGGTCCTTGCTCTCCGCATCCGTGATGACGAACTCCACGATCTGCCCCGGCTCCACCGCCACCCCTTCCTCCTTGAGCTGGGTCAGCGCGGCCACCTGGTTGTTGAATTGCACGTACTCCTCCAGGGGCTGGGAGACCCGGATGGTCACCAGGAGGTCCTCCACCTTCACCGTGCCGCTCCGGATCTGGCGGGCCCACCCCGCGGCGACCTCCAAGGCCTCTGGGAGCCTCTCCCGGAACCCCCGCGCATCCTCCGCCTCCGCGAGGAGGTCGATCATTTCCCTTTGCGCTTTCTTAATGAACTGGGGCGAGTCGTGCCGCCGGGCCTGGATGCCGCGGATCTTCACCCGCCCGTCGTCGAAGGCCCCGTAGTAGCGGTTCATCGCGCCGACGTCGAAGGTCTTGCACGGGAGGAAGACGAGCCACTTGTAGCGCCCCTCGATCTCCAGGGGGATGTCGAACTCCCGCCCGATGCGGGCCACGAGGCGCTCCGGGTCCTCCCCGTTCGTGGGCTTCAGCCACAGGGAGTCGACGATGCCATGGAGGACCTCGTAGCCGCTCTGCTGGGCCATCTCCGCGGACCGCAGGAGGATCTCGCGGCCGTAGGCGGTGATGGACTCGTGGCACTCGATGCGGCCGTAGCGGGCGTTCTTGTAGCCCGTGTAGCCGAAGCTGTTGTGGGTGAGGACGCCGCCTTCGATGGCGAATCCGGGGATCTCCCCGTCGACCTCGAAGCAGTAGACGAAGGGGGTGTTTGGCGGGACTTCCCTTACCCTGAGGACCACCGCATAGCCCCTCGACGTGAGCGGTTCGACTTCCGCATCCTGAAGGATGGGGAGGCGGTCCCCTACCTGCAGCGCGTCCGCTCGCTTCAGGCCCATGCCGCGATCCTGGAGGACGTAGCACTGATGGTTCGGTGTGAGCAGGAGCGGCTTCCCGCCTCCCAGGGTCACCTCCACCATGGTGGGCGGGGCCGCCATTTTGAACACCCGCTTGACCCGCCTCTCCGCGGTGCGGAAGTCCCCATCCAGACTGAAGACGCGCAGTCCGTCGTTCACGTCGAGAACGCCATTGGCGGGGAGGTAGGGGTCTATCACCTCGCTGATTCTGTGGACCCCCGTTTCCCCATTCATTTTCACGGGAACCAAGGTCTCCCCGTCCAAACAACAGACCAGCAGCCACTTCAGCACGTCCGAACGCTCCTGGTCCGCCGCGCTCCCCGTGGCCTTCGCCCGCCGCTTGT
>CAYFXO010000166.1:0-2076 GCA_964347125.1 uncultured Methanomassiliicoccales archaeon | reverse complement strand
AGCTCACGTACGGCTGGGGGGACTTCGTGGCCCAGGGGCTGCTCCCCGACCCGCCGTGGTGGTGCTCGGAGGAGTACCAGTCCGTCCAGGCCGGGGTCTCCGTGGGTCTCGGGGGGGAGATCCTCCCCTTCGCCGCCCAGCCGATCGTGGCCGTGGGCACCCCCCTCAACGGGGGGACCCAGGACTCCCTGTGGGACTTCCTCCGCAGCCAGCCCACCCTGGTCGTGGGGAAGACCGTCGACGGAGCCTTCTGGGGAGAGATCCCCGAGACCGAGGGGCAGTCCCTCCAGGTCGTGCTCCGGGCGACGAACCTCGCCATCTTGGACTCCCCCGGTCAGGACCCGAGCGCCCCCAAGGCGCGGGTGTGGGATGTCATCCCGCCGGGCTTCACCCTGGACTCCAAGAGCCTCTCCCCCGGGTTCATCAAGTCGACCCTGCCGGACGGGTCGACGAAGCTCGAGTGGAAGGCGGACCTCCCGGCGGCGGACGTCCCCGGGTCGCCCTCAGAAGACGAGCCGACCGCGTACCACTCCATGACGTTCACCTACCGGATGATCACGCCCTCCCTGACACCGGGGCGGCTCTCTCTCCCCCGGGCCCAGATCAGCGTGACGAATGACGGGACCTCCGACGCCCACAGCGCCCAGCCCGTCCTGGACGTCTTCGCCCAGAACGAGCCTCCCGTGGCGGACGCCGGGGGCAGCTACCAGGGCACTGAGGGGTCGTCCATCACCTTCTCCGCCGCGGCCTCCTCGGACCCCGACGGGGACGCCCTCACGTACCGATGGGACTTCCAGGCCGACGGGGTGTGGGACACCACCTGGTCCTCCGCCCCGACGGCCGTACACACCTACGGGGATGACTACGCCGGCTCCGTGTGGGTCCAGGTGAACGACGGCGAGTACAGCGCCCTCGCGGACGCGACCGTCACCGTGGGCAACGTCGCCCCGTCGGTGAGTGCCCAGGTGCAGGCCTCCCTGACGGGGACCCTCACCCTCCGCGTGGCGGGGGAGAAGTTCCACGACGTTGTCCTGACGCTCTACCAGGGCGGGGCGGAGGCCGCGACAGCGAGCGTGGTGCGGATGCCCGGGAACCCCGATGAGCAGGTGGCGACCCTCGAGGGCGTGGACCTGGACCTCCTGAGCGGGTCGTGGTCCGCGGTGGCGACGTACACGCCGCTGGATGACCCGGTGAACGGCCAGGTCTGGGGCGCGACCCCCGCCTGGCTCATCTTCACCCTTCCCTCCGGGGAGGAGGCCCGCCTACAGCACACGTTCAACGCCCGCCACGAGGGGACCTGGACCTGGGAGGTGTCGGACCTCGGGGCGCTCCTCGTCGACGTCCCCCTGAGCGTCCAGGCGACGGCCACGGCGACGGACCCCGGGAGCGACGACCTGACGTTCATCTGGTCCTGGGGCGACGGCACCGGGGATGCGATCACAACGCACTACAACGACGGGAGCGGCCCCGACGGGTACCCGTCGGCGAGCGTGAATCCCATGACCGCTGCGGACTCCGCCTCCCACACCTACGCGGCGATGGGGGCCTACACGATCACCCTCACCGTGGTCGATGACGACGGCGGGGTGACCACGATGTCCTGGACGGTGGGGGCGTAGGGGAGAGGGACTGACGCTGGCGGGTGGAGGGCGGTGAGGAAAAGCCGCTGGGGGGATTCGAACCCCCGATCTCCACCTTACCAAGGTGGCGCTTTAGCCAGCTAAGCCACAGCGGCGCGGAGCCGACCATCGGGGTGGGGGTTATATCAACTTCCCTGCCCGAGGTGGCGGCGGCCCCCGCGGCAGGCGACCGCGACCCGCTTCGGTCCCGAGAGCCGAGAAGGCGGAAATAGGACCCCCGCCGTGCCCCGCGCGGTGTACGACCTCATCTGCCCCTTCTGCAAGTGGGAGGGGACGCGACCGACCATGGACCCCCACGGCCACCCCTTCTGCCCCGCCTGCGGCAAGCCCGTGCAGTTCAAGGAGATCTGGGAGCGCCGGCAGAGGGCGTAGGCCCCCCGAGGCCGCCGAGACACCCTTAAGTAGCGACCCTCGCCTTTTCACGCGCTCATGAAGG
>CAYFXO010000165.1:0-2088 GCA_964347125.1 uncultured Methanomassiliicoccales archaeon | reverse complement strand
CGGCGGGGCCCGGGGGGGGGGGGGATGGGGGGGGGGGGGGGGGGGGGGGGCCGAGGGTGGCCAGGTCCGCCTGGAGGGCCGCGAGCCCCGCGGGGTCCATGGGCGTCAGGTGGTGGACCGCCCGCCCGGGGCTGCTGGGGGACGCCATGTCGTCCGTCAGCCAGCCCGTGGAAATGAAGTTGCAGGACCAGAAGGGCGGGATGTAGGTGCAGGTCGGGTTGGGCTCCAAGTCGTAGTCGTGGCCGAACGCGATGACGGCCGCCCGGTCGTCGGGGGTCATGTCCCGCAGGTAGAGGTCCACGGCCTCCAAGCGCAGGTAGTCAGGGTCGTTCCAGGCCATGCTCCCCGAGGAGTCGATGAGGAAGACGGTGTCCTGCTGGAAGAACTGGACCTGGGGGACGCCGCCCCCCCGGAGCTGGACGGTGACGGTGGCCGTGTCGTTGGGTTGGCCCGCCAGCTCGATGACGTCCGGGTCCGCCACCTTCGAGACCCCCAGGTGGGGGAACACGAGGGAGGCCAGGGTCGCCTCGTCGTAGCCCGCGGGGCACGCCCCGGAGCGGCCGACGGAGAGGGCGCCAATCGTGGTGTTGTCGAAGTCCCCGGCGCTGACGGGGGGGATCGCGAGCCGGACAACGACGGGGGTGCTGGAGAAGGCGGGGGCGGTGAGGTCCGGGAGGCCGTTCTGGTTGGCGTCGCCCAGGGGAGTTCCCGCGCCGTCGAGGAGGGCCACGGGCCACCCGGCCGTCGAGGTCGCGACGAAGTCCACGAGGTCCGGGTCCACCTGGTAGTTGCGGAGGGTCAGGGTGTAGTTCAGCGGGATCCCCGGGTCCCCGCCCGACTGCTGGTCGGGTTCGAGGGCGATCCACCGGGCGTACGTGGGAGTGGCGTCGAAGACCCACCCCGCGGCGACGCTCGTGGGGTCGTCGTAGCCGTCGTGGGTCCCGCTCCCCTCGGGCACCCGCGCCACCGTCGTGTCCACGCCATGGGGGCCGTTCCAGCCGACCTGGTCCAGGAGCTGACCCTGGTCGTCGAAGAGGTAGAGGTTGTCCGACCCGGGATCCAGGTCGAAGGCCGCCGGGTAGTCGACGGTGTCGACGAAGCGGAACGGGTTGAGGGTGTCCACGGTGCCGCCCGTGATCGCGTAGACCGCGTCCCCGACGAGGTAGTGCGGGGTGGCCGCGAAGTCGATGGTGCCCGTGTCACGGGTGTACCGCAGCTCCACGAAGCCGCCGCAGCCGGCGGACGGGTTGAAGGAGACCTCGTTGAGGACGAGGTAGGGGAGGTCGTCCGCGGCCGGCACGGGGTTCTGCGCGCCGAACGAGACGTCCCCGGGCTGCAGGGCCGCGGTCCACGCGTCCGAATAGGTGCCCAGGCCGGGGTCCCACACCCGCGCGGTGGAGAGACCCGCCACGGGGTCGGGGGCAGCGCCGAGCCAGCCGTAGGCCACGGCGTCCACCGGAATGCCGGCGTCGGTGAGGAGGGTGATCTCGTCCGCCTCCCCGCCGAACGCGGGGACGGTCGCGGTGAGGTGGGCGTTGGCCGCGAGGACCGTGCCGGGGGCGTACGTGTGGAGCGTCCCCGACGTGGCGGTGAGGGACCACCCGGAGAGGTCCACGGGGGAGTCCCAGTCGTTGTAGACCTCCACCCGCGGCGTCGGCGCGTCCTGGAGCTCCGACAGGACGATGGGGACGGTCTCGAAGAAGTAGAAGGTGCGGGCGTCGGGCAGGTCGTTCGCGATGACCGCGGCCTCGGAGGTGTTGAACGCCAGGACGAACGGGAGCACGGCGGTCTCCCCCGGCATCAGGGAGCCGACGTTGAAGCCCGTGAGGACGTAGCGGTTGCCCGCCGCGGCCCCGACGACCTGGTCGAGGTTGGAGGCGGCGTAGAGGGCGTCGTCGCCGGGCCGGAAGAACCCCTGGCCGTCGTCCGCGTAGTGCTGGTCCAGGGGGGTCCCCGAGAGGGCGGACGCGATCCCCAGGGTCGTGCCCGCGTCGTCCCGGACCCACAGCGTCCCCGAGGCGGCATCCCAGCCGTCGGTCTCGTCGCGGCTGTCCCCGCCGAGGCCGCCGTAGTTGTTGTTCCCCTGCC
>CAYFXO010000164.1:0-2138 GCA_964347125.1 uncultured Methanomassiliicoccales archaeon | reverse complement strand
AGCCGTCTAGCGCGGTGAGAATCTGGTCGCGGTCGAGCATGCGCCTCCCCTGGCGGGGGATGGCGGGCGGGCTATTTAGGTTTTCAAGGGCGGGTCCCCGGGCCTACTGGGGGTTGGGTTGGGTCAGCTGGTAGATCTCGACCCAGTTGCCGTCCGGGTCCTTCACGTAGGCGACCCAGCCCTCCGCCCGGGAGGGGTCCATGGCGGGCTCTGCCCCCGCAGCGACGAGCCTCTCGTAGGCCTCCCGCACGTCGTCCACGATGAAGCCGATGTGGTCCAGCCCTTCTCCCGGGACGTAGGGGGCGTCCCACTCGGAGCCCTCCGGGTACCAGTTGAGTTCGAGCTTCGCGCCGGACTCGGGGTCCTTGAGGACGACCCACGTTCCGCCGGAGTTCGGGGAATCCCTACGTCGGATCTCTTCGAGGCCCAGGAGCTCCGTGTAGAAGCGGACGGACCGCTCCAGGTCGGTGACCCGCAGGCCCACATACTCGAGGCGCATGCGCCCCGCAAGGCCCTCCCGGGATTAACACCTTCGCGCCCGGCGGGGGATAGCCCCGGGCAGATTCGAACTGCCGTCACGAGGCCCAGAACCTCGGATGATTGACCGCTACACCACGGGGCTGCGGGTGGGCATAGGCGGGACCCCCGGATAAGTCACTTCGCTTCCTGGCGGCGCCGCTGGATCTTGGCCCAGGGGTCTCTGAGAGTGGCGGTTCGGTTCAACACCAGCCGGTCGTCCGTCGTGTCGGGGTCCACGCAGAAGTAGCCGAGGCGCTCGAACTGGAGGCGGTCGAAGGGCCCCAGGTCCGCCACGCCGGGCTCCACCCGGCACTCGGTGAGGACCTCGAGGGAGTCGGGGTTGAGGAACTCCTTGAAGTCGGCCTCCCGCGCGAGGGGGTCGGGGACGGTGAACAGCTTCTCGTACGATCGCACCTCGGCCTCGACGGCGTGGGCGGCGGAGACCCAGTGGAGGGTGGACTTCACCTTCCGGCCGTCGGGGGCGTCCCCGCCCCGGGTCTCGGGGTCCACGGTGCAGCGGAGCTTCACGACCGCCCCGTCCTCCTTGACCGCTTCGCGGCAGGTGACGAAGTACGCCGAGCGGAACCGCACCTCCCGCCCCGGAGCCAGGCGGTAGTACTTCTTCGGCGGCTCCTCCATGTAGTCGTCCCGTTCAATGTACAAGACGCGGGAGAAGGGGACCTGGCGGGTGCCCGCGGTGGGGTCCTCGGGGTTGACGGGGCTCTCGAAGGTCTCGACCTGGTCCTCCGGGTAGTTCTCCAATATCACCCGCAGGGGCCGGAGGACGCCCATGAATCGCGGGGCCGTACGGTTGAGGTCCTCCCGCACCACGTGCTCCAGGAACTCGAAGTCCACGGTGCTGTGGACCTTGGCGACGCCGATGCGGCCGCAGAAGTTCCGGAGGGCGGCGGGGGAGTAGCCGCGGCGGCGCATCCCGCGGATCGTCGGCAGGCGGGGGTCGTCCCAGCCGCTCACGTGCCCGCCCTCCACGAGTTCGCGGAGGATGCGCTTGCTCATCACCGTGTACGTGAGGTTGAGGCGGGCGAACTCGATCTGCTGGGGGTGGTAGACGCCCAGGGCGTCGAGGTACCAATCGTAGAGGGGGCGGTGGTCCTCGAACTCCAGGGTGCAGATGGAGTGCGTCACCCCTTCAATGGAGTCCTCCAGACCGTGGGCCCAGTCGTAGGTGGGGTAGATGCACCAGGCGTCGCCGGTGTTGTGGTGGGGCGCGTGAAGGATGCGGTACATCACCGGGTCCCGCATGTTCATGTTCGGATGGGCCATGTCGATCTTCGCCCGAAGGACCCGGGCGCCGTCGGGGAACTCCCTGGCCCGCATGCGTTCCAGGAGGTCGAGGTTCTCCTCAACGGGGCGGTCCCGGTGGGGGCTCTCCTGGCCCGGAGTGGTGAGGGTCCCCCGCTGGGCGCGGATCTCCGCCGCGGGCTGGTCGTCCACGTACGCGTCCCCCTGCCTCACGAGCTGGACGGCGTAGTCGTACATCTGCTCGAAGTAATCCGACGCGAAGAAGAGGCGGTCCTCCCAGTCGAAGCCCAGCCACCGGACATCGTCCAGAATCGCCTGGACGTAGGTCTCCTCCTCCGCGAGGGGGTTCGTGTCGT
>CAYFXO010000163.1:0-2147 GCA_964347125.1 uncultured Methanomassiliicoccales archaeon | reverse complement strand
CCATGCGGTCGCTCTTGTAGACCGTCTCGTGGCACTCGACGCCGAGCCACCCGAGGCCCTCGCGGATCTGGTCGTAGGCCTCCGGGACGGGGATCTTCTCCGTGGACCCGATGGTGTCGTCGAAGGCCAGGATGAGGGCGCCGTCGTGGCGCTTCACGTACTCGTCGTTGAGGATGGCCATCCGAGCGTTGCCGATGTGGAGGGGTCCGGAGGGGTAGGGGGCGAGCCGCATGACGACGCGGTCGCCCACGTTGGGGAGGTCCGGGAGCTCCCGGGGCACCGCCTCCCGCTCCGCGTCGAGGAGCCCCGGGGCGAGGGCTTCCAGTTCCTCGCGCTGCGTCTCGAGGGACATCGCGTTGACCCGGGCGACGGCGGAGGCGACGGCGGCGGCGACCTCGTCGGGGCGCTCGCGTACGGAGGGGTCCGCCGCCATGACCTTCCAGATGCCCGACTTCTGGTTCGCAGTCCCGCCGTAGGCCACCGCGTTCTGCAGCGCGCACCGGAGGGCGACCTCGTCGAGGGCCACGACCTCGGCATGCGAACCGCCGTAAATAACGATTGGCGGCGGGTGGGAGGATCCTCCCGCCCGGTCCTCTTGTGAGGGGACGCTTAAGGCGCCGGGGGTCCTACGGACCAGCGCTGGTGCCCGATGCGGACCTGTCCCTCCTGCAACGCGGTGATTGTGGCGGGACAGGCCGCCTGCCCCGCTTGCGGGATGGAGTTGTCCGGAGACCCGCCGCAGCCCCGCGGGATGGAAGGCGTCGTGCGGAAGGAGAGTCAGAGGACGGCCAAGCGCGTCGCCTGGACGAAGGCGGGGCTCCTGGCGGCGGTGGCTGGATTCCTCCTGGTCCCCCTCCCCATCGTCAGCCCCTTGGGTTGGCTCGCCCTCCTCGTCGGAATCTTGCTGGTCGGCCTCGGCCGGAAGGCGTTCCGCGGGAAGCACTCGCTCTATGTTGAGATCGGCGTTCCCCTCTACGTCGGGGCCCTCTTCCTCTTCGGGGGGCTCCTCCTCGGCCTCTACTTCGCCTCGTCCTTCGACATCTTCGGCGGGAATCCGCAGTACGCCCTTCTGAGGGACACGACCGTGAACTCCCTGTGGCTCGCGGTGCCCATCGCGCTGGCCACGGGCGTCGCCGCCAGCCTCCTCGTGTGGGCGCATCAACGTTCCGCGGGACGGGCCGTCCTCGTCCTAGCCGTCGTCCTCTCCGTGGCGGGGGCCCTCGCCGCCGCCTGGACGGTGGGGCAGGTGAGCGCGATGGAGTACGAAGGGGAGCTCACGCGGGAGCAATACGAGGCGTTTCAGGGGACCGCGGACGCGACGAGGGCGGTGGCCTCGGTCCCGGGGCAGGCCCTCTTCGCCCTCGGCTACCTCGTGGCGTTCCGCCGCATCGCCGCGGGCGGGGCCTCGTAGTCGCCGGCGGGGGCCGCGTCGGGCCCTCCTATCACTCCAGCGACTGGCCTCTCAATCCTTATATAGCATCCCGCTCGTAGCACGGCCAATCCCCATGTTGGAGCGATCACTGGCGCTATTTCTCGCAGCCGCCTTGCTATTCGCTGGCGTTCCGCTCCTGGGGTTCGACGCTTCTGACGACGCGGCGGCTCCGAAGGTCATCCGCGGGCCCCATCTCGCCCCGCCGAACCCCGCCGTGTACGCCTCCCCGCCCTACATCCAGGAGACGTCCTCTTGGGAGCGGGTGGGCACCCGGTCCAGCCACTTCGAGGAGGCCGTGGTCCTCCTGGTGGAGTTCTCCGACGTGGCCCACGACCCCCCGAACACGAAGGCGTACTTCGACCAGCTCCTCTTCAGCCAGGGGAGCGGCACCAGCATGTACGACTACTTCGACGAGAACTCCTACGGCCAGTTCGAGTTCACGGGGACGACGGGGGCGCGGTGGTACCAGTCCTCCTTCCCCATGGACTTCTACGGCGCCGACTCCGCCAGCGGCGTCGACGACCTGAACGGGGAGGTCTACCGCCTCGTCATCGAGGCCGTCCAGCTGGCGGACCCGGACATCAACTTCGCCGACTACGACACGGACGGGGACGGGGTGGTGGACCACATCATCCTCGTGCACGCGGGGGCGGGCCAGGAGGCCAACCCGGACCCCGACACGATCTGGTCCCACCGCTGGGTCGTCCCCGACGCC
>CAYFXO010000162.1:0-2163 GCA_964347125.1 uncultured Methanomassiliicoccales archaeon | reverse complement strand
CGAGGAAGATGGCGTCCGCGGTGAGGGCCCCGCACCCCACCAGGAACCCGGCGAGCTTCGACCGCACCACCGTGTCCCGGGCGATGAGGGCGTTCACGGGCCCCGGCGGGGCGGCGATGGACAGCCCGAGGACGACCCCGACCCCGAGGGCGTACAGGGACTCCAGGGGGCTCATGCTCACTTCAGCGGGCCCAGGACCTCGTCCGCGATGATGAGGCTCTGGATCTGGTTCGTCCCCTCATAGAGGCCGCAGATCTTCGCGTCCCGGAAGTACCGCTCCACGGGGAAGTCCCCGCTGAAGCCGTAGCCCCCGTGCACCTGGACGGCGTTGTCCGCGACCCGCATGACCATCTGGGCGGTGAAGAGTTTCGCGAAGGACACCGCCAGGGGGCTCTCCTTCCCCAAATCCCGGAGGTGTGCCGCCTTCAGGGTGAGGAGCCGCCCCGCCTCCGTCTCCATGGCCATCTGGGCGATCATCTCCTTCACGAGCTGGAACTTCCCGATGGGGCGGCCGAAGGCCCTACGCTCCTTCGCGTACGTCACGCTGGCGTCCAGGCACGCCTGGGCGATGCCTACCGCCCCCGCCGCCACGCTGAGGCGGCCGTGGTTCAGGACGAACATGGCGATGTCCCACCCCTGCCCCTCCTCCCCGATGCGGTTCTCCTCCGGCACGCGGCAGTCCCGAAACAGGAGCTCCGCGGTGGGGGACGCCCTCAGGCCCAGCTTCGTCCGGGTCTCCACGGTCCCCGGCTCGAAGCCGGGGGTGCCCTTGGGGACGAGGAAGGCGCAGATGCCTTCGTGGCGCATCGACCCCGGGATCCGGGCGAACACGATGACGTCGTCCGCCAGGGCGCCGTTCGAGATGAACATCTTGTGGCCGTTGAGGACGTAGCCGTCCCCGTCGGGGGTCGCGGTGGTCTGTTGGTTCGCCGCGTCGGAGCCCGCCTCGGGCTCCGTGAGGGCCCAGGCCCCCAGACGCTTCCCCGCGAAGAGGGGCGGGAGCCATTCCTCCTTCTGCGCGTCGCTGCCGAAGTAGTTGATCGTGGTCCCCGCGAGGCAGGCGTGGACGGAGAGGCTCGTCCGGAGGGAGGAGCACCCCTTCGCCAGCTCCTCGATGAGCAGGTGGAAGCTCACGTAGTCCATGCCGGAGCCGCCGTACTCCTCCGGGAAGGGGCCGCCGAGGATGCCCAAGGAGGCCATCTTGTCCATGATCTCCCGCGGGATGGCCCCCGCCTCTTCCCACTCGTCCACGTAGGGCTCGATCTCCTTCTGCGTGAACTCGCGGGCCATCTTGCGGACCAGCCTCTGCTCCTCCGTAAGCTGGAAGTCCATGCCCTCACCCTCCCCGGTCAAGCGGGGGGTGCGTATTTAACCCTCCCGCGGACGAATCCCTATATGGCGGCGGCCGCTTCCGCCGCCGTCATGCTCCGGTGGGTCTTTCTGGACCTGGGCGGGGTCCTCCTCGACGAGACGCCGTACCATGCGTTCATGTACGACCAGGTGCGAGGGTTGCTACGGGAGCACGGGGTCGACCTGACCGAGGCGGAGCTTCTCCGGGGCGTCCGCCAGGTGGTCTCCGGCGTCAGCCCTCACTACGGGCACGATCTGCCCTACTTCTTCTTGCGGGACCGGGAGGCCGCGGAGGCCGTGAACCGGGAGTTCGAGGCCCGGGTGCGGGGGAAGGACGTGGCCCTGAATCCCCTGCGGCCCGAGGCGAAGGAGGTCCTCAGGGCGCTCCACGAGGACTACCGTCTCGGGGTCGTGGCCAACCAGCGGCCGACCATGGCGGCGTTCCTGGCTGAGAGCGACCTGGCGTGCTTCCTGGACGTGGTGGTCATCTCCGGGGTGGAGGGTCTTGGGAAGCCGGAGCCGGCCTTCTATGAGCTGGCGATGGGGCGCGCGGGTTGCACCCCACGGGAGGCGGTGATGGTGGGGGACCGGGTCGACAACGACGTGGTTCCCGCGAAAGCCCTCGGGATGTGGACCATCCGCCTGCGGGACGGAACGTGGGTTCCACAGGTCTCCCGGACCGAGGCGGAGACTCCGGACTGGGAGATCGCTCGGCTCGCCGACCTTCCGGCCGCCGTGGGCCGTATCGCTCGCCGCGCCTACACCTCGCCCTCTTCGGGCGGTCCCTCGGGGACCTCGGGCTCCTCCGGGGGC
>CAYFXO010000161.1:1931-2170 GCA_964347125.1 uncultured Methanomassiliicoccales archaeon | reverse complement strand
CGTGAAGGTCCCGGTGGCGAGCCCCTCGTGGCGGTACAGGTAGGAGTAGGCGTAGCTGACGTGGTCGTAGATCTGCGGCAGCCACAGGTCGAGGTCGCCGTCGTTGTCGTAGTCGCCCCATGCGTCGCCGACCATGAGCTCGTCGCCCTGGGCACCGCCGCCGGAGGGGGTGATGCAGTTGAGGAAGCTATAGGGCTTGATAGGGATGCCCGCCGCGCCCCGGACGTTCGTGAACGCGT
>CAYFXO010000161.1:0-1882 GCA_964347125.1 uncultured Methanomassiliicoccales archaeon | reverse complement strand
AGTCCTTGTGGTTCAGGTTCGTGACGTAGAGGTCCAAGTCGCCGTCGTTGTCGTAGTCGCCCCAGGAGGAGCCGACGCTGTGGCCGCCGCGGCCGCAGGGGTCGGGATTGTTCACCGGGTCCGGGGCACCGTTCGCGGTCCCCGTGGCGGGGCCGGCGTCGACGAAGGTCCCGTCCCCCTGGTTCTCCCAGAGGTAGTTGGCCTGCTGGCGGTAGTTGGACACGTAGAGGTCGGGCCACCCGTCGTCGTTGTAGTCCGTCCAGGTGACGCCCCGCCCGTACTTGGGGGAGGTCCCCTCCACCGCCCAGATCCCCGAGGAGGCGGTGGCGTCGGTGAAGGTCCCGTCCCCGTCGTTGAGGTAGAAGTAGTCCGGGTAGTAGTAGGCGTAGTACTGGCCGTTGGACTGGCACTGGAAGAAGGTCTCCGTCCCCGCGACGTAGAGGTCCAGGTACCCGTCCCGGTTCATGTCCCCCCACCCCGCGACGCCGCTGGGCACGAGGTCGTAGACGTTCCCGGCGGCCACCGTGACGTTGGAGAAGGTGCCGTTGCCGTTGTTGTGCCAGAGGGTGTCCCAGTTGTTGTTCCCCACGGTGATGGTGCACGTGGAGTGGTCGATGGTCACCGAGGGGGAGGCGGGGACGTAGATGTCCAGAAAGCCGTCGTGGTCGTAGTCGCCCCAAACTCCCTGCCCGCCGCGGCGGGTGTCTAGGAAGGCGGTGGCGGTGACCTCGGCGAAGTCCCACGCCGGCGGGCCGTTGTTCCGGAAGAGGCGGGTGCCGATGAGGAAGTCCAGGTCGTCGTCGCGGTCGTAGTCCCCGAACGAGATGAAGTTGGCGTTGGGGACGCGGCCCTGGGCGTCCTCGGGGAGGATCTGGTGGGCGACGTTGGTGAAGGTGACGGGCTCGTCCCACGCGGGGGAGGGTCCCGGGTCCGGCTGGCCCGCGATCCCAGGGAGGCTGAGGACAGGGAGGAGGAAGACCAGACCGAAAACCCAGGCCCACGCGCTTCGGATGGTCCCTCCTCCTGGAACCCCGGTGAGGTTCCTGGACTGGAGTAAGCACCGCGGTATTTCCCTCTATCGTCCCTGGAGACGGGAGGCTCACTTTTATATCGAAACCGCCTCATCGTCGCGGTCGATGTTCGAGGAGGAGTACCGCCTCCAGTTCTTCGAGGACGCGGGCCACTCCCGCCGCACCTGCGCCTCCTGCGGCGCCGGCTTCTGGAGCCTCACGGAGCGCACCACCTGCGGCGACGCCCCGTGCGACCCGTTCGCGTTCATCGGCGACCCCCTCATCGAGGGCGACTTCACCCTGGACAGCATGCGGGAGCGCTTCCTGTCGTTCTTCGAGGCCCGGGGCCACGCCCGCCTCGGCCGCTACCCCATCATCCCCCGCTGGCGGCAGGACGTCTTCCTCGTGAGCGCCTCCATCTACGACTTCCAGCCCCACGTGACCTCGGGCATCGCGGAGCCCCCCGCGAACCCCCTCACGATCTCCCAGCCCTGCATCCGGATGGACGACCTGGACTCCGTGGGCCGCACGAGCAAGCACCTCAGCGGGTTCGAGATGATGGCCCACCACGCCTTCGACTCGGAGGAGCACCCCGTCTACTGGAAGGAGGAGACCCTGGCGTACTGTCAGGAGTTCCTCACGGAGGACCTGGGCCTCTCCGCGGAGGGCATCACGTACAAGGAGCACCCCTGGGCGGGGGGCGGGAACGCCGGCCCGTCCTTCGAGGTCATCGCGGGGGGCCTGGAGCTGGCGACCCTGGTGTTCATGAACCACGTGCGGGACGACGGTGGGTCCGTGGAGATCGAGGGCGACCGGTACGCCCCGATGAAGCTGAACGTGGTGGACACGGGGTACGGCCTGGAGCGGTTCCT
>CAYFXO010000160.1:0-2183 GCA_964347125.1 uncultured Methanomassiliicoccales archaeon | reverse complement strand
CGCGACGGAACATCCCCCGGGCCATCTTCATCTCCCTCATCATCGTGGTCATCATCTACGTCCTCGTCTTCGCGACGGCCCTCGGGGTCATCGAGGTCACCCCACAGTGCGGCGGCTCCGCGTGGCGGTGCCTGGGCTCCGCGGAGGAGCCGGAACTCGCCATGATCCGCGCTGCGGGCTCCCTCCTGGGGTTCTCGGGGGTCCTCCTGATGATCCTGGGCGGCCTCCTCGCCACGACCTCCGCCCTCAACGCCACGGTGTACTCCTCGTCCCGGGTGTCCTTCGCCATGGGGCGCGACGGGACGATCCCGAAGTCCTTCGGCGGCGTGCACCCGACCCGGCGGACCCCCTCCCGAGCGGTCATCGCTAGCGGGGTCATCATCGCGGGGATGGCCATGCTCCCGCAGATCAACCAGATCGCCGCGGCCGCGGCCATCATGTTCCTCCTGCTGTTCCTCATGGCGAACGCCTCCGTCATCACGTTGCGCCGGCTCCGACCCGACCTGGAGCGCGGCTTCCGCATGCCCTTGGTCCCCTTCCTCCCGGTACTCGGCATCGTCCTGAACCTCGTCCTCGCCGCCGCGGTGTGGTTCCTCCCCGCGGAAGGGGCGGAGCTGGGACCCGGCCAGGTGGCCTGGTACGTGGCCATCGCCTGGATCGTTGCGGGCCTCATCATCCACTACCCCGCGGGCGGCAAGCGCGAAATCGAGACAATCCCCGAGGCGAAGCGCATGGAACTCCTGGAGGTCCTCGCGGGGCAGGAGGTGGAGCGGGAGAAGCCCCGGCCACGGATCCTCGTCCCCGTGCGGGACGTGACGAACGAGCGCCTCATCCGCCTCGCCAGCGTCATTGCCCGGGCGCAGGAGGCGGAGCTCCGGATCCTGAACGTGGTGGAGGTCCCCCTGGCGCTGCCGCCGAAATCCATCGGGTACTCCCAGGTGGAGGACACGATACGGGACCTGAAGCGCCTGGAGCGCATCGCGCGGCGGGAGCGCATCGACGCGGAGGCCGTCGTGAAGATCGCCCACAAGGTCGACGTCACCATCGCGAACGAGGTGGACGAGAAGGACATCGACCTCCTCGTGCTGGGGTGGCGCGGCTCCCCCACGGGGCGGGCCATCATGGGGACGAACATCGACTACCTCGTGCAGCGGGCGTCGTGCGATGTGGCCCTCGCGAAGACGACGGGCCTGAAGGAGAGGCTGGAGCGCATCCTGATCCTGGCGGGCCACACGTGGCACACGAGCCACGCGACGGCCCTGGCGGCCCAGATCGCGCGCCGGTACGACGCGGAGGTGACGATCCTCACCGTGGTGACGGACCCGGCCAAGGAGGCCTCGGACCTGCGGTACGCGGAGCGCCTCGCGGGCCTCTGCGAGCGGGCGGGGGCGCGCTACAAGTCGGAGGTCGTGAAGGCCCGCTCCGCCATCGGCGCGGTCATGAAGGTAGTCCGCCACTACGACCTGCTCGTCCTCGGGGCGAGCGCGGGGTGGGCGTTGCGGCAGTACGCCTTCGGGCCCGTCGAGGACCGGCTCGCGAAGCGCGTCCCCATCCCCGTCCTCATGCTGCGAAAGGTGGGGGAGCACGACCTAGTTCTCTAGGTCCAGACCCTTGATCCCGGAGTGGTGGAACTCGTCCTGGATGTGATAGATGAGGTCGCTGCGGATCTGCTTCAGGTCCTCCGGGTCGTTGGCGTAGGCGAGGAGCTGGTGGAGGATGGCCCCGTCCTCCAACCCCTTGCCGAAGACCGTGGGCGCGGGCTCCTCCAACACCCCCGGCGTCCGCTCCGCGGCGGCGAGGAGCATCGCCTCGACCTCCTTGCGGGGGACCTGGAAGGGCACGGCGACGTCGACGTAGATCGGGTGGTCGACGGACCGGCTGAAGTTGAGGATGGAGTGGCGCATGAGTTCGCTATTGGGGACGCTGATGATGTCGCCCTTCGTGGTGCGGACCTGGGTCATGGTGAGGTTCATCTCGAGGACGTCCGCCACCAGGTCGTCCAGGACCTTCACCCGGTCCCCCTCGTCGAAGGGGTCGGAGATCATGAGCATCAGGCCGGAGAAGGCGTTCTTCAGGCTGTCCGAGGCGACGAGGGCGAGGATGACGAAGACGACGAACAGCAGGACCGCCACGACGGAGGCGGCGAGGAACCCGATGGCGATGGAGAGGAAGAGGAAGAAGAT
>CAYFXO010000159.1:1942-2187 GCA_964347125.1 uncultured Methanomassiliicoccales archaeon | reverse complement strand
AGGACGTAGCCCAGGTTGAACGCGCCCGCGGCGGAGAAAGGGACGCGGGGGTTGATCAGGGTGGCGAAGGGGATGGCGACGCCCAAGGCGATGAGGGGCGGGCCCGCGATGCGGTACATGGCGAGGCTCTCCCCGTCGACGACGGGCGAGAAGAGGAACCCGAGACCGAAGACGGCCGCCATGGCTCCAAAGATCTTCCACTCCCGATTGATGGGAGTGGTTGTTGAAGGCAAACTGTTCCGTTT
>CAYFXO010000159.1:0-1932 GCA_964347125.1 uncultured Methanomassiliicoccales archaeon | reverse complement strand
CGACGCGGTCGTGCGGCTCACCCGCAAGGAGTTCGACCTGCTCTTCCTCCTGGCGTCGAACCCCGGGCGCGCCTTCAGCCGCTCGGAGCTGCTCGAGGACGTCTGGGACTTCGCGTGGGATGGGGACACCGCGACGGTCACGGTCCACATCCGCCGGCTCCGGGAGAAGATCGAGACCGCCGGAGTGCTCATTGAGACCGTGCGGGGGGTCGGGTATCGATTTCAGCCCTCGAGCGCCGAATGATGGTGACGTCCGGCGCCTCGGAAGGGGGGTCCACCAGCTCGAAGCCGCGCAGGGCCCAGATCGCTCCCCACACGATGAGCACGTAGGCGAGGAGGGCCCCCAGGAACGTCACCCGCTTCACCCGGGGCTCGGGGATGTCGCGGATCGCCCGGACGATGTTCAGCTTGCTCACCCGCCAGGAGGCCAGGGCCACGGTGGCGAAGGAGATGATGACGCCCAGGGAGAACGCCAGGAGGAGGCTCGCGTTCTCGAAGTGGAATGTGGGGTTCAGCCCCTCGGAGGCGAAGATGAGGCCGAAGGCGTAGATGATGAGGTAGCCGAGGCCCAGACCGAGGAAGGTGCCGATCGCCGCGGCGAGGGCCACGAAGATGGCCCCCTCGAAGAGGAAGGTCTGGGTGAGGTGGCGCCGCTTCATGCCGATGGCGCGGGAGACCCCCATCTCCGGCTTCCGCTCCTCGGACAGCATGACGAAGATGTTGATGATGAGGAGGACGCCGGCGATGTTGGAGAAGGTCCCCATGATGAGGAAGATCTCCGTGATGTCCTCGCTGAGCTCCTGGGCGTCCTCCAGCTGGTCCCGCTTGAGGGGGTCCACGCTCAGGGCCGCGTCTTCGGGGAAGTCCTGGGTGTCGAGGAACGCCTCCACCTCCGCCACGACGGCGTCCGTGTGGGCCACCCCGTCCTCCACCCCCCCACGGTTTGAGATCCGGACGAGGTTGACGAGGCCGTGCTCGTTGAACGCTTCCTGGGCGTCCTCCAGGCGCATGATGACGAGGGGGTCCTTCTGCCAGTTCGCCTTCCCCTCGTCGCGGACGACGCCCTCGACGATGAGGGTCGTGACCTTGACGCCGAAGAAGAGGCGCATCGTGTGGCCCGCGGAGGCGTTGAGCTCCTTCGCGGTCCGATCGTTCACCCAGACCTGCATCGGGCCGAGGGACGCGACGCCGACCTCCTGCCCGCCCACGGTCACGAGCTCGCCGAAGCCCGCCTCGTAGGCGTCGTCCAGCCCCAGGATCGTGATGGCCTGGTCCGCCTTGTCGCCGTCTACGTTTTGGATGGGGACGACGCGCACGAGGGCGGGGGCGACGCCGTCCACGGGCGCGCCCCGGTCCACAAGCCACGCGTCCAAATCCTCGTAGACGCCGAAGGTGAAGTTCGCGTAGCCCGTCTGGGTCGGCAGCCCGACGACCTCGTCCACCCGGTCCAGCCGGTCGAGGACGTCCTCGACGAAGATGAACTCCAGGGTGTCGCCGACGACGAGGGAGGACGAGATGATGGCGGTCCCGATGAGGAGGCCGCCCACGACGATGGCGGACATGGCCCGCCGGCGGGTGAGGTTCCGCAACGCCATGCGGAAGAGCACGGGCTTCCACGCGGCCATGACCCCCACCACGAGGGCGATCCCGGCCACGATGAGGACGGGGAGGGGGATGTCCACCATCCGCGGGTCAGCCCCCCATGGCCATGTCGCTCTCGATGACGCCGCTCCGCATCTTCAGGATGCGCCCCGCCTTCTCCGCGACGTTGATGTCGTGGGTCACCAGGACGAAGGTCTGCTGGTTCTCGCGGTTCAGTTCCTTCAGGAGCTGGGTGATCTGCAGGGAGGTCTCCGTGTCCAGGTTCCCCGTGGGCTCGTCGGCCCAGACGATGGCGGGGTCGTTCACCAGCGACCGGGCGATGGCGACCCG
>CAYFXO010000158.1:0-2189 GCA_964347125.1 uncultured Methanomassiliicoccales archaeon | reverse complement strand
CTCGTGGTAGCCTACGCCCTCGCGGGGAACGGGGACATCGACCTGGCGACGGAGCCCATCGGGAAAGGGAAGGACGGGGCCCCCGTCTACCTGAGGGACCTCTGGCCCTCCCAGGAGGAGGTCCGGGAGGCGGTGCGCACCGCCGTCCGGCCCGAGCAGTACGCCGCCCGCTACGCGGACGTCTTCGACGGCAACGAAACGTGGAACGCCATCGAAGGAATCGACGACCCCGTTTACCCGTGGCCCGAGTCCACGTACCTCCGGGAGCCGCCCTTCTTCGTCGACCTGAGCCCGGAGCCGGAGCCCCCGGGGGACATCCACGGCGCGCGGGTCCTGGTCCTCCTGGGCGACTCCGTGACCACGGACCACATCTCCCCCGCCGGGGCGATCCCGAAGGATACCCCCGCGGGACGGTATCTCATCAGCCTGGGCATCGAGCCGCCGGACTTCAACTCCTACGGCTCGCGGCGGGGGAACGACCGGGTGATGGCCCGCGGGACCTTCGCGAACATCCGCCTGAAGAACCTCCTGGTGCCGGGGACGGAGGGCGGGGTCACGGTGCACGTCCCCAGCGGGGACCGGATGACGGTCTACGAGGCGGCGGAGCGCTACCAACAGGAGGGGACGCCCCTCATTGTGATCGCGGGGAAGGAGTACGGCTCCGGCAGCTCCCGGGACTGGGCCGCGAAGGGCACCCTCCTGCTGGGCGTCCGAGCCGTCCTCGCGGAGAGCTTCGAGCGCATCCACCGCAGCAACCTCATCGGGATGGGCGTGCTGCCCCTGCAGTTCCTCGAGGGGGAGGGCGCGGCGTCCCTGGGCCTCACGGGGCACGAGGTCTTCCACGTCGAGGGCCTGGGCGGGGATTTGGCGCCGGGGCAGGAGGTCCGGGTCCGGGCGGAACGGGAGGACGGGGACGTGGTCGAGTTCACCACGATCGCCCGCCTCGACTCCCCCGTGGAGGTGCGCTACTACCGGAACGGCGGCATCCTCCACACGGTCCTCCGGGATCTCCTCCAGGAGACGTAGGCGGATTTCGACGGTTGAATGGAATCGGTTTATAGCCCACCTCCGCCTAGCCGCGGCACCATGTCCCGAGTTGTGCACTTCGAGATCGGTGCGGACGACGTGCAGCGCGCGAAGCGCTTCTACGAGGAGACCTTCGGCTGGAAGATCCAGAAGTGGGAAGGCCCCATGGACTACTGGATGATCATGACGGGCGACGAATCCGCGCCCGGCATCGACGGCGGGCTCGGCCCGCGCCAGGAAGGGATGGGCGCGACGGTGAACACCATCGATGTCCCCTCCGTGGAGAAGGCCCTCCAGAAGATCGGGTCCAACGGCGGCAAGGTCGTCGTCCCGAAGGGCGCCGTCCCCGGCGTCGGCTGGCTCGCCTACTTCCAGGACCCTGAGGGCAACACCTTCGGGCTGATGGAGCGGGACGAGTCCGCTCAGTAGGCTCGCTAGCGCGCCCGGCGCCCCCTCGTACGCGGATCGCCAGCCGTCAGGCTGGGAACAGGGGGAAGACCAGGTACACGAGGGCGCTGTTGATGCCGTGAACCACCATGCACGGCCACACGCTCCACTCCTTCACGGGGAGGAGGACGAAGGCGGCGGAGAGGAGGACGTTCCGGATGAGGAACTCGCCGGCGATGACCGGCCTTATTACCCCCCGCCCGTTGCCCGACGTGAGCCATGGCATCCGACGCCCCTTCCCGCACTGATGTCGTCCAAGCCCTGGAGGCCGCCCTGCGTCCCCTGGACTACGTGGACGCCTTCTACGAGGGCGGGGCCGCGGCCTGGAGGCGCATCGACCCGTGGTCCGACGTCGACCTGTATGTGATCGTGGAGGACGGGAGGACGGAGGAGGCGTTCGCCACCATCGAGGCATCCCTGGAGCGGCTTGCGCCCATCGAGGGGACGTACGTCGTCGAGGGCCTTCACAGCGAGGGGCTGGCCCAGAAGTTCTATCACCTTCGCGGCACGAGCCCCTTCCTCCTCATCGACATGGCCGTGCTGACCCGCTCGGCGCCGGAGAAGTACCTGGAGCCGGAGGTCCACGGGGAGAACGTCGTCCTCTTCGACAAGACGGGGGTGACGGAGGTGCCGCCCCTGGACCGGGACGCCTTCGAGGCGAAGCGCCGGGCCCGCCTCGCGCAGCTCCGGGAACGGACGGGGATGTTCCACGTGAA
>CAYFXO010000157.1:0-2193 GCA_964347125.1 uncultured Methanomassiliicoccales archaeon | reverse complement strand
GACGTCCGCGAGGTCGATGCGGGTGAGGGCCACCGCCTCCGTCGTGGACGCGATGGGCTTCAAGCGGAGGATCTCCGTCCCGTGGCCCTGCCGCTTCTGGGAGGCGCCCACCAGGGACGTGAGGCCGAGGCCCAGGTGGAGGCCGCCGTCAGTGCCCCGGCCCACCGTCAGGTCCGGGGGCGAGGACATCAGCGAGCCGTCGCTCTGGGTCGTGACCACCGCCCCGTTCTCGTACAGGACGGTCTGGGGCACGTAGTGGCGGTTGCGGACCTCCAGGGACACCCGGCCCCCGCCCCGCTCCGCCACCTCCGTGCAGGCGCACTGCACCCCGCCCTGGAAGTTCTGGGAGATGTCGTAGTAGATCCACCGCAGCGCCTCGGGGCTCGGGGCCGCGTAATAGCGCCCTCCCGTGTACTCCGCCATCCACCGCAGGAGGCGGACGTCGTGGTTCCCCAGGCCGATGGTGTACAGGACGATGCCGTTGTCCCGGGCGCGCACCGCCTCCCACTGGGCCCACCAGCTGTACCACCAGTAGTTGTTCCACCCGTCCGTGCGGCGGCTCTCCACCCACGTGTGGTTCGGGTCCCCGTTCACGATGAGCTCGTTGTTCGCCATCCATAGGGCCCAGCCGTAGTTCGTCCCGCCCCAGGAGTCGATGGTCTCCAGGTCATCGATGGCCTCCTGGTAGTCCGGCTCGCCGGTGTGGCCGGGGTGGAAGAGATGGTGGGGCTCCTCCCGCACGTTCGTCCGCACGAGGCGGGCCCGGCTGTCGAAGTCGACGATGGCGACCCGGTCCGGGGCCGAGAGGGTGCTGATGTAGTCCCGCGCCCCCTCCAGGCGGATGTCGTCGGGGTCGTTCCATTGCATGCTCCCGGAGGAGTCCAGGATGAGGACCACGTCCTGGTCCACCTTCGCCACGGTGCCGTTGTCGTAGCTCGTGACGAACTCGTAGGAGAGGACGAGGGAGGCGGCGTCCGTCGTGTCCACCTCCAGGAGGCCCTGGGTGGGGTGGGCGAAGGCCGGGATTCCCGGGGAACCGAGGGCCAGCGGGACGGACTTCCGCACGCGGCCGGACTTCCCCGGGCCGAGGTCCGCCCACTCCCCGTTGAGGTCGTCCTGGAGCTCGGCGAAGGTGGCCTGGACCCCCTCCATGTGGACGTACTCCATGTCCTTCAGTTGCGCGGGCACGTAGGTGGTGCTGATGCTACCTAGAAGAAGGAGCACCACGAGCAGGGTCAGGATGGTGCCCACAGTCGAGGCGACCCCACCCTGCTGGGGGGGGAGTTGTGTCCGGGGGGGCATAGGCCCGTGGATGCCATCGGCGTGAGCGGCCTTAAGGGACCGCACCGGGGTATCAGGTCTGATTACTGGATTGCGGACTGGGGGCCCCTCCAAACCCTTTTCTAGGCCACCCGCGGTAGGCGGGCGGATCGCCGTGGAGCAGGTGGAGCTGGGGAGGAGCGGCCTCAAGGTCCCGCGCATCGGCCTCGGGATGTGGCAGGCGGGGGGCGCCTCGTGGGGGGAGGATGTGAACGACGAGGACTGCGTCGCCGCCATGGTCCGGGCCCACGAGCTGGGCGTCAACCTCATCGACACCGCGGAGGCCTACGGGGAGGGCCACTCCGAGCAGGTGGTGGGGCGGGCCATCGAGGCCATCGGCCGGGACGAACTCGTCATCGCCACCAAGGTCTCCGGGAGCCACCTCCGCCACGACGATGTCCTGAAGGCGTGCGAGAGGAGCCGCAAGCGCCTCGGGGTGGACGTCATCGACGTGTACCAGGTCCACTGGCCCGACCCGTGGCAGCAGGTTCCCCTCGGGGAGACCATGAAGGCCCTGGAACGGCTCCACAAGGAGGGGAAGATCGGGGTCATCGCCGTGAGCAACTTCGCCGTGCGGGACCTGGAGGAGGCCCGGGCCGCCCTCTCCAGGACGGACATCGCCTCGAACCAGGTGCAGTACAACATGCTCCACCGGGACATCGAGGTGGAGCTCCGGCCCTACTGCCAGCGGGAGGGCATCACCGTGATGGCGTGGGGACCCCTCGCGGAGGGGGCGCTCACCGGGAAGTACCACCCAGGGTACAAGCCCCAGGACCCCATCCGGAAGGATCACAGCTTCTTCAGGGACGCCAGCCTGGAGTCCATCGGGGCGCTGGTGGCGGTCCTCCAGGAGGTCGGGGCCGCCCACGGCAA
>CAYFXO010000156.1:0-2230 GCA_964347125.1 uncultured Methanomassiliicoccales archaeon | reverse complement strand
GACCGGTCCCGATGGGAGCAACGCCTCGAGAACTCCGAAGAGCGGCTCGCGGTCCTCCAGGAACGGTACGCCCGGTTCATCCTGTCCGCCGAGGTCTCCCTCTCGCGGGAGGTGGAGAAGGCGGACGCTCCCCTCCGGTGCGCCACGACGGAGCACTCCTTCGTCGTCGAGGGTTGGGTCCCCAAGGAGCGCCTCGACGGCCTCAACAAGGCTCTGGGCGGGATGGAGGAGGTGCACCACTCCCTAACGGAAGCGGGGGAAGACGAGGTCCCCGTGGAGCTGGACAACCCGAAGCCCGTCCGGTCGACGGAGTTCCTCATCCACCTGTTCTCCACGCCCAACTACAAGGAGATCGACCCCACCATCGTCGTCTTCCTGATCTTTCCCATCTTCTTCGGCCTCATGATCGGGGACCTGGGGTACGGCATCGTGATGCTCGTCCTCACCGCGGTCCTCCAGAAGAAGCTCTCCAAGATGCCGGAGTTCAGCGACCTCCTGCGCGTCATGTTCTTCGGCGGCATCTGGGCCGCCCTCTTCGGGGTGGTCCTCTTCGGCGAGGCCTTCGGCATCCCCTTCGTCCACGAGGAGGGGGGGCTGGAGGTCCCCATCACCTGGGAGGAGATCTTCGGCGCCCACTGGGACTACCACCCGGTCATCGAGAAGCTCGGGGAGGTCGGGGTCGTGGATATGCTCCTCCTCTCCGTGATCGCGTCCTTCTTCCACTTAGGCGTCGGCTTCATCTTCGGGTTCGTCAACGAGGTCCGCCACGACAAGAAGCACGCCCTGGCGAAGTTCGGCTGGCTCCTCGTCCTCTACGGGCTCTTCACCCTGCTCATGAAGCTCCCCCAGAACCTGGACAGCTACCCGGTCTCCCGGATCTTCATCGAATCCCCCCTCGTGGCGTGGATCCCCATGGATCCGGGGAGCGTCCTCGTGGTGGGGAGCCTCTCCGTCTCCTACTTCTCCATCGCGTTCCTCGCGGCGGGGATCGCCCTCGTGGTCCCCGCAGAGGGCGGGGTCGCCGTGCTCGAGCCCATCAGCCTCCTCGCGAACATGGTGTCCTACACCCGGATCGCGGGGGTGGCGGTGGCCAAGGGCGCCGTGGCCCTCGCCTTCAACAGCATGATCCTCGGCTCCCTCGTCCTCACGGGGAACATCGCCCTCATGATCGTGGGCTTCGTCCTCCTCTTCTTCGCCCATGCCATGGTCTTTCTCTTGGGCGCCATCTCCGCGGGCATCCAGGCGATCCGCCTGAACTACGTGGAGTTCTTCCTCAAGTTCTTCAAGGGGTCCGGACTCAGGTTCAGCCCCTTCGGATTGGAGAAACGAGCAGTACAGGAGGCATAGGAAATGGTGAGTGAGGCAGCGGAAGGCATCGTGGCTCTGTCAGCGGCGCTGACCCTGATCGGTTCGGCCTTCGCCACCGCGTGGGCGGAGAAGGTCGTCGGGGCGGCCGCCGTGGGCGCCATGGCCGAGAACGAGGCGCTGTTCGGGAAAGGCATCGTGTTCATGGTGCTCCCCGAGACGATCGTCCTGTTCGGCTTCGCCATGGCGTTCCTCATCTTGGGTCGGCTCTAGTCGCGGACTGAGGGTCCACCCGGGGAGTTGCGATGTCCCTCGACGCGGTCATCGAGAAGATTCGCGCCGCCGGCGACGCCGAGATCGACGCCATCCGGAAGGAGGGCGCGGCGGAGCGGGAGCGGATGCTAGCGGACGCCAGGAAGGAGGGGGCCGCGCTGAAGGCCGACCGCCTGGCGGCCGCCGAGTCCGCCGGCGAACGTCTGAAGACGCAGGAGCTGGCGAAGGCCGAGCTCCAGGCCAAGAAGATCACCCTGGCCGCCCAGAAGGAAATCCTGGACCGCGTCCTCGAGACGGCGCGGGACCGCCTGGCCGCCTCCCCGCGACGTGCGGAGGTCATCCGGGCGCTCCTGGCGGAGTACAAAGACGAGACCGCCTCCGGTCGGGTGCTGGCCCACGAGGAGGACGCGGCTGTCGTGCGCAGCAGCGGCCTGGCCCCGCCGGCTACCCTGGACTGCCTGGGCGGCCTGGTCATCGAGAGCGCCGACGGCTCGCGGCGCGTGGACCTGCGCTTCGAGACGATCCTCGAGGGCGTCTGGCGGGACTCCGTGCGGCAGGTGGCGGACATCCTGTGGCGGGAGGGTGAAGGGTGACGGACGCCCCCGCATGGCCTCGCCTGCACCGCCTCCGGGAGCGGTTCCGCCTCCCCATC
>CAYFXO010000155.1:1964-2238 GCA_964347125.1 uncultured Methanomassiliicoccales archaeon | reverse complement strand
GGAACTCTTCATCGTGGAAGGCCCATCCGCGGGCGGGAGCGCGAAGCAAGGCCGGGACCGCCGGTTCCAAGCCATCCTACCGCTGCGCGGGAAGATCCTGAACGTGGAGAAGGCGAAGCCCGAGCGGATGTTCAAGAACATGGAGATCCGGACCCTCATCACGGCCATTGGCACGAACCCGGGTGACGAGTTCGACCTGGACAAGGTCCGGTACCACAAGATTGTGGCCCTCGTGGACGCCGACGTGGACGGGAGCCACATCCGGACGCTGCTG
>CAYFXO010000155.1:0-1954 GCA_964347125.1 uncultured Methanomassiliicoccales archaeon | reverse complement strand
CATCGAAGCCGGCTACGTCTACATCGCCCAGCCGCCTCTCTACCGCCTGTACAAGGGCAAGCAAGAACTCTACGCCCACACGGACCAAGAGAAGGACGAACTGCTGGCGAGTCAAGGGGATGGGTTCAGCATCCAGCGGTACAAGGGGCTAGGAGAGATGAACCCCCATCAGCTCTGGGTGACGACACTGGACCCGGAGAACAGAGTCCTGTTGAAGGTCACGATCGAGGACGCCGCCAGGGCGGATGAGCTCTTTCGGATCCTGATGGGAGAACGGGTGAAGGAGCGGCGGGAGTTCATCCAGAAGCACGCCAAAGAGGTCCTGAACCTCGACATCTAGGAGACGGCCGATGCCCCAAGAGGAGGAAGTGGAGGAGCGCATCATCCCCCAGCCCATCGAGGCTGAAATGGAGCGCTCCTACATCGACTACTCCATGTCCGTCATCGTGGGTCGGGCGCTACCGGACGTGCGCGACGGGTTGAAGCCCGTGCACCGGCGCATCCTCCATTCCATGGATCAACTGGGCATCCGTCCCGGCGGGCCTCATCGGAAGAGCGCCCGCATCGTGGGCGAGTGCCTGGGGCGCTACCACCCCCACGGGGACCAGGCGGTGTACGACGCCCTCGCCCGGATGACCCAGGATTTCTCCCTGCGCTACCCGCTGGTGGACGGGCAGGGGAACTGGGGGTCCGTGGACGGGGACCCGCCCGCGGCCATGCGGTACACGGAGTGCCGCCTCGACCGGATCGCGGAGGAGATGCTCCAGGACCTGGACAAGGAGACGGTGCCGTTCCTGGACAACTTCGACGGGACGGCCCAAGAGCCGGAGGTGCTCCCGGGGAAGCTGCCGAACCTCCTCGTGAACGGCTCCAGCGGGATCGCGGTGGGGATGGCGACGAACGTGCCGCCCCACAACCTGGGCGAGATCGTGGACGGCCTCGTGGCCCTCATCGAGGACCCGCAGCTGGAGCTGGAGAGCCTTGTGAACCCGGAAGAGGGGCCCATCCGCGGGCCGGACTTCCCCACCGGAGGCATCATCTACGGCGTCGCGGGGATGTGGGAAGCGTACCACACAGGCCACGGCCTCCTCCAGGTGCGGGCGAGAACGGCAATCGAGGACATGGGGAAGGGGAAGTCCCGCATCGTGGTCACCGAGATCCCCTACATGGTCAACAAGACGGCCCTCCTGGAGACCATCGCGGACCTGGTGAAGGACCGGAAGATCGACGGCATCACGGACCTGCGGGACGAGAGCGACCAGTCCGGCATGCGGATCGTCATCGAGCTCCGCCGGGACGTCATGGAGGACGTCGTCCTCAACCAGCTGTTCAAGCACAGCCAGCTCCAGACGACCTTCGGCATCCAGAACCTCGCCCTGGTGGAGGGGGAGCCGCGGCTCCTCACCCTGAAGGAGACCATGCAGGAGTACCTGCGGTTCCGGGAGGACGTGGTCCGGCGGCGGACGGCCTTCGACCTGGGGAAGGCGGAGCAGCGGGCCCACATCCTGCAGGGGCTCATCACCGCCCTGGACCACCTGGACGATGTCATCGACCTCATCCGCGGGTCCGAGAGCGCCGAGGCCGCGCGGGAGGGCCTCGTGACCCAGTTCGAGCTCAGCGAGGACCAGGCGAAGGCCATCCTGGCGATGCAGCTGCAGCGCCTCACCGGCCTGGAGTCCGAGAAGATCCGGGCGGAGGAGGAGGAGCTGGAGGCGACCATCGCCGACCTCAAGGCCATCCTGGCGTCCGAGGAGCGGATCCTGGGCATCATCAAGGACGAGCTGGAGGCGCTGAAGGCGAAGTTCGGCGACCCGCGGCGGACGGATGTCGAGACCCACGCGGAGGACATCCTCATCGAGGACCTCATCCCGAACGAGCGGGTCGTCGTCACGGTGACCCAGACGGGGTACATCAAGCGGCTCCCCCTGGACACGTACCGCCGGCAGCACCGGGG
>CAYFXO010000154.1:0-2308 GCA_964347125.1 uncultured Methanomassiliicoccales archaeon | reverse complement strand
TCTCCGGCGGGAGGTCGCCGTCGATGAGGACGAACCAGAGGCCCGCGAGGATGGGCGCGTAGGCCAGCGCCCCCACCGCCTTCTTCCCCCAGGTCGGGCGGGAGGCAAAGAGGGCGAGGGTGAACCCCGCCGCCACCCCCAGGACCTCCAGGACGACGAGGTCCACCACGAAGAACACCGGGACAGGGATGCGCATCCCGTAGACCCCGATGAGGGCGACGGCGAGGGCCAGGGGGACGACGAGGAGGAGGAGGTTGTGCCACACCAGGGTGAGGAGGCGGCCCAGGATGAGGGAGGACCGCCTCACCGGCTGGAGGAGGGGGAACGCCAGGGCGGGGTTGTCCAGGGTGTTGTGGTACGCGTCCACGGACGCCTTGGAGAGGAAGAGGAAGAAGATCCCCAGGAGGATCATCCCCGGGGTCACCTGGAGGTCCGCGGGGAGGCCGACGGCCACAATGAACTCGGCGATGCGCAGGTAGAACCAGGTGACGGTGATCATGAGGATGGCGAACCAGGCGGCCATGAGCTTCGACTTCGCCACGCGGGCCTTGAGCACCCGCCAAGCGGTGAGGGAGTCCGCCGCGAAGACCTCGAAGGCGCTCACGCCTCCCCCACCGCGGCCACGAAGACGTCCTCGAGGGTGTCCGCCCCGTACCGGGCCTCCAGCTCGGGGAGGGTCCCCACGTCCCGCAACGTCCCCTCGTGGATGATCGCCACCCTGTCGCAGAGGGCCTCCGCCACCTCCGTGATGTGGGTGCTCATGAGCACCGTGCCGCCCTCCCTTACGTAGCCCCGCAGGTAGTCCTTCAGGATCTTGGAGAACCGCGGGTCGAGGCCCGTGGTGGGCTCGTCGAGGATGAGGACGGGGGGCTCGTGGAAGAGGGCGGAGGCCACGGCGACCTTCTGCCGCATGCCCTTGGAGTGGGAGCCCATCTCCGTGTCCAGCTCCCGGTCCAGGCGGAAGGTCTTCGCCACCCGGCCGATGCGGGCCTCGGCGTCGTCCCGGGGGATGCCCCGGAGCACGGAGAGCATGTCCAGGAACTCGTAGCCCGTCAGGTGGTCGTAGAGGGCGGGGGTCTCCGGCAGGTACCCGACGATGCGTCGGACCTCCAGGGGGTGGGTGCGGACGTCGACGCCCCGCACCGTCGCCGTCCCCCGGTCCGGGTGCAGGAGGGTGCCGAAGATCTTCATCAGGGTCGTCTTCCCCGCGCCGTTGGACCCCAGGAGGCCGAACGTCTCCCCCTGCGGCACCTGGAAAGTCGCGTCCCTCACGGCGACGAAGCCGTTGTAGGCCTTCGTCAGGGAGCGGGCGGACAGCATGCCGCGTTCACGCCCAGGACGCTATTTAAGGGTTCCAACACCGGGCCGCAAAGCGTTAAGGTGGGGGGACGAAATGGACAGGCCGTGGGGCCGAAGACCGCCGCGGGGACCCTGAAGGTCGCCATCATCATCACCGCCGTCATCCTTGGCGTGGAGATCGCGGGGGGTCTCTTCACAGGGAGCCTCGCCCTCCTGAGCGATGCGGGCCACGCCTTCATGGACATGGCGGCCCTCATCCTGAGCCTCGGGGCGATCCGCGTCGCCCTGCGGCCCCCGAACCAGTGGGCCACCTTCGGCTACCACCGGGCGGAGGTGCTCGCGGCCCTGGCGAACGGCGCCATCCTCCTGATCCTCGTCGCCGTCATCTACTTCGAGGCTTTCCAGCGGCTTACGACGACCCCCGAGATCCGGACGACGGAGATGCTCGCGGTGGCCACCGTGGGCCTCGTCGCGAATCTCTACATGGCCTACAGCCTTCGCGGGTTCGACAACCTGAACGTGAGGAGCGCCCGCATGAACGTCTTGGGCGACACCTTGGCCTCCGTCGGCGTGGTCGCGGGCGGGAGCCTCATGTACGTCACCGGGAACTTCCTCATCGACCCCCTCGTGAGCTTCTTCGTGGGCGCCCTCATCCTGATCGGCGGGCTCTGGATGCTCTGGGAGGCGGTCTTCATCCTGATGGAGCGCCCACCCCGGCACGTGGACGTGGAGGCCATGACGGCGGAGATGCGGTCGCGGGCGGGGATCGAGGACCTCCACGACGTCCACGTGTGGAGCATCTGCAGCAACGTCCACGCGATGAGCGCCCATGTCCTCGTCGGAGACGTGGCGGACCAGGCCCGCCTGCGGACGGAGCTCAACGAGCTGGCGACGAACCACTTCAACATCAGCCACACCACCTTCCAGCTGGAGACGGAGCCCTGCGCCGACGAGGAGACGGAAGGGTTCTCGCCCCCGCCTCAGTGAAGCCCTAGGTCGTCGGCTCGGA
>CAYFXO010000153.1:550-2339 GCA_964347125.1 uncultured Methanomassiliicoccales archaeon | reverse complement strand
CTGCAGTACTTCACGGGCTCGAAGGACCACAACATCCGGGTCCGGGGAATGGCCGTGGAGAAGGGGCTCAAGCTCAACGAGTACGGCCTGTTCCGCGGGGAGGCGCAGGTCGCCGGCCCGGACGAGGCGGGGATCTACGAGGCCCTGGGGCTGCCGTTCATCGAGCCGGAGCTGCGGGAGGACGCGGGGGAGGTTCAGGCGGCCCTCGAGGGGCGGCTCCCCGACCTCGTGGACATCGGGGACATCCGCGGGGATCTCCACACCCACACCACCGCGACGGATGGCATCGAGACCCTGGAGCGGATGGCGGCTGGGGCCCGGGATCGGGGCTACGCGTACCTGGGCGTGTCCGACCACTCCAAGACCCTCCGCGTCGCCAACGGTCTCTCCGTGGGGGCCATGGAGGCCCACATCGCGGCGATCCGCGAGCTCTCGGACCGGATGGAGGGCATCACCCTCCTCGCGGGGTCCGAGGTGGAGGTCTTCGAGGACGGCTCCCTGGACTACCCGGACTCGCTCCTGGAGGCGATGGACTACGTCGTCGCCGCGGTCCACTCGAAGTTCCGGATGCCGAAGGGCGAGATGACCGCCCGCATGGTCGCCGCGGTGGAGCACCCGAGCACGAGCCTCCTCGCCCACCCCACGTGCCGCAAGATCGGCGGGCGGGAGCCGGTGGACGTGGACATGGACGCCGTCGCCCGGGCCGCGGCGGACGCCGGGACGGCCCTGGAGGTGAACGCCTCCTCCCTGCGGATGGACCTGAACGGGGAGTACGCCCGCCGGGCGAAGGCGGCGGGGGCGAAGCTCCTCATCTGCACGGACGCCCACAGCATCCCCGAGCTCGACCAGATGCCGTTCGGCGTGGGTCTCGCCCGCCGCGGGTGGCTGGAGGCGGGGGACATCCTGAACACCCTCCCGCCAGACCAGCTCCTCCAGTCACTGAAGTAGGCCGTGGGCGGCGTCGAAGGCCTTTCGGACGACCTCCCGGTCGTTCTCGTAGTGGAGGAGCTCCAGGGCCTTCTTGAGGAAGCACCAGCGGCCCTCGTCGAAGGAGTCCTCCAGATCGAGCTCGCCGGCCTTGGACTCCGCGAGGAAGTAGACCACTCGCTTGTCGAAGTTCCTGTCGTCGGGGGGCCAGTAGTACTGGTAGGCCACCTCGTGGACCGTCTCCAGGAGGTCGCAGTCGAGGCCCGTCTCCTCGCGGACCTCGCGGACGGCGGCCTCCCCCTCGGTCTCCCCGGGCTCCACCTTGCCCTTCGGGAGGCACCAGATTATCTCGTCCGCCCGCCGGAGGATGAGGGCCTTGCCGTCCCGGAAGACCACGGCCCCCGCGGAGAGCACCTTCTCCGAGGGGCTCCAGGGGCGGGGGCGCTCGCTGAGGATGACGGGCCTCACGTGCCCCCCTCCGCGACTCGCCTCGCGCGTTCCAAGTCGGCGACGAACTCGGGCCAACGTCTCGGCCGGTTCCTCATCACGCCCGCGGGATGGTAGGTGGCCACCACGGGGATGCCTTCGTACGTGAGGGACTCCTCGCGGGCGTCCTCGATCTTGTACCCCTTCTCCATGAGGCCCTGCAGGCCGTACCGCCCGAGGGTCACCAGGACCTTCGGCCCCACGAGGCGGACCTGCTCGACGAGGTAGGGGCGGCAGGCGCGCATCTCGGCCATCTTCGGGTTCCGGTTGTTGGGCGGGTGGGACTTCAAGATGCTCGTGATGAAGACCTCCTCCCGCCTCAGGCCCGGCGGCGGATCCGCGAACCGGGAGCGCGAGCCGGGTTCAAGCGTCCCCG
>CAYFXO010000153.1:0-540 GCA_964347125.1 uncultured Methanomassiliicoccales archaeon | reverse complement strand
GCGGTTGCCGGGCGGGCGGCACTTCACGATGTTCGCGATGTAGACCTGCGACCGCTCGACGCCGAACTTGCGGAGCACCTTGTTGAGCAGCTGTCCCGCGGCGCCCACGAAGGGGCGTCCCGCCGCGTCCTCATGGCGGCCCGGGGCCTCGCCCACGAAGAACAGCGCGGCATCGGGCCGGCCCTCCCCGGGGACGCCCTGGGTGCGGGTTTCATGGAGGGGGCAACGCGTGCAGGCCCGGACCGCCTCCGCCACTGCCTCGAGGGTCTTCATCCGCGGGGTCAAGGCGCGCGGCTCTTATCAACGCTTCCCGCGAGGGCCTCAGTTGTCCACGAGGGCGCCGCCCAGGTAGGTGGCGAAGCCCTCCAGGTCCAGCAGGCCGTGGCCGGAGAGGTTGAACACGATGACCCGCTCCTCCCCCGCCGCCTTCGCCTCTAGCGCCAGCTCCACCGCGCCTTTGACGGCGTGGTTGGACTCCGGTGCCGGGATGATGCCCTCCGTCCGGGCGAAGAGGGCCCCCGCGTCGTACGTGGAGACCTG
>CAYFXO010000152.1:0-2394 GCA_964347125.1 uncultured Methanomassiliicoccales archaeon | reverse complement strand
CTACACCTCGCCCTCTTCGGGCGGTCCCTCGGGGACCTCGGGCTCCTCCGGGGGCGGCAGGTCCTCCGGCGGGGGGTAGGCCTCGTCCGGCTCGGCGGGCGGGGCCTCCTCCGGGGCGGCCGGGGGCGCCTCTTCGGGGGCCACCGGGGGCGGGAACGCCTCCGGCGGGGGTCCCGGCGGGGGCGGCGCCTCCTCCGCGGGCTTCCGCCTGCGCATGAGGAGCAGGAGGGCGACGATCACCACGATGATGATCAGGAGGAGGAGGGCGATGAGCCAGAGGGGGATCTCCGGGGCGAGGGAGACCGCCGCCAGCTGGATCGTCCCCACGTCCTGGTCCGGGTCCGCCTGGGTGACGTCGACGTTCTCCACCGTCTTGGACTGGAACCCGGCCGCCGTCACCCGGACGGAGTAGGTGCCGAAGTCCACGTCGGTGAAGGTGAACCGCCCGTTCGCCCCCGTCAGCTCGGTGTCCACCACCGTGCCGGTGTCGTCCACGAGCTGGACGGTGGCCGCCAGGATGATCTGTCCCTGGGCGTTCGTCACCCGTCCCGAGACGGTGCCGGTGGTGATGGGCACCCCGGTGGTGAAGTCGAAGTCGGAGCTGTTCGCCCCGAACTCCCAGCCGTCCCGTGCCTGCACGCGCCAGTAGTACTGCGTCGACTGGACGACGTTCACGTCCACCGTCGTGCTTGCGGTGGTGCCGCTGTCCACCAGGGTGGCGAACGTCGGCGAGGTGGACAGGTACCAGTAGTACGTGATGCTGTCCGCCTCCGCGTCGGTGACGGTGCCCCAGACCAGGGTCACCGTCGCCGGGTCCTGGTCCGTCGCCCCGTTCGCCGGCGCGGTGAGTGTGGGGGCCGGTGGCGGCGTGTTCGTGTGGGCCATCACCTCCGCCCAGGCGCTCCACTTCACCCCGTCGGACACCCGCACCCCGACCCAGTAGTCCGTGCCGTCGGACAGGGCCGGACCGGCGTACGTCGCGCTGGTCCCCGCCCCGGGCGCGGGGCCGGGCGCCCAGACGTCCATCACGCCCTGCGCGGTGCCGACGTACACCTCGAACTCCGCCTGGGGGACCGACTCCGGGTCGGAGTAGGTCCAGTTCACGACGGGGTTCGCGGTGATGATGTGCAGGATGCCGACGGTGCCGTCCAGGTAGCCGTCGACGCCCGGGAAGGACGCGACGGGCGGGTCGTTGATCACCGCGGTGGTGTCGAACTGCCAGGAACTCCATCCGGAGCACTCCCAGTTGTCGCAGGCGCGGGCGCGCCAGTAGTAGGTCGTCAGCGGTGTCGTGGCGAATCCATCAGAGGTTGTGGAGAACGTCGTCCCGGAGGCGATGATCACCGTGAAGGCCGGGTCCGTGGCGACCTCCCAGTCGTAGGCGACGGTGTCGCCCTCCGGGTCGGCGCCGCCCGAGGTCCAGCTCACCGTCGTCCCGGCGCCCGCGTCCACGGTGCCCAGGTCCGGCGGGACGACGGGGGTCGTCGGCGCCGGCGGGATGCCGTTCGTGTGGAACAGCGTCTCGTTCCACGGTCCCGGCTGGGCGTCGTCCCACACCCGCACCCCGACCCAGTAGTCCGTGCCGTCCGCGAGGGGCAATCCCGCATAGGACTCCGTGAGCCCCGCCATCCCCGCGGGCGGCGGCGCCCACATGTCACTGAGGCCCGGCGCGGTCCCCACCCGGACCTGGTAGTCCGTCTGGGCGGCGCTCTCCGGGTCGAAGTACGACCAGGCGAAGTCGGGATTCGGGCCCAGGACGTGCATGCTGTCCCCGCCGCCCGGATCGGTCACCGTCAGGTCCCGCGCCTCGGGCGGGTCGTTCCCGGGGATCGTCACGATGGGCCCGGGCATCAGGGGCGTCGGGATGGCCGCCGCCCCGGCGGTGTCTTCCGCCTCGATGAGGTAGGAGTAGTCCCCGCCGGCGGCGAGGGTCCCTGCGACGATGTCGTAGGTGTAGATGGCCCCGGCCACGTAGTCCCCCGGGGTGCCGACCCAGGAGTCCAGGATCATGGTGAAGGGCGATCCGGCGATGGGCACGCCCGCGTCGTAGACGTTGAGGGCCGGGAAGCCCGCCCCGGGGGCCTCGTTCTCGCCCTCGGTGTAGAGGATGCGGTAGGTGAAGGTGGTGGTCGTGTCGCCCACCTCCGGCTCCAGGCCGTCCGTCGTGTACCCGGCCTCCCCCGTCCAGTCCAGGACGGGGGCGCAGAACACCGTCGGACCCGCCGTCGTGACCGTCGGTTGGCCCGTGGCCACGCCGCCGTTCGCGTCGCTGCCGGTGAAGAAGTACTCGAAGGTGCCGCCGCACGGGCCCAGGCTCGCGTCGTAGGTGTACCGCTTCCCGTCCGTCGTGTCGCCGTCGCCCTCGTAGACCCAGACGTCGTCGATGAACCAGCC
>CAYFXO010000151.1:0-2405 GCA_964347125.1 uncultured Methanomassiliicoccales archaeon | reverse complement strand
CACGCCCTCGACCCGATCTGGAACAAGCCCCTGGGGGGCCACCCCTACTACGTGGCGGGCCTGGAGATGAACGCCTATTTGAACGGCAACGGGGTGACGGAGGACCACTGCGCCGCCATCGCCGCACAGAACCGTCGGAACGGGCTGCGGACCGAGCTGGCCTCCCCCGGAATGCCCGTCACCGCGGACGACGTCATGGCGTCCGAGCGCCTCTTCGACCCCCTCAAGCGCCTGGAGGTCAGCGACCTCGCCGACGGTGCCGTCGTCCTCGTCCTGGCGTCCGCCCACAAGGCGAAGGAGCTCGGGGCGGAGCCTGTGTGGCTGGACGCGGTGGGATGGGCCTCCGATACGCCGTGGCTGGAGACCCGTTCCTGGGACGAGGCCGCGTACGCCCGCCTGGCGGCGAGGCAGGCCTACAAGATCGCGGGCATCGAGAACCCCGGGGCCCAGGTGGACTTCGCGGAGGTGGACGACCGGTTCGCGTTCAAGGAGCTCCAGCACCTGGAGGCCCTGGGCCTGGCGGGGAACACCGCGGGGGACGTGGAGAGCGGGCGCTTCGCCCCCGACGGCGGCCTGCCCGTGAACGCTTCGGGCGGCTGCCTCGGCGCCGGAAACCTTCTGGAGGCCTCGGGGCTGCAGAAGGCCTACGAGACCGTCTTGCAGATCCGCGGGGAGGCGGGGCGGCACCAGCTGAGCGACGTGGAGACGGGCCTCGCCTTCGGCTGGCGGGGCGTGCCCACGGCGACGGGGGCCGTCGCGATCTTCCGGAGGGGCTGAGATGCGCAAGGTGGCGGTCGTCGGCGCCGGGATGACGATCTTCCGGAGGCGGTTGCAGGAGACGGGTCGGGAGATGTGCTACGAGGCCACCCGCATGGCCCTGGACCAGGCGGGGATCGGCCTGGGCGACGTGGACGCCGTCCTCAACGGCACCGCCCCCGACGCCTTCGATGGCATCCACATGAAGGGGGAGAACCTCCTCGACGGGTGCGGGGGCGCCCGCAAGCCGTACATGCGGGCCTTCGTGGGCGGCGGCACGGGGGTCTTCACGACCATCGCGGGCTGGTGGCACGTCGCCTCCGGGCTGGCGGACGTCGCCCTCGTGGTGAACGAGGAGAAGATGTCCTCCTGTTACCCCCACCCACAGAGCGTCTTCGGGCACATCTGGGACCCCATCCTGGACCGCCCGCTGAAGCCCAACCTGGTGTGGATCTTCTCGATGGAGATGAACCGGTACATGCACACCTACGGCGTCGAGAAGGAGGACATCGCCCGCGTGGCGGTGAAGAACAAGCGGAACGCCGTGGGGCACCCGTGCGCCCAGCTGCCGGACGCGGACATTACCGTGGAGGACGTGCTGAACTCGGAGGTCATGGCCTGGCCCGTGCAGCGGCTGGACATCTCCCCGCCCAGTGACGGGGCCTCGGCCCTGGTCCTCGTGGCGGAGGACCGGGTGAAGGACTTCGAGGACGTGGCGTGGATCGACGGGGTCGGGTGGTGCATCGACTCGACGATGTGGACCGACCGGGACCTGGCGTTCCCGGAGTATCTGGCGCGGGCCGCGAAGATGGCCTACCAGCAGGCGAAGATCGACGACCCGCCGAACCAGATCGACGTGGCGGAGCCCTATGACCCCTTCGACTACAAGGAGCTCCACCACATGGAGGGTCTGCTCCTCTGCGACAAGGGGAAGGCCCCGGTGCTCACCCGCGAGGGGGTGACGCAGCGGGACGGCGACCTGCCCACGTGCCCCTCGGGCGGCCTCCTGGGCGTCGGCAACCCCATCGCCGCGACGATGGGGATCAAGACGGGGGAGCTCTTCTGGCAGCTCACGGATCAGGCGGGGAAGCGGCAGGTGCCCGGCTCCCCGGAGACCGGAGTGACGAACGCCTGGGGGGACCTGATGCAGTACGGGAGCGTCGTCGTGATGCGGGGGGGATCCTGATGACGGAGAAGATCCGGGAGTGGCCGGGAGTCGAGCTGAAGCAGAAGCAGATCGACTCCGGCGAGGTCACCTCTGAGCGGTACCGGCCGGACGCGAAGTACGCGTGGTCCGCGGGGCAGGCCATGAGCCGCTTCCTGAACGAGTTGGAGGCGGGGCGGCTGGTCGCGCGGAAGTGCAACGCCTGCGAGCGCATCCTCTTCCCGCCCCGGATGTTCTGCGAGGAGTGCTTCCGCCCCACGGACGCGTGGGTCCCCATCCGGGACACGGGGACCATCGAGACCTTCTCCATCTCCTACCTCGACACGGACGCCCGCCGCATCGAGGACCCCATCTTCGTGGGGGTCGTGAGCCTGGACGGCGCGTCGGAGAAGATGGGCATCATGCACTACTTCGACGAGGTCACGAAGGAGGACATCCACATCGGGATGAAGGTGAAGGCGGTGTGGAAGCCCGCGGAGGAGCG
>CAYFXO010000150.1:0-2413 GCA_964347125.1 uncultured Methanomassiliicoccales archaeon | reverse complement strand
TCCCCTCGAAGATCGTGTAGATCTTCGCGTCCCGGTACCACTTCTCCACCGGGAAGTCCTTGATGTAGCCGTACCCCCCGAGGACCTGGACCGCCTGCTCCGTCACCCAGACCGCAACCTCGCTGGCCTTCAGCTTGCTCATCGACCCCTGGGCGCGATCGAACTCGACGTCGTTCCGCCCCATCCACGCCGCCCGCCAGGTCAGGAGGCGGGCCGCGTCGACCTCCAGGGCCATGTCGGCCAGCTTGAAGGCGATGCCCTGGTGCTGGATGATCGGCTGCCCGAACTGGGTCCGCTGCCTCGCGTAGTCGAGGGCGAACTCGAGGGCAGCCCTGGCGATGCCCACGGCCTGGGCCGCCACCGACGGGCGGGTCATCTCGAAGGCCTTCAGGGCCTGCGAGGAGCCGGTCACCTCGTTCTTCCGCCCCCGTTCCAGCTTGCGCTCCAGCTTCTCCATCCCGCCCACCACGTTCTCCAGCGGGACCCGGCAGCCCTCGAGGATCACCTCGGCCGTGTGGGAGGCTCGGATGCCCAGCTTGCGCTCCTTCTTCCCCTGGCGGATCCCGTCGAGCTCGGTGGGGACGATGAAGGCGGCCTGCCCCCGGTGGCCCAGATCCGGATCCACCGTCGCGACGACCACGTGGACGTCGGCGATCCCGCCGTTGGTGATGAACACCTTGCGCCCGTCGAGAACCCACTCATCCCCGTCGCGCCTCGCCGTCGTCCGGAGGGCCGAGACGTCGGAGCCGGCGTCGGGCTCGGTGACAGCGAAGGCGCCGAGCTTGGGATCGTCGGGCGTCCCCACCATGCGGGGAGCCCACTCCAGGAGCTGCTCCTGGGTGCCGGAGGCAGCCAGGGCCGCCAGCGGGAGGCCCGTCCCGAAGATCCCGAGGGCGATCCCCGCGCACCCCCAGCACGTCTCCTCCAAGACGATGGGCATCGTGAGGCCGGTCGGGTCCCCGCCGGCCATCTCCGTGTAGAACTCGAGAGAGTAGAGGCCCACCTCGGCGGCCTTCTTCACCACGGGCCAGGGGAACTCCTCCGACTCGTCGTACTCCGGGGCGACCGGGCGGATCTCCCGCTCCGCGAACTCGTGGGCCCACTTCTGGGCCGTCATCTGGTCCTCCGTCAACCGGAAGTCCATCGCGTTCCCCTTCGTCCTGGCAGAATGTGCGGGCGCGGACTATTGTTTCCTACTGTGCAGTAGGTTACTATGCGGTAGGCGAGGTGTCAATGCAGCAGCGATCGCGAAGGAGGATGAGGGCCCCCGAACGGCGGGCCCAGCTGCTCGAGGTGGCTCGGAAGGTGTTCGGCCAACACGGCTTCCACACCGTGACGATGGACGAGGTGGCGAGGGAGGCCGGCGTCACGAAGCCGATCCTCTACGACCACTTCCCGTCGAAGCGGGACCTGTACCTGGCGCTCCTCGAGGCCGACCTCGCCTCGCTCAAGGACCGCGTCCATACCGCCCTGGAGACCTCCAGGGGCAACCGAGAGCGGATCCGGGCCTCCTTCCAGGCCTACTTCGACTTTGTCGACGACCACGCCGAGGGGTTCCGTCTCCTCATGCAGGAGGCGGTGGGGGCGGAGCGCGACTTCCGCGAGATGGTCGGTCGCTTCCGGGACGAGGTGCTCACGGAGGTGACCGAGGTCATCGTCCGCGAGTCCCGGGGTCGGGTGGAGCCCGAGGAGGCACAGGACGTGGCGCTGGGGCTCATCGGCATGGCGGAGACGGCGGCGCAGCGGAACCCGGGGGCCGGCAAGGAGGAGCGCCGCCGGACGGTGGACACGCTCGTCCGGCTCGCCTGGCGCGGCATCACCGGCCTGACCTGAGCCCTAGAGGTTCCCCCGCTCGGCCTGCTCCCGCTCGATGGCAACGAAGAGCTCCTTGAAGTTGCCCAGCCCGAACCCCCTGGAGCCGTGGCGCTCGATGAGCTCGTAGAAGACCGTGGGGCGGTCCTGCTGGATCTTGGTGAAGATCTGGAGGAGGTACCCCTCCTCGTCGCGATCGGCCAAGATGCCCAGCCGCTCCAGGTCCGCGTAGTCCTGGTCGATCTCCCCGACTCGCTCCGGGAGGGGATCGTAGTAGGTGTCGGGGACCCGGATGAAACCCACTCCCCGCCGGCGGAGGGCATCGACGGTGCCCACGATGTCCTCGGTCGCCATGGCGATGTGCTGGACGCCGGGCGCCCGGTAGTAGTCGAGGTACTCCTCGATCTGGGACTTCTTCTTCCCCTCGGCCGGCTCGTTGATGGGGAACTTGATGCGGCCGGTGCCGTCCCACATGACCTTGGACATGAGGGCCGTGTACTCGGTGGAGATCTGGTCGTCGCGGAAGTGGACGAGCTGGGCAAAGCCCATCACCCGTGCGTAGAACTCGACCCACTCGTTCATCTTCCCCAGCTCCACGTTG
>CAYFXO010000149.1:264-2538 GCA_964347125.1 uncultured Methanomassiliicoccales archaeon | reverse complement strand
CACGGAGCACATGTTCATGGAGGAGGAGCGGCTGCCCATCATGCAGGAGATGATCCTGGCGGGGGACGAGGCCGCCCGCCGCGCCGCGCTGGACAAGCTCCTGCCGATGCAGGTGGACGACTTCGTGGGCATCCTCCGGGAGATGGAGGGCCTCGAGGTGACCATCCGCCTCCTCGACCCTCCCCTCCACGAGTTCCTCCCGAACCTGGAGACCCTTCTCGTGGAGGTGACGACGCTGCGGCTCAAGGGGGCATCTGCGACGGAGATCGAGGCCAAGGAGCGGCTCCTGGAACGGGTGCGCGCCCTCCATGAGGCGAATCCCATGCTGGGCCTCCGCGGGTGCCGCCTCGGGCTCGTGTACCCGGAGATCAACGAGATGCAGACCCGGGCCATTCTCACCGCCGCCCTGCGGCTGAAGGCGGAGGGGGTGGACGTGAAGCCCGAGATCATGATCCCCCTCATCGGCCACGTGAACGAGATTGCCCGTGTGCGGGAGCAGCTGGAGGTCGTGGCCCGCGAGACGATGGAAGCGGAGGGCGGGGAGGTGGAGTACGCCTTCGGCACGATGGTGGAAATCCCCCGGGCCGCCCTCACCGCGGGGGAGGTCGCCCGCCACGCGGAGTTCTTCTCCTTCGGGACGAACGACCTCACCCAGACCACCTTCGGCTACTCGAGGGACGACGCGGAGGGCAAGTTCCTGTTCCACTACATCGACGAGGGCATCCTCCCGGTGAACCCCTTCGAGATCCTCGACCGGGAGGGCGTGGGTCGCCTCATGCGGTTCGCCGTGGACGAGGGCCGGGCGACCCGCCCGGACCTCAAGGTGGGCATCTGCGGGGAGCACGGCGGGGAACCCTCGTCCATCGCGTTCTGCCACACCATCGGCTTGGACTACGTGAGCTGCTCCCCGTTCCGCGTCCCGGTGGCCCGCCTGGCCGCCGCCCACGCGACCCTGGGGAACCCATAAATACGCCCCCCCGCCTAGACGGCCGGCATGGCCTCCGCCCTAGAGGTCGCCCTCATCCTCCTCGGCCTCTCCTTCCTCCCCCCCATCGTCTACGTGGCCATCATCCGCAACACGGAGCTCATCGGCCGCGAGCCCTGGTCCCAGATTGCGAAGACGTTCCTCTGGGGGGCCATCGCCGCCGTCATCCTGTCCTTCATCCTGTACTTCGTGGTCTTCGCCGGGGTGGACTACTTCGAGAACCGCTACGTGGTCATCTTCCAGAACGACGCCGTGCGGAACCTCGCCCTCCTCGTCGTCATCGCCCCCATCGTAGAGGAGCTCGCGAAGGGCCTCGGCGTGTACACCGCCCGGCGGCACATCTCCGAGCCGGAGGACGGCATCGTGTACGGTGCCTCCTGCGGGCTGGGCTTCGCGGCCACGGAGAACCTCCTCTACGGCGCCGCCGCCTACATCGCCGGCGGGCTCTCCCTCTCCATCGCGACCCTCGCCTTCCGGGCCATCTCCTCCGCGCTGCTCCACGCCTCCGCGTCCTCGGCGATGGGGTACGGCATCGGCAAGGCGGCCGTCTACGCGAGCGCGACCACCGTCCCCGCCTACTACCTGCTCGCGGTGTTCATGCACGCCAGCTTCAACTTCGTCGCCTGGATGAGCTCCGAGTTCTACATGGCGGGTCAGGACTTCACGGGCTTCGCGGTCCTCATCCTGGCGGTGGTCTTCGCCATCGCCGCCGTGGGGATCATGCGGAGCCTGATTCGGGGGTACGAGACCCCCGCGTGAGGGGCGTGACATGACGCGAGTCCCGGTTCGCGGCCGCGACCCCGTGCGCGTGGGGAAGGTCCTGGCGGTCGCCCGGAACTACCGCTCCCACGCCCGCGAGATGGGTTCCAGCCTGCCGGAGCGGCCCGTCTTCTTCCTGAAGCCCGCCACGTCCATCGTCCTCGACGGCGGCGCGGTGGTCCTCCCGCCCCGGAGCGAGGATGTGCACAGCGAGGTGGAGCTCGCCGTGGTCGTGGGTGAGGCCGCGAAGGGGATCGCCGAGGCGGAAGCGGCCGCCCACATCCTCGGGTACGGTGTGGGCCTCGACATGACGGCGCGGGACCTCCAGAAGGAGGCCCAGGCGTCCGGCCTGCCCTGGACGGAGGCCAAGGGGTACGACACCTTCTCGCCCCTCTCGGAGATCGTGCCGCGGGAGGCCGTCGGGGACCCCGGGGCCCTCGTCATCACGCTCCGGGTGAACGGCGAGGTCCGCCAGTTGGCGTCGGGGGCGGCCATGCACTTCCCGCCGGAGGCACTCGTCGCCGCGGCCT
>CAYFXO010000149.1:0-254 GCA_964347125.1 uncultured Methanomassiliicoccales archaeon | reverse complement strand
AGGGCCACGGTCGTCTTGGCCGCCGCAATCAGCGCCGACGGGACCCCGCGGTTATCCGCCTCGCGATCGATCGAGAACCCCAGGTCCCTCGTCATCACCCTCCGCGTGAACGGCGAGGTCCGCCAGTCGGCGTCGGTGGCGGACATGCACTTCCCGCCGGCGGCCCTCCTCGCGGCGGCCTCGGAGATCATGACCCTGGAACCGGGCGACGTCCTGCTCACGGGGACGCCGGAAGGGGTGGGGCGGGTCGACCA
>CAYFXO010000148.1:1770-2556 GCA_964347125.1 uncultured Methanomassiliicoccales archaeon | reverse complement strand
AACATCCGTCCTCCCGGGCGCAGGCCCCGGGCGATCCAGGTGGCGGAGTACCCGAGGGCCGCCCCCAGCTCCAGGGCCCTTTGAGCTCCCACGGAGGAGGTGAGGATGTGAAGCAGCGAGCCCACGTGAGGGCCGACGATGGGCCACCCCTCCGCCGCGGCCTCCTCCTCCAGTCGCCGCAGCACCGCGTCCCGTGGCAGCAGCAGGTCCTCCATGTACGTCGTCACCGCATCCGAATCCAGGGCCATGGGCCCGCAAGGCTCGCCCCCCTTATACCCCGTCCCCCGGAAGGAGGAGCCTGTGCGAGCCAAAGCTCTTAAGGAGCCAGGCCGCTGGCCTCGGCCAAGCCTAGGGGAATCATCGTGCAGACGTGCTTGACAGGCATCTTCCCCCGATCGGAGAAGCTCATCGCCGCCACCCGCGGATACGACCGGGGGCGAGCGACCCGCGGCGAGGTGGAGGCGGTCCTCCGGCGGGACGTGGAGGCCGTCGTCCGTCTGCAGCAGGAGGCGGGGTGCGCCCCCCTCGTCGATGGCATGCTGAACTGGCAGGACCACTTCCGTCCTCTGGTCGCCGCGTGGGAGGGCCTCTCCTTGGGAGGCCTGCAGCGATGGTTCGACAACAACACCTTCTACCGCCAACCCGTCGTCGACGCCGCCCTGGAACCGGCCCCCCTCCCCGAGGAACATCTGCTGCTGGAGTCCGTCCCCAAGGGGTCCGGTCGACAGGCCATCCTGCCGGGTCCCTACACCTTCGCCACCCTGGCGGACGACCGCCACTACGGCC
>CAYFXO010000148.1:0-1760 GCA_964347125.1 uncultured Methanomassiliicoccales archaeon | reverse complement strand
GATCTGAAGGCCCGCGGGGTCACCCACCTCCAGCTCTCCGAGCCGTCCCTGGTGGTCACCCCGCCCGACGAGGACGGCTGGGACGTCGTCGGGCAGGCCTACGAGGCCCTCCGACGCACGGACGGGCTCAGCCGTTCCCTCCACGTCTTCTTCGCCCCTGTCGGGGCCGCCCTGCCGGATCTCCTGGAGCTCCCCGTGGACGCCCTGGGGCTCGACCTCTACGAGGAGGACCTGGATATCCTGGCCGAGGTGGACTTCAACAAGGCCCTGGCCTGCGGGTGCGTCGACGCCCGGAACTCCCTCCTCGAGTCGCCCGAGGAGATCGCCCAGCAGGTCGCCCGGGTCCGGGACCTTCTGTCGCCCCCCCAACTCCTCCTGTGTCCCAACGCAGACCTGGAGTTCCTGCCCCGCCCCGTGGCGGAGGCGAAGGTCCGGGCCCTGGGCCAGGCGGTCCCGCTGCTGGAGGAGGCGGGATGACGAAGCTCTTCCCCTGCCAGGAGATCGGGAGCCTCTCCAAGCCGCCCTGGCTTGTCCTCGCGCCGCGGCGGGGTCGGGCGACGGAGGAGGAGACGGAGGACGCGTCGTTCTGGGGGCAGCGTTTGGGCGTGGAAGGGTACGAGGACCTCGTCCGGGTTCTCCAGGAGGACGGGCTGGGGCGGCGGAAGGGGGAGATCCGGGACTGGGCCTGCCTCTACGGCCTCCGCCTCCTGGAGGGCGCGGGCCTGGACTACGTGTACGACGGGGAGCAGCGTCGCATCGAGATGTACGAGTACCCCATCCGCCGCATGAAGGGCTTCCGCTTCCTGGGCCACGTGCGATCCTTCGACAACAAGTACTACCGCAAGGCCGCCTGCATGGAGGCCGTGGACTTCGGGGAGGCGTACCATCTGGACGAGTTCGCCTACGTACAAGAGCACGCGCGCCAGGCGGTGAAGGTCCCCCTCACGGGACCCTATACCCTCGCGGACTGGTCCTTCAACGAACACTACCAGCGCCGCCGTCAGGAGATTCCCCGACTCCACGAGCGGAAGCGGGAGGCCAAGCGGGACCTGGTCCTGGACATCGCGGAGAAGGTCATCCGCCCCAACCTGCGGGCCCTCCAGGAGGCGGGCGCGGAGGTCATCCAGGTTGACGAGCCGGCGGCCACGACCCATCCCGACGAGGTGGAGGCCTTCGTCGAGGGCTTCAACGCCGCCACGGAGGGCATCACGGCGAAGCTGTCGGTCCACATCTGCTACAGCGACTATCGGCTGCTCTACCCCCACGTCCTGGAGATGAAGCGGTGCCGGCGCTTCGATTGGGAGTTCGCGAACCGGGACAACGAGGCAGGGGACGGGTACGCGCCCCTGGAGCTCTTCCAGGAGTACGACGACGGCCGGGAGGTGGGCCTGGGGGTGGTGGACGTTCACGTGAGCCGATTGGAGCCGCCGGAGCTCATCCGGGACCGCATCCTCCGGGCCGCGGAGGTCCTGGGGACGCCGGAGCGTCTCTACGTGAACCCGGACTGCGGCTTGCGGACCCGCACGTGGCGCGTGGCGTACGAGAAGCTGGTGAGCATGGTGCAGGGGGCGGCCCTCGCACGGGGGGCGGTGGAGGGCTGAGCGTTCATGCCGGACCCAAGGGCCCGCGAGGTCCGCCTCCGCCGGGCCCTGGCGGAAGGCGTCCGCTTGTACAACACGGGCTCGTTCTTCGAGGCCCACGAGGTGCTGGAGGAGGTGTGGTTGGAGGAGGAGGGGGGGGACAGGGCGTCCCTGCAGGGC
>CAYFXO010000147.1:0-2559 GCA_964347125.1 uncultured Methanomassiliicoccales archaeon | reverse complement strand
CCATCGCCATCGACGACGAGGGCTACCCCGTCATCCACTTGGGCTTCTGCAAGGGATGCGGCATCTGCGCCAACGAATGCGCGCCGGAGGCCATCGAGATGGTGCGGGAGGACTGAGATGGCCAGGGAGGTCATCACCGGCAATTACGCCCAATCCTACGCGGCGAAGCTCGCCCGCACCCAGGTCGTCGCCGCCTACCCCATTACCCCCCAGACGAGCGTCGTGGAGAAGATTGCGGAGTTCGTGGAGGCGGGGGAGATGGACGCCCAATTTGTCAAGGTGGAGAGCGAGCACTCCGCCATGCAGACCTGCTTGTCCGCCTCCATCACCGGCGCCCGCACCTACACGGCGACCTCGTCCCAGGGCCTCGCCCTCATGCACGAGCTCCTCATGTACGCCAGCGGGATGCGGACCCCGGTGATCATGGGGGTCGTGAACCGGGCCATGGCCCCGCCGTGGAGCGTCTGGGCGGACCACACGGACACGATGTCCGAGCGGGACACGGGATGGATCCAGTTCTACTCGGAGAGCAACCAGGAGGTCCTGGACACCGTCCTGCAGGCCTTCCGGATCGGGGAGGACCCGGACGTGCTGCTCCCCGCGATGGTCAACGAGGACGCCTTCTACCTCTCCCACACCGTTGAGGCAGTGGACATCCCCGCCCAGGGGGACGTGGACGCGTTCCTCCCGCCGTACGACCCGCCCTACACCCTGGACGTGGACGAGCCCCGGGGCTTCGGCACCCTGATGGGGCCCGACCACTACATGGAGTACCGCTACGTCATGCAGCGGGGGATGGAAGCCGCCGAGGGCCTCATCCGGGAGGTGGACGAGGACTTCGAGGCCCGCTTCGGTCGCTCCCACGGGGCCCTCCTGGACCTCTACCGTTGCGACGGCGCGGACGCCGTCCTCGTCGCCATGGGGACCATCGCCTCCACCGCCCGGGACGTGGTGGACGCCCTCCGGGAGGAGGGGAAGGCCGTGGGCCTGGCGAAGCTCCGGGTGTTCCGGCCGTTCCCGCGAAGCGACCTGTTCGCCCTCGCCAAGGAGGTCTCCCGCATCGGCGTCATCGACCGCAGCTGGACCTTCGGGGCCTTCGGCGCCGCGTACGGCGAGGTGGCCGCGGCCCTCTACGATGCGCCCCAGAAACCCCTCCTGAGGAGCTTCATCGCCGGCGTCGGCGGCCGCGACGTCACTACGAAGGCCTTGCGCCGGATGTTCGACGCCCTCCTCCAAGCGAAGGAGGGCGACCCGACGGTGGACTGGGTGGACCTGAAGCGCCCCGTCCCCGAGGAGGTGGTGCCCCGTGCCTAGGCTCACGATCCCCGAGGAGGAGTACGTCGCGTCCGGGCACATCGCGTGCCTCGGCTGCGGTGGGACCCTGGTGATGCGGTATCTGCTGAAGGGCCTCGGCGGCCGCACGATTCTCTCGATCCCCGCGTGTTGCTGGGCCATCATGAGCGGCCCCTATCCCCGCATCTCCCTCCGGGTTCCCCTTCTGGACACCGCCTTCGAGTCCACCGGCGCCTCCATCTCCGGCATCCGGGCCGCCCTGGACGCCCGGGGCATCGAGGATGTGACGGTGGTGGGCTTCGCGGGGGACGGCGGCACCGCGGACATCGGGATCCAGGCCCTTTCCGGGGCCATCGAGCGCGGCACGGACGCCGTCTACATGATGTACGACAACGAGGCCTACATGAACACGGGGATTCAACGGAGCGGGGCGACCCCCGCGGGCGCGTGGACCACGACGACCCCCGTCTCCGAGCGGGGCGGGGGGAAGGAGGGCCCGAAGAAGGACATGATGCGGATCCTCGTCGCCCACGACATCCCCTACGCCGCCACGGTCTCCATCGGGCACCCGGAGGACTTCGTGCGGAAGGCGAAGAAGGCGAAGGACGTCGAGGGGCTGCGGTTCTTCCATGCCCTCTCCCCCTGCCCGCCCGGGTGGAAGACCCCGCCGGAGAAGGGGATCGAGCTCGCCCGCCTGGCGGTGGACACGGGCATATTCCCCCTCTACGAGGTCGACCATGGCGTCTACAAGCTCACACGCAAGCCGGGCCGCCTGAAGCCCGTGGAGGACTACCTGGGCCTGCAGGGGCGGTTCGACCACCTGTCCGAGGACGCCCTGGCTGCGATCCAGACGGAGACGGAACGGAACTGGAAATGGCTTCTCCGGATGGAGGCCTTCACCCAGGAGTTCGCCCGCGAAGGCGGCGGGCCTAGTGGGTGAGGTACCGCACGAAGTGGCGCGGGTAGTAGCCCCCCTCGATCGCGCCGGAGCACTCGCCCCCATAGTAGTACAGGCATGTGTGGCAGCACGCTCCCTCGCCCGGGCATGCGCCGAGGTTCCGACAGCTGAAGCCGCAGTCCGCCATGTCGCGTGGGGGTATGGTGCGGGCGGGCAAAAAGCCGCGGGTCACCCGCCTAGCCCGCTTCGACAGCGCCTCCCTGGTCGCCGTCTACCATCCCCGCCAATCCCGCCGCGGCCCCCATCGTGACAATCCTTATCAACCTCATCCTGATTCGCCGTCCCATGGAGGAAGACGAGTCGGGAGG
>CAYFXO010000146.1:1249-2614 GCA_964347125.1 uncultured Methanomassiliicoccales archaeon | reverse complement strand
CACAGGTCCCCCTTGTTCTCGGCGGTCTGGAAGGGGATGTGGGGGAAGGCGGCGCGGATTTCCCGCATCAGGTTCACCTGCTCCTCCAGCGGGTAGCCGCAGGTCTCGCTCGGATCCAGGAGGAAAATGATGACGTCCGCCAGGTGCTCCAGGGCGTTGATCGTCTGCCGCTCGATGTCGTTCCGCTCCGCCATGGGGCGGTCCAGGAGCCCTGGGGTGTCCACGACCTGGTACCGCGTCCCGTTCGCCTCGAAGTGGCCCACGGAGATCTCCGTGGTCGTGAAGGGGTAGCTCGCGACGGCGGGCCGGGCGGAGGAGATGGCCTTCACCAGGGTCGACTTGCCCACGTTGGCCCCCCCCGCCACGACGAGGGTGGGGAGGTGCGGGTCGATGGTGGGCACCCCCCGGAGCTCGTTGCGGGCGGTCCCCAGGAACTCCAGGCTGTCCGCCACCTGCTTCACCAGGGACGAGATGCGGCCGTAGGCCTCCTTGCGGAGGGCGTCGATGTCCCGCTTGTCCCGCTCGCGGCTCACCCGGCGGGCGGTGTCCTTCGCGATCCGCTGGACCTCCCGGCGGCACCAGTTCAGGGCCCCGAGGTGGTGGCGCGCCTCATCCTCGCCCACGACGATGTCCGCGAGCACGCGGTAGAACGGCGGGAGGTTCTGGAACGACGGGAAGCCCTTCACGTAGCGGTAGAGGGTGCTGTCGACGTAGGCGGAGAGGGTCTTCAGTCGCTTCCGGGTCTCGTCCCGGGTCCGCCGGAGCCGGTCCTTCCCCGCCCCGGAGACCTTGGAGGCCCGTCGGAACCCCGCGTCCAGGAGCTCCTCCGCGGTGAGGACCGTGGGGATGTCGAACACTGGCCCGCGACTAAGGTTTGACGGACGATAAGCGTATCGAATTCCGGCTACCCCAGCCAGATCCCGAAGGCCAGGAAGATGGCGAGCATGAAGACGGCCCGCACCAGGGCGGCGGCGAAGTTCACGCCGGTGAACAACCGCATGTCCAGGACCTCGCCCTCCTCGTTGAAGAGGGAGTAGATGTAGATGGGGACGGTGTCCGTCATCCCGGGGATCGAGAGGAGGAGGAAGAGGCCCACGTAGCGGGTCTTGCGGACGAACGCGATGCACCAGGTGACGAACCGTTCGACGAGGCGATACTTCCGGGACCACCGGCGGATGTTGTCCTCCACCTTCGTCCCGAGGACGAAGACGAGCCATGCGCCGACCGCCTTCCCCAGGGCCATGACGAACGCGGTCCGGAAGTAGATGCCGTAGTCCCCCGAGCTCCCGGGCCCGATGAGGATGATCTCGATGGGAATCGGGAGGATGATGGCCACGAGGACGGAGTAAAGGAAGACCAGGAGGA
>CAYFXO010000146.1:0-1239 GCA_964347125.1 uncultured Methanomassiliicoccales archaeon | reverse complement strand
GGCGCAGCGCCTCGAACACCTCGTTGTAGTAGAGCGCGCTCTCCACCGGCGTGTTCGGCGGAATGTGGTTCCCCACGGCCATCACGAAGCCCGTGCGCAAGTAGACGCCATAGTCCCCCGTGCTCCCCGGCCCGATGAGGACGATCTCGATGGGGATCGGGAGGATGATGGCCACGAGGACGGAGTAGAGGAAGACCAGGAGGAGGAAGACGACGGGGTTCCCCTCCGTGCCCTGGATGAATCCGATGAGGTCCACCATGGATGAACGGCCACCCGTAGCGGGCTGACCCCTATAAACTGATGGCGGGGCCTAGGAAGGGAGGTACCGATCCGCCCCCGGCCTCATCAGGAGGGCGGCGCGGCTGTCCTCCCGCTCCGCCTCGACGGGATAGCCCACGTGGTCCGAGAGCTGGGCCGCGAATCCCCGGATCTCCGCATGGGAGGGCATGTTCTCGATGGTCATCCGCAGGCGGGAGCCCCCCACGAACATGTAGGCCTTGCACTCGATGAACGTAGGCTCCGCGACGGCATCCAGGGCGGCGTACTCTGCCTCCCAGCCCAGGTTCCACCCTTTCGCGAGGGTGTGTCGGATGACCGTCCGGGTCTCCAGGCTCGGGAGGAGCTCCAGGGTGCGCTGGGTCAGTTCCCATCCCTTCGTGGACTGGGGGAGGAGGAGCTTCTCGTAAATGGCCTCGTTGGGCGCCGCCACCGTCACGTACAGCTGCGTCGGGAGCGGGTCCAGCCGCTCCAGGACCCCGGGGGTCGTCCCGTTCGTGACCAGGAAGGTGGTCATCCCCCGGTCGTGGCACATCCGGATGAAGTCCGCCAGGTGCTTGTAGAGGGTGGGCTCGCCCGTGAGGGAGATGGCCACGTGCTTCGGGGCCTGGGCCTCCTCCCACCGCCCGCGGTCGACCCGCGCGTCGCCCTTGTAGCCGGTGAGGAGCGAACGCTGGGCGTCCAGGCTTTCCTCCAGGATGAGGTCCGGGTCGTCGAACCCCTCCTCGAAGGTCCCCCAGTCCTGGGCCCGCCAGCAGAACAGGCAGTTCAGGTTGCACTGGTCCACCGCCGGGGTCATCTGCATGCAGCGGTGGCTCTCGATGCCGTAGAACGTGCCCTTGTAGCAATCCCGCTCGTAGAGGAGCCCCTTGCGGGTCCAGTGGCACGTCTTCACGCCGCTGTGCTCCCCGACGATCTTGTAGCCCTGTTTTCCGAGGAGCTGGCGCTTGCCCTCGTCCATGT
>CAYFXO010000145.1:927-2627 GCA_964347125.1 uncultured Methanomassiliicoccales archaeon | reverse complement strand
CGTGGACCCTGTGGACGAGGCCCTGGACGCGTGCGCCGACGGTCGGGCGTGCGACTACGTCGCCATCGGCCTGATGGTGCGCTGGGGCTTCCTGCCGAGTCCGGAGGAAGAGGTGGACGGCGACGCCCGCGTCCCCGACGAGGTCGACGTGGGCGAGGACCCGGTGCAAGACCCCTCCCACGATGGCCCGCCCATGATTCCGTGGGACGGCTTCGTCGAGGTCACCCGGGGCGGCGTGAAGGCCGTCCGGACCCTGCTGTTCGAGACGGGTGGGGAGTACCGCTGGGGCGGGGACGACACCCTCTACCCGCGGAACAACCGCCTCACCGTCGAGTGGCGGTCCTCCACGACGGTCCACTGGGACGGGGTGCTGCTCCTCCTGGTGGTCCCCAAGATGGACGACCCCATGCCCCACGTGACCCTCCACACGGAGCCCTGGTCCCACGTCTTCGAGGCGGCCCAGCTCCTGGGACTCCACGTGCGCATCCCCGTGACCCCCCTGGGCCACGAGATCGAGATCAACGGATTCCCCGTGGAGCGGGACGGGGACCGGAACGACGTCGCGGTGATTCGCATGATGGTGCGGTGGGGCTACCTGCCGCAGCCGGAGGGCGCCGCGCCGGAGGCCGCCGACGTGCCCGAGGAGGAGAAGTACGCCATGGTCCCCTGGGACGGCTTCCTCCAGACCACGAAGGGCGGCATCAAGCTCCTGGAGACCCTCCTCTTCGAGGCCGGGGGCGCGTACGAGAACGGCGGGGACGACTTCGTCTACCCGCGGAATAACCGCTTGACCCTGGAGTGGCGGTCGTCGACGACGACCCACTGGGATGGGATCGTCGCGGCCATCGTCGTGCCCGTGCACGCGGTGCCGGAAGCGCACGTCACCCTCCACACCGAGCAGTGGTCCCACGTGTTCATGGCCCGCCATCTGGTGGGCCTCCACGCCCGAATCCAGACCGATGACCTCGGTCACGAGATCGAGATCAACGGGAAGCTTGTCACGCGGGACCGGCCGGGGGAGGACGACGGCTTCCGCCTCATGGCGAAGGTCATCGCCGCGGACGAGGACGGCGCGTTCAACGACGTCGTCCTCCGAGCGACGCTGGATCGCGAACCCCTCGCGGGCGTGGCGGTCTACCTCAACGAGGCACTCGCCGGCGAGACGAACGACGACGGGGTGCTCCTCGTGAAGGACTTGACTCCCGGGGAGTACGCCGCCGCCGCGACCCACGGTGACCAGAGCGCCGCGACGACCTTCGAGGTGGGGGAGTAGGCTCACCGCCTCCCCCCCTCCCCCCTCTTTTTCTCCGGAGAAAAGCGGTTAATATGCTCTGCAGATACCCGTGGCGGCCATGGCGGAGATCTCCGGCGAGTGGGTGGCGGAGCTCAAGAAGGGCTCCATCCAGCTCGCCCTCCTGGCGGTCCTCAGCCGGCAGCGGATGTACGGGTTCCAGATCATCCGGGAGCTTCGCGACCTGTCGGACGGATTCTACGACCTCAAGGAGGGCACCCTATACCCCGCGCTGAGGCGGTTGGAGAAGCGGGGGTTCCTCGAGGGGGAGTGGGTCCCCCGGGAGGAGGGCGGCGCCCCGCGGAAGTACTACGCGCTGACGCCCAAGGGGCGGCGGGCCCTCAAGGAGGCCGTGGCCGTGTGGGAGCAGATGCGGGGCTCCTTCGACACGATCCTGAAGGAGGGGGGC
>CAYFXO010000145.1:0-917 GCA_964347125.1 uncultured Methanomassiliicoccales archaeon | reverse complement strand
GAGGTCGCTGAACTGGCTATGGTGATACGAGCGGCGCGCGAACCAGTCCGAGATGACCACGCGCGGGAGTTCGTCCGGGATGAAGGGGCCCCCTTCCCCCATGTCGACGCGAAAGGCCTCCTCGGGGTGGACGCCCGGCTGCGGGCGGACATCCTCGCGGAGCTGGGGAACCACCTCTCCGACGCCGTGGCGGAAGCGGGCGGGGACGCGGGGGCGGCCCTGGCGGGGATGCAGGCGCCGAAGGAGTTCGCCCGCCAGTACCGGGAGCTGTACGGGTACGGGACGCCCTTCAAGGTCCTCTTCGCGGCCCTCGCGGTCCTCCTGGCGATTCCGACGGTCACCATGCCCTGGATGGCGGAGTTCGCCGCCGTCGACCCCTCCTTCATCCCCGCGATCTTCATCCTGGTCACAGCCCTGTACCTCATCGGAGTCAGCGTGGCCGCGGGGAAGATCGTGGGTGCGCTGAGCGGGGCGGCGGCGTGCGTCGCGCGGTTCGTCGTCCTGGGCGGGCTCCTCCTCGCGGGGGGCGCCGTGGTGGACGACGGCGGCCTCGGCCTCCTGGGGTTCGCCGCGGTCTCCCTGGCCCTCGTCCTCATCGGGTACCTGCCCGGGGACCGGAAGGAGAAGTGGACCCGGGGCGAGGTGTCCCTGTAGGAATGCGCAAGCCTTTTAGACCGCCCGCGGATGGCGGGCCGGAGGTCCCATGAAGCTCTACGTGCGCTTCCAGTTCAGCAGCGAGGGCGCGAGCCCCATCGCGGTGGTGAAGGTGATGATGGAGCTGGGGTTCAAGCCGGTGATGGGGGAGTACGACTTCTACTACCAGATGGAGGAACCGGAGGACTACCGGGCGATGCTCCGGAAGGTCCACGACTCCCTCCACGGGCTGAACGTGCTGTACACGATCACGACGCGGAAGG
>CAYFXO010000144.1:0-2640 GCA_964347125.1 uncultured Methanomassiliicoccales archaeon | reverse complement strand
TGGGCCACCCGCACCTCCTCGATGGGCAGGGGCGGGACGTAAATCACCAGGACGCTGTCCACCCCCTCGTCTTCGAGGACCGCCTCCAGGACCGCCCGGTAGCTCACCGCGTCCCCGTGGGCCGTCATGTCCACCGGGTTGTCCAGGATCGCCTCGTCCACCACGTGGGGCCGCATCCGTTCCTTGGTGTCGTCCTTCAGGGTCGCCAGCTCCATCCCGAGGCTCACGAGGGTGTCGGTGGCCATGATGCCGGGGCCCCCCGCGTCCGTGACGATGGCGACGCGGTTCCCCTTCGGCATCGGCTGGAGGGAGAAGGCCATGGCCAGGTCGAAGAGCTCCTCGATGGTGTTGACGCGGAGCACCCCCGTCTGGTTGAACAGGGCGTCCACCGCGACGTCGGAGCCCGCCAGGGAGGCCGTGTGGCTGAGGGCCGCCCGGGCCCCCGCCAGGGTGCGCCCCGACTTGATTGCGATGATGGGCTTCACCTTCGTGAGCCGCCGGGCGATCCGCAGGAAGTTTCGCGGGTTGCCCACGTTCTCCACGTACATCAGGATCAGGTCCGTCTCGGGGTCCGCCTCCCACTCCCGGAGGAGGTCGTTCCCGCTCACATCCGTCTTGTTCCCCAGGGAGACGAACTTGGACAGCCCGACCTGCAGGTTCTTCGCGTGGTCCAGGATGCCGACGCCCACGGCGCCGCTCTGGCTCATGAAGGCGGCCCGCCCCTCCAGGGGCAGGGTGGGGGCGAAGGTGGCGTCCATCCGCACCCCCGCGTGGGTGTTGATGACCCCCATGCAGTTCGGGCCCACCGCCCGCATGCCGTACTTCTTCAGGAGGTCCTTCAGCTCCTCCTCCAGGGTCGCCCCCGCCCCCCCGACCTCCTTGAAGCCCGCGGTGATGATGACGAGGCCCTTCACGCCCTTCTCCCCGCACTCCTCCACGGTCTTCAGCGCGTGCTCCCGCGGGACCACCAGGACGGCCATGTCCACGGGGTCGGGGATGTCCAGGACGGAGGGGTAGGCCTTGATGGAGTGGACCTCCTGGGCCTTCGGGTTGACGGGATACACGGTCCCGCGGAAGCCGAACCGCAGGAGGTTGCGGAGGATCTCGTAACCCACCTTCCCCGGGGTGCGGGAGGCCCCCACGACGGCGATGGACTTGGGCTCGAAGATGCCCTGGAGCTTCTGGTCCATGGTGGGCGGGGGAACAGGCCCCGCCTACATAAGGTGTGAGCCCTCCGGGGAAAGGAGTCAACAGGGGAGCATCGTGAGGACGGCGGTAACCCGGTCCTCATCCGCCGCGTACCGCTTCTCCAGCGCCTCCAGCTTCTCCCCCGCCTCCTCGAGGATCGCGTGGGCCTCCTGCAACGCCTCGCGGGTCCAGGGGAGCCGGTAGTAGAACACCGAGCCCACTTCGTAGTCCAGCGCGTCCCGCGATTGGATGCACCGGATGGACGCGTTCAGCATCCCCTTCACGAAGCCCAGGGTGGAGAGGCGGTAGCGGGCGCGCTCCTCGTCGGTGATGTCGTCCCAGATCTTCGACGGGTCGATCCCCGTGGCGGGGACGGAGTAGTACTTCTCCACCAGGTTCCCCTTCACCTCGCTCCGGGTGTGGAGGATGATGTTCGACTTCAGGAGCTGGGCGATGTGGTGGTGCACCGTCGCGGGGGTGAGGTCGAGGCGCACCGCCAGTTGGCTCAGGGTCATCTCCTCGTCGAAGAGCATGGAGAGGATCTGGAGGCGGGAGGCGTTGGAGAGGACGTGGAGCTGGTCGGGGGACACCTCGATTTCGTCGTTCATGGGACCACCTTTAGACGCCGTCTAAGCGCTATTGCCATATCGAAATATATAAATATCGGTGGGTGGTTGAGGGTGTTAGACGTCGTCTAAACGGTTCGACGTCTCACGATTGCCCCCCTCCTAAGGTGAGCCGCCGAGGCTCACCACCCCCTATTTTTCCCTCTTACCCGAGCAGTCCACCGAAGAGGGCGGTCTCCATCATGATCGCGACCCCGAGGGTGATGCTCACGAGGCCGGCGATGACCCGGATGCGCTCGTTGTAGGTCCGGAGCTTCTTCGCGGTGTACGTGAAGGGGATTCCGATGAGGGAGCTGATGAAGAGCATCCCGAGGATGGAGCCGACGCCGAAGATCAGGATGTACGCCAGGCCGACGAGGATGGAATCGATGGTCGCCAGGACCAGGATGGCCAGGGCGGCGCTCCCCGCGACCCCGTGGACCATGCCCACGAGGAAGGACTTCCGCTTGTGGTTGAGGACCTGGTGACGGTGGCGGTGCTCCTCCTGCCCGGGGTGGAGGTGGACGTGCTCGTGCTCCTCCCCGCCCGCCTCGTGGCCGTGCCCGTGGCGGTGCAGTTTCGCCCGGATGAAGCTCCGGGCCACGGAGTATCCCAGGACCACCAGGAGTATGCCGACGCCGAACTCCATCGCCAGGGCGACCCGCGGCGGGATGCTCACCTTCGCGATCAGGATGACGAGCCCGATGAAGAAGAGGGTCGCGGTGTGGCCGAGCCCCCAGGTGATCCCCACGGAGGCGGATTTCCGGAGGGTCCCGTGCTCGCTCACGATGGTCGACACGGCGACCACGTGGTCGGCGTCCGTGGCGTGCTCCAGGCCCAGGACGAA
>CAYFXO010000143.1:0-2689 GCA_964347125.1 uncultured Methanomassiliicoccales archaeon | reverse complement strand
GGCGTTCGTGTCCGAGGCCACGCCGTGGGTGGCGCAGCGGGTGTGGCCGATGCCCACCGTCCCCTTCAGGTGCGGGAGGCGGGACTCGAGGACGGCGATCTCCCCCGCGGCCTTGTGCACCGCCAGCCCGTTCTCCACGACGGCGACCCCCGCGGAGTCGTAGCCCCGGTACTCCAGCCGCTTGAGGGCGTCCATCACGATGGGGAGGGCGTGACGGAAGCCGCAGTAGCCGGCGATGCCGCACATGACCTACACCAGGATGCTGCCGTTCGGGACGTTGCGGGAGACCCGCACGTGGGCGCCGACGTTGCACCGCGCCCCGACGATGGTCCCCGGGTCCACGACGACCCCGCTGCCCAGGGCCGCGTCCTCCCCCACAAAGGCGCCCACGGACTCGAGGCGGTGGAACTCCCCCTCCACGGTGGCGTCCGCCGCCCCCGCGGGCGCGGAGAACTGGGCCCCCGTGCGCACGCCGTCCCCCACGACGGTGTGGGAGAGGTGGGAGCCGGGTCCGATGGCCGCGTGGGCCATGATGAGGGACTGCTCGACGACGGTGAAGGGCGCGAGGCGGCAGTTGTCGCCCACGCTGGTGGAGGGGAAGAGGCAGACGTGGGGCCCAATGTCGCACCCGGCACCGATGGCCACGGGGCCTTGGATGTAGGTCCCCGCGCGGATGATGCTCCCCTCGCCGATGGAGACGGCCCCCTTCAGGGTGACCCCGTCCTCCACGGTCCCCGCCGTCCCCGCGGGGAGGGTCTCCAGGGCCGCCGCGTTCACCCCGAGGAGGTCCCACGGGTAGACGGCGTCGACCCACCGGCCGTCGGTGAAGATGCCTCGCACCTGTCCCTCCGCGGCCAGGGCGGAGAGGACGTCGGTGATCTTGTACTTCCCCTGCTTCAGGGCGACCCCCACGCGGCCGAAGATGTCCGCGGGAAGGGCGCAGATGGACGTGCTGATGAGGTTCCCGATGCGCTCCTCGGGTTTCTCCACGATGCGCTTCACGAGACCCCCGGACACCTCCACGACGCCGTACTTCGAGGGGCGCTCGCTCTCCGCGACGAGGATGGAGGGGCCGTCCCGGTTCTCCAGGAGGTCGCCCACCGCGGTGGCGTCGATGAGGTTGTCGCCGGGGAGCAGGAGGAAGTCCTCCTCGATGAGGTCCCGGGCCGCCTGGAGGGCGTGGGCGGTGCCCAGCTGCTTCTTCTGGACGACGTACTCCACCCGCGCCTTCAGGTCCTTGCCGTCCTCGAAGTGGGACATGATCCGTTCCTTCTTGTAGCCCACCACCATGACGATGTCCCGGATCCCGTTGGCGACCAGGGCATCCACGACGTACTCGAGGATGGGGCGGTTGGCCACGGGGATCATGACCTTCGGTTCCGACACCGTGAAGGGGCCCAGGCGGGTCCCCTCACCCGCGGCGAGAATGACGGCTTTCATGGAAACGGCCTCGCCTAGCGACCCTCCGGTTATAACCTTTTTCGGCCCTACTCCTGGCGGCTCAGGATAAGCCTTCCTGGGACGTTCTCAAAACTGATATCACCCCAGGGAGACGACGCGGTAGGGGATCTTGTCCTCCAGCTCCGCGTTCGCCGCCTCGATGGCGCTGACGGCCTCGGAGGCCCCGTGGCGGGAGGCCAGGACCGCCACGTCCAGGCCGCGCTCGGCGGCCTCCAGGGTGGCGGGGAGGGGGGCGAAGAGGAAGTCCGGGGTGCGGCCGAGGCGGTTGCACGCCCCCAGCCCCGCCAGGTCCGCCGCCGCCAGCTTGTCGGCCCCGACGTCCTCCAGGGCCTCGCGGAGCGCCCGCACGGGCACGGCACCCCGCCCCGTGGAGGGGAGCGAGAGCACGGTGACGGCCCCCGGCTCGAGGGCCACCATCCCCTCCAGGTCGGCTACGGGGACCTCCTCCCCCGCTTTCGCGGCCCGCAGGGCCCGTCCCACGGAGCCCGACTCTCGGCGGGGGTAGGCGGTGAGGACGCCCCGCTCCATGACGAGGCCCACCGCGTCCCCCTTCCCGATGTCCTCCCCCGCCAGCGCGGAGGTCGCGTCGATGATGGCCATCTCCCCCAGGGACTCGTCGACGAACTCCCGGAGCTCCCGGAAGCCCGCGTGCATGTGGGCCACCCCGTCCTTGGTGGCCCGGTACTCCCCGCCGACCTTGTGGATCAGCCCCTCGTCCGTGAGGAGCTTCACGTAGTCCGAGACCCCCGGGATCGTGATGTTCAGGGCCTCCGCCAGGGTCTTCAGCTTCGTGTGGCGGGCCCGGGTGATTTCCCGGAGCAGGAGGAGCTTCGTTGCCTCCCGGACGTCGCGGAGGAGGCGCAGCGGCGGGGTCGCGGCGTGGATCATGGCTCGGACTTCCGCACGGGACACGCTTTTATACGGATTTAACCTTGCCGGACGTAGTTAAAGTGCGCTTAAATTGGAGGCCCATTGGTTGAGATGGACCGCCCTCGTCGCCCTGCTCTTCACCGCGCTCCTGGCCGTGCCCCTCGCGGCCTCTCAGGGGGGAGTCCACGTCAGCGTACTCATCGACTTCGGCGACGGTAGGGCCCACTGGGCCGAGGTCACCCTCGAGGACAACAGGACGGCGATCCTCGCGACGGAGAGGGCGGCGGCCGCCCTCGGCTTGACCCTCGACGTGGTCTGGGGCCCCTTCGGGGCCTTCGTGTCCCGCATCGGCGGGGAG
>CAYFXO010000142.1:0-2694 GCA_964347125.1 uncultured Methanomassiliicoccales archaeon | reverse complement strand
GGCCAACCCGGACCCCGACACGATCTGGTCCCACCGCTGGGTCGTCCCCGACGCCGAGAGCCTCATGGCGGATGGCGTCCAGATCTACAACTACATCATGCTCTCCGAGTTCTCCCCCATGGGGGTCTTCGCCCACGAGTTCGGCCACGACCTGGGCCTCCCGGACCTGTACGAGCACGGGTCCCAGCAGGGGGGCATCGGCGTCTGGGGCATCATGGGGGGCGGCTCGTGGCTCGGGACCCCCGCCGGCACCCAGCCCTCCCACTTCTCCGCGTGGGCGAAGGTCGACATGGGGTGGGTGACCCCCATCGTCGTGGACTCGCCGCTGAAGCCCGCGGACGTCCCCGCGGTGGAGACGAACCCGGTCGTCTACAAGCTCCCCATCAAGAGCTCCCCCGTGGGCGACGAGTACTTCCTCTTGGAGAACCGCCAGCCCGTGGGGTTCGACGGCAGCCTCCCGGGCTTCGGCCTGGTCATCTGGCACGTGGATGAGACGATCTCGGACAACAACAACGCCGCCCACAAGATGGTGGACGTGGAGGAGGCGGACGAGGCCTTCGGGGAGGACCCGACGGAGGCCACGGACGTCTGGGCGGACGACGACGAGGGCTTCAGCCCCACGTCGGAGCCGAACAGCAACGCCTACGGGAACCTCCGGACCGGGTGGAAGGTGCGGAACATCGGCCCCTCCGGCCCCGTGATGACCGCGGAGATCACGAAGGAGGTGGACTACGACCTCGCCGTGGACCGCCTGGTCACGACGCCCCTCGTGGGCGTCGGGGAGGCGGTGACCATCGCGGTCTCCATCGTGAACCGCGGGGTCGAGGACCAGAGCAGCCTCTTGGCGAACCTCACCGTGTACTACGACGACTACGACCCCTCCGCCATCGTGCACGAGGCCTACCTGACCCGCGCGGTCCTCGCCAGCGAGGCCTACTGGAACGACACCTTCGTCGTTCCCGCCGCGTCCCTGACGGCCGTCGGCCGGTACATCATCGAGGTCACCCTCCCCACGGACCTGGACGAGATCCCCGAGGACAACGACCTGGCGGCCCACTTCAACGTGAACGAGTTCCTCCTCCGCGACGACGTGGAGGGCGGCGCGGGCGCCTGGAGCGTGGCCCCGGGCGACCTGGAGTACCGTTGGGAGATCGTCCAGGACGGGGATCCCTACGAGGGCAGCCACTCCCCCACCCGCGCGTGGCGGTTCGGCTACTACGCCGGGGCGGTGCCCAACGTCGACCCGGAGTACTGGCTGGAGTCGGGAGTCGTTGACGTCACGGGTCGGACGGAGCTCTACCTGGTGTTCTGGCACCTGTACGACCTCGCGGGTCGGGTGGAGTCGGACCCGCCGTCCCGCCGCATCCTCCGCCCCCTGGACACCGACGAGGGCTACGTGGAGGTCCAGACCTTCGACGGCCTCGCGTGGGGGCCGTGGGTCCGCCTCCGAAACTTCGACGGCAGCATCGCTGACTGGGAGCTGGTCTACGTGGACCTGAGCGCCCTGGTCGGCGGGTCCGTCCAGTCCTTGAGGCTCCGGTTCGGGGCCACCTACGGGGTGATGCCCAACGAGGGCGGGTGGTGGATCGACGACGTCGCCCTGGTCCTCCACGAGCTGGGCCACGGGCTCATCCTGAGGATTTATGACTCGCCCCAGGACGCGTTCCCGGGGACCGTGGCGGACTTCCGCCTGAAGCTGACCAACGTGGGGGACCTCCCGGACACCTTCACCCTGACGGTGGCGGACATCCCCGCCAGCTGGTCCTACATCCTCAGCGAGAACGCCTCCCTCATGGGCTCCACCTCCCTGATGGTGGCCCTGGGCGCCGACGAGGTGGGGATGGTGTTCCTGGCCATCAAGCTCTCCCAGGACTCGAAGGCGGGGAGCGAGGTGAACGTGACCGCCACGGCCGCCTCCGAGAGCGACCCGTCCCGGTCCCAGTCCGTCGTGGCGACGATCCGGGTCGTCGAGGACCCCCTGGTGGGGCTCATAATGAAGCTCATCTTCTGGGGCCTCCTCCTCCTCATCATCCTCGTCCCCCTCATCCTCATCATCAACGCCGTCAAGAGCCGGCGGCGGGCGCGGCAGTATCGCCGACGCCTCCCCCCGCCCCCGCCCGACTATTAATAGGGCGGCCGCCCGTTATCGAAGCGTGTTCCTCCAGAGCCCCCATCTGGTCCCCGAGACCGTCGAGGAGCGGGCCTACCAGGTGAACATCGCCCGGAACGCGGTGCGGCAGTCCACCCTCGTGGTGCTGCCCACGGGAATGGGGAAGACGGTCATCGCGGCCATGGTCCTCGCCGAGGTCATGCCGGAGGCGGGGGGGAAGGTCCTCTTCCTGGCCCCCACGAAGCCCCTGGTGGAGCAGCATGCGGCGTTCCTGGAGTCCCACACGACGGTGCGGCCCGTCGCCGTGTTCACGGGGGAGGTGGACCCGCAGGACCGGGAGCTCCAGTGGCTGGACGCCCGGATCGTGGTCTCCACGCCCCAGGTCATCGTGAACGACCTGCGGAACGGGCGGATCGAGCTGAAGGACGTGGTCCGCATCGTGTTCGACGAGGCCCACCGGGCGGTAGGGAACTACCACTACGTGCGGGTCGCGGAGGCCTACAAGGACTACGACGGCCGGGTCCTGGGGATCACCGCCTCCCCGGGGAGCGACGCCGACAAGATCCTGGAGGTGTGCGCGAACC
>CAYFXO010000141.1:0-2695 GCA_964347125.1 uncultured Methanomassiliicoccales archaeon | reverse complement strand
AGCACGGACGCCAGCGGGACGGTGACCTACAGAATCCAGGGTGACGCCAACGAGGGGACCGTGTGGTTCTCCATGGGCGAGGCGAACACAGGTGCCTTCGCCGGGGAGATGATCACCATCAAGGCGGCGCCTAACCCGCTCTGGTGGGCGCAGCTCGCGGACATCCCCCTGTTCAGCATCATCCTGCTGATCCTCATCGTGATCCTGTTCATCCTGCTCTTCCGGCGGGGCGGGGCCGGCATGGGCGCCCCCAAGGCCGAGGGCGCACCGTCCGAGCCCGCGGCGCCGCCGCCGGAGGAACCCGTGAGCGGGGCCACGATGAGCGTCGCCTGCAAGTCCTGCGGGGCGCCCATCGAGATCACGACGTCGAAGCGACCCATCGAAGTGATGTGCCCGTCGTGCGGCGAGACCGAGATGGTCGCCTAGGCGGACGCCAGGTCCCGCGTCGCTTCCTCGATCCGGTCGAGGCCTGACCGAAGGGTCTGTTCCGAGGCGGCGTAGGAAATTCGAACCGCCCTGGCCCCCACGTTCCCGAAGGCCGACCCGGGCACCACGGTGACCCCCGCCTCCACGAGGAGGTGCTTGGAGAGGGCGTCCCCGTCCAGGGGGCCGTCGAACTCGGGGAACACGTAGAAGGCGCCCTCGGGCACCGCGAGATGGAACCCGGGCATGGCCTCCAAGCGGTCCACGACGAGGTCCCGGCGGCGGCGGAAGGCGGCCACCATGGCCTCCACGGGTTCCTTGGGCCCCTTCAGGGCGGCCACCCCGCCCGCCTGGGCGAAGGAGGTGGCGCAGGTCACCGTGTGCTCCTGGACCTTGCCCACCTGTTCCACCACGGCGCGGGGGGCCACGAGCCATCCCAGCCGCCAGCCGGTCATGGAGTAGGTCTTGGAGAACCCGTTGACCGTCACCGTGCGGTCGAACATCCCGTCGAGGGAGGCGAAGGAGACGTGCTCACCGTCGTAGACGATCTTCTCGTAGATCTCGTCGCTGACGACCCAGAGCTCGCGGTCGGCCACGACCCCCGCCAGCGCCTCCAGGGTGTCGCGGGGGAAGACGGCGCCCGACGGGTTCGAGGGGGTGTTGAGGATGAGGAGCTTGGCTCGGGGGCTCGCGGCGGCCTCCAGGGCCTCCGGGGTGAGGACGTAGCCGTCCTCCCGGCGCGTGGGCACGAGGACGGGGGTCGCGCCCGCGAGGCGCACGGCGGGGACGTAGGAGACCCAGGCGGGGTCAGGGATGAGGACCTCGTCCCCCGGGCCCACGAGGGCCATGAAGGCCTCGAAGAGGGCGTGCTTCGTCGGCGTCACCAGGACGTTGGCGTCCTCACAGTCGATGCGGTTCTCCCGCCGCGACTTCTCCACGATGGCCTCCCGGAGCTCCGGGATGCCTCGGGACGGGGTGTAGCCCGTGAGGCCCTCGTCCAGGGCGCGCTTCGCCGCCTCCACGATGTGCTTCGGGGTGGGAAAATCGGGCTGGCCGACGGAGAGGGAGATGATCTCCTTCCCCTGGGCCCGCAGCTCCGCCGCCAGGTTCCCGAGGCCCACCGTGGGGGACCCTTCCACAGCCCCCATGCGGTCCGCGAACATACGGGCGCTGGGGAGGGGGCCCGGGTTACTTAACGCTTCGTCAGCGGTGGGCGTAGCGGGCGGTGACGGGCGGGTCGACGGAGGTGAGCCGCACGAAGCCGAAGCGTTCGAACTGGACGACGGACCCGGGGCGCTCGACCGCGATGGCGGTCTCCACGACGCCCTCCACCGTGCGGCCATCGGGCATGAGGACCTCCGCGGGAAACCCCTCCGTGACCCACTGGATCTTCGGGAGGTCCATCACTTCCAGGGACATGACCCCCGCCGTCCGGCCCATGATGACGTTGCAGAAGTCCTTCAGCCGGACCTCGTCGCCCTCGAACCGCTGGAAGTCCTCGCGGGTCACCAGGACCTTCGGGGTGAGGGGCGCCCGCCGCACGCCGCGCTCGGGGAAGTCCGGGTGGAGGGGGCGGTCCACGTGGTTTTTTAATGATACGGCCACCACCGCGATCTCCACCGGGTCGGGGACGAAGGCGTAGCGGTTCGCCTCGGGGTCCAGGATGCGGCGGTTGATGGTGTAGAGGGTCTCCGCGGGGACGGTGATGTCGCTGAGGCTCATGCCGAACCCCAGGATGAAGTCCCGGAGGGCCTCGGGCCGGATGCCCCGCCGCTCCAGGGACTGGAGGGACCAGGTCCGCGGGTCGTCCACGCCCGTCAGCTCGCCGGACTCGACGAGGCGCCGCACCGCGCTCTTGCTCAGGGTCGCCTCCTCTACGCTGAGGAGGCCGTAGTGGACGATCTCCGGGCCATCGACCCCCAGGGCGTCCCAGATGAAGCGCTCCATCTTGTCCTCCATCATGAGGTCCTTGCCGCGGAGGATGTGGGTGATGCCGAGGAGGTGGTCGTCCACGGCCCAGGAGAGCTCCAGCATGGGCCACACGCGGTACTTGTCCCCCACCCGCGGGTGGCTCCGGTCGGAGAGGCGGAAGAGGACGCGGTCGCGGAACGCGGGATCCGGGTCCTTCATGTCGGTGCGGAGGCGGACCACGGCCTCGCCGGGGCCGTAGTAGCCATCGAGCATGCGGAACCAGTTCTCCAGGTTGGCCTGGGAGTCGGTCCCGCGGTGGGGGCACTCCGTCCCCGCCTCCCGGAGCCGCCGGAGGTCCGCC
>CAYFXO010000140.1:0-2747 GCA_964347125.1 uncultured Methanomassiliicoccales archaeon | reverse complement strand
CACGACCACAGTGCCTACGTGGACCAGTGGGACTGGGAGCTGGCCATCACGGAGAAGGAGAGGAACCTGAACTTCCTCACGGACGTGGTGACGAAGATCTGGAAGGTGCTCAAGGGGGCCGAGGCCCTCGCCCACGACCTCTACCCGCAGCTGGCGTCGGACCGGTACCCGAGTCTCCCGGACGAGCTCACGTTCCTCCACGCGGAGGACATCCTCGACATGTACCCGGACCTCCCGCGCAAGGCCCGGGAGACGGCGGTGCTCCAGGAGCACCCCGCCATCTTCATCTACGGCATCGGCTGGACCCTGCAGGACGGCTACCCCCACGAGATGCGGGCCGCGGACTACGACGACTGGGTGACGCCGACGAACTCCGCGGACGGTCGCCCCATGCACGGCCTCAACGGGGACATCCTGGTGTGGAACCCGGTGACGAAGCGCCGCCACGAGCTGTCATCCATGGGGGTCCGGGTGAACAAGGAGACCCTCGTCCAGCAGCTGGACATGACGGGGCAGCGGGACTTCCTGGAGTTCCCGTACCACCAGGCCATCCTGAATGACGAGATTCCCCTGAGCATCGGCGGGGGCATCGGGCAGTCTCGGACGTACATGCAGCTGCTGCAAAAGGCGCACTTGGGGGAGGTCAGCGTCACGGTGTGGCCGCGAATCCTCAAGGACCTCTGCCGCGAGCGGAACATCCATGTGCTCGAGTGAGGGGAGGGCCTCTCTTCCGGGGGCGCCATGAGGCACACGAAGATCGTCGCCACCCTCGGCCCCGCCTCCGCGCCGCGAGAGGTGCTGCGGGGGATGATGGCAGCGGGCCTGGACGTGGCCCGGCTGAACCTCTCCCACGGGACCCACGAGACCCATGCCCAGCTGATCCGGCGGGTGCGGGCGCTGCGGGGGGAGGTGGGGCAGTACGTGGCGATCCTGCTCGACCTCCAGGGCCCGCGGGTCCGCGTCGGGGAGATGGGTGCGGGCGGGGTTGTGCTGAAGGAAGGGGGTCCGTACACCTTCACGGCCGCGGAGGTTCGCGGGGACGTGGAACGGGCCACCGTGACCTACGAGGGCCTCGCCCAAGACCTGTCCCCCGGCGACCGCCTCTTCATCGAAGACGGGGAGCTGGCCTTCGAGGTCGAGTCCATCGACGGCTCGGACGTCCGCTGCCGCGTCCTCTCGGGCGGGATCCTCCGGAGCCGCAAGGGCGTCAACGTCCCCGGCGTCGCCCTGAGGATTCCCAAGGTCACGGAGAAGGACAATGCGGATCTGCGCTTCGGCATCGAGCAGGGCGTCGACCTGCTCGCCATGTCGTTCGTGACTAGCGGGGAGGACGTGCGCGAGCTGAAGGCGGCAATCCACGAGGCGGGTACGGAAGACCTCCCCATCGTGGCCAAGATCGAGTCCCGCCTCGGGCTGGAGAACCTGGACGGCATCCTGGAAGAGGTCTACGCCGTCATCGTGGCCCGGGGGGACCTGGCCCTCGAGACGTCCATGGAGGAGGTCCCCGTGGCCCAGAAGCGCATCATCCGGGCGTGCCGGCGGGCGGGCGTGCCCGTGATCACCGCCACCCAGATGCTGGAATCCATGACCCGGAGCCCCGAGCCGACCCGGGCGGAGGCGGCTGACGTGGCGAACGCCGTGTTCGACGGGAGCGACGCCCTCATGTTGTCCGGGGAGACCGCCGTCGGGGACCACCCGGTGGCGGCGGTGCGGGCGATGGCACGCATCGCGGAGCGGGCGGAGGAGGCCGTCCGCCGGGGCGAGGTGGACGCCTGGGACCCCCTGGAACCCATCCGCGGCGACCCGGACGACACCATCGCGACCCTGGCGGTCGAGGCGGCGGAGGTTGTGGACGCCCGGGCCATCCTCGCGTTCACCCGATCCGGGAGCACGGCCCTTCGACTCGCGCGGCAGCGGGCCTGGGCCCCCGTCATCGCCGTCACCCCGTACGAGCCCATCGCGCGGCGCCTCGCGGTGGCGTGGGGGGTGCGCCCCCTCATCTGCCCCCCGGCGGAGACGCGGGAGGACCTTGCCGACGCGGCATTCCACGCCGCCCTCGGCGAGGGGCTCGTGGAAAAGGGGGATACCGTGGTCCTCGCCGCGGGGCTCCCCGGGGAGGCGCCGGGGCACACGAACCTGCTGGAGATCCGCGAGGCCGAGTGAGCGAGGGCCTCGAAGCGCCGCCTATTCGATGACTTCCTCAGGACGCCCCCGCGTGCCCAGGGCGATCATCTCGGAGAGGGCCTCGAAGATGGACTCGACGTTCTGGCCCGTCTTCGCGGAGGTGTACATCCACGCGGCGCCGTAGGTGTCCGCCACCTCCCCGATGTCGAACTCCCCGATGGCCGCATGGTCTTCCAAGTCGTGCTTGTTGACCGCGATGACGACGGGGACCTCCCCCACCGTGCGGAAGACCTCGTAGATCCAGCCGTGGAGGTCCTCGAGGGAGTCCGCGCGGGTGAGGTCGCACACCGCCAGGATGGCCTGGGCGCCGTAGAAGTAGGCCTCCCGGAGGAGCTCCCGGAAGTCCTTGTCCCCCATGATGTCCCAGATGACCATGTCCATGTGGAGCTGCTCGTCGTCCGCCGTCCTGGGGAACATCTCCTTCTTGCTCACCTTGGCCCCCAGGGTGGAGAGGTAGCGGTCGTCGAACTCATCGTAGACGAAGCGCCGGATGAGGCTCGTCTTCCCCACGGAGGAGTCGCCGACGAGGCACAGCTTTGCCTTCATCCGGGGGAGGTCGTTCA
>CAYFXO010000139.1:0-2795 GCA_964347125.1 uncultured Methanomassiliicoccales archaeon | reverse complement strand
CCCGAGAAGCGTCGTGCTTGGAGAATCCGCACGACTCGTTCGCTCGCCACAACGAGTTGCGCGCCGTTCCATAGGAAATCGCCGGGGCGACCGCCTTTGACGATGTCGATGACCACGGGGCTGGATGGCCTGACCGCTCCGCTAACTAGCCCTGTCTTGTCGAGGCCGAGACCGATGACTCGTCCCCAGTAGAACTGGGTCGCCCCACCCCAGTCGAGTGCAAACACGTCTCTTAGCTTGAGGTCAGAAGCAGACATGGAAGCGTGGCTCGTCGCAATGTCTCTCCCAAACATAAAGACCTCGTCAGCGGTTCGACGTTCTTCACACCATAAGTGTCAAGGGTGCCCTCGGGAAGCCGCTGCGTGAACGTACGGTTTGCCGAGCCTCCTTCTCCTGTAGAGGAGATTACAGGGTCCGCGCCATCTTGTACCCGTCCTCCCCGTCCCGGTAGAACCGAGGGAGGGTGCGGAGGACCTCGTACCCCCGCTTCTGGTAGAACGTGATGGCCGGCAGGTTGCTCACCCGCACCTCCAGCTCGATGGTCCGATGGCCGTTCAGCCCGCACGAGTTCTCGAACGTCTTCATGATCTGGCTTCCGATGCCCCGCTGCCGCACGTCCTCCCGCACTGCCAGCATCAGCACGCGGGCCCGCATGGGGGCCGTGTTCACCGCCGCGAGGAATCCCAGGACCTCCCGGTTCCGGTCCGCCACCAGGAAGCCCTCGGGCCAGGAGCGCTGGATGTCCAAGAACAGCGAGGGCGGGTAGTTCTCTCGCAGCGAGTCCCGGGCGAGGGCCATCACCTGATGGACGTCCTGTGGATGAAACGGACGAACGAACACCATCCCGTCTGCTACAGGCCCCGGCCGATAATGAACCTACCGATAGGGATTTACGCGGCCCCCCGGTTGAACGGCCGTGCGACTCCTGGTCGAGCTCTCGGGGGAGCATGCGGAGCTGCCCGCCGCGGAGGTCCTCGCCGCGGTGGAAGCGGAGGGGGAAACGCCCGCCGTCGCCGCCGCGAAGCCCGGCCTTCTCATCCTGGAGACGGACATCGACCCGCAGGTCTTGGGGAGCCGCGTGGCCCTCGCCCGCTCCGTGAACCGCGTCCTCGCCGAGGGGTCGCTCAAGGAGATCCTCCGGGCGGCCCGGGACGTCGATCTGCAAGAAGAGACCTTCTCCGTGCGGGCGGTCACCCCCACGTTCTCGCAGGGCTCCGGCCGCGATCCCGACCTCGAGGCCGACCTGGGGGCGGTCCTGGCCACCACGGGCCGGGTGGACCTGGCCAGGCCCCAGCACCGCTTCCGACTCATCCAAGGTGACCCCTCCTACCTCACAGAGGTCGTCCACCGCGTCGAGCGGGAGGCCTACGAGGCCCGCCGGCCCGAGGAGCGGTTGCACCCCCTCCCCGTGTCACTCCATCCCCGCCTCGCGCGGGCGCTGGTGAACCTCACGCGGGTCCCCCGCGGCGGGCGGTTCCACGACCCCTTCTGCGGCACCGGCGGGGTGGTCCTCGAGGCGGCCCTCCTGGGGGCCGTGGCCAGCGGAAGCGACCTGGACGAGGCCATGGTCCGTCGATGCAAGGGGGAGATGGCGCATCAGAAGGCGCCGGCCGAGGTCTTTGAGGCCGACGTCAGCGGGTTCCCGTCCCAGGCGGGCCCCCTGGACGCCATCGCCACCGACCCGCCCTACGGCCGGTCCGCCACGACCGCGGGGGAGTCCATCGGGTCCCTCTACGAGCGGGCGTTCGTGGCCTGCGCGGAGGCGCTGAAGCCGGGCGGGCGGCTGGCCATGGTGTTCCCGGAGAAGGACTACGCCTCCCTTGCGGGGGAGGGCTGGACGTTCGAGGAGGCGTACGCCCTCCGCGTCCACAAGTCGCTGACCCGGCACTTCTGCGTCTTCCGGGCCTACTGAACGTCAACCTGGAGGGTGAACTCGCGGGAGGTGCCCTGGCCGCCTCCCGTCTCGATGGCGCCGACGACCATGACCTCGTACAGGTCGGGCGTCGCGGCGGCCGGCACCCAGACCCGCAGGTCCACGCTGGCGCTCTCGGAGCTGTTGAGGACCACGAGGATCTCTTCACTGAAGTTGGCGCCTCCGGTACTGAACCAGGCGTTCCACCCGTCCCGCAGCATCTGGCGGGGGACGTCCGTCGTGATGTTCACGGCGGTGCGGGCGTTCCCCGTGTTGTTCAGGAGGAACGTGTAGGTGCTGTTGGCCCCCGCCGTCCCGTCCAGGGGGACGGTCCCCAGGATCGTGAGGTCGGACGGGTCCACGAATTCGTAGGTGTAGGATGGGACCACTTGGAGGGCGGGGAAGGGGACGAAGCACAGGATCATGATGACGGCGGCCACCGCGCCGGCCCCCTTCCGGGCGCTGTCCAGGTCCGTGAGGTCGTTCAGGGGCGGCGGGTGGCGGGCCCCGAGGAAGATGATGATGAGGGCGATGATGATCCAGCCGGGGAAGAAGAGGCCCAGGAAGATCATGGTGAGGAGGGCGCCGTAGGAGAGGTAGCGGGCCCGCTCGCCGAGGACGGCCCGGGCCACGTGGCCCCCGTCCAGCTGCCCGGCGGGGAGGAGGTTCAGGGCGGTGACGAAGAGGCCGACCCACCCCGCGAAGGCGAGGGGATGGAAGAGGACGTCCTCCGGGAGGGGGAAGAACAGCATGAGCCCCTCGTAGAGGAGGGGGAGCTGGTAGGCGATGGCCACCTCGTCCCCGATGTTCTGCGGGACGGGGTTTGCGGTGGTCGCCGTGAGCCAGAGGCCGCCCATGGCCACGGGGAGGGCCACGAGGAACC
>CAYFXO010000138.1:2394-2816 GCA_964347125.1 uncultured Methanomassiliicoccales archaeon | reverse complement strand
CGCCCTCCTCATCGTGGGCGTCTACCTCATCTACTTCTACTACACGGCCTGGGTGCTCCCCGCGTAGGGGGGGGCATCCGCCGGAGATTGTCTGGAGGAGCTCCACCCGGTCCCCATCCTTCAGCGGGACGCGCTTCACGTCGTGGACGAACATCTCCTCATTGACTGCGACGTTCACCAGCGAGTCGTCGTCCTCCAGCACGGCCTTCAGGTCGGGATAGCGGGCCACCAGGGCCTCCAGGAGCCCCCCGACGTTGGAGACGGGGCGGGTAATGGTCAGCGCCCCCTCCTCGATGGGGAGGATCACGCGGGGGATCCGGACCGTGACGTTGTAGTCGAACACGAGGTGGTTCAGCTCCTCCCGCCACTCCAGGGTCGGCACGCCCTCCTGGTTCAGGCGGCAGAGCCGGTAGAACCGGTCC
>CAYFXO010000138.1:0-2280 GCA_964347125.1 uncultured Methanomassiliicoccales archaeon | reverse complement strand
GTGGCGGGAATCGTAATGGAGGCCTAGGGCGTTCTCGATTTGCGCGCTGAACTCCGCATACCCGGGGAGGTTCGGGGAGTTGAACAGTTTCGTCGTGAAGCGGCACATCCCCACCGCGTCCCCCACCGCGAACACCTCTTCACACATCTTTACCGCGAGCTCCTTGCCATCGTACGAGGTCGGGTCCCCGCTCACGGGCCCCCCGTAAAGGCTCGCTTTGTACGCGGGGTCGTCGTTGATGCGGGTGTTGATCTCCAGCGTCACGCGGTTCCGCAGGTGGTCGAAGCCCCGCGTCGCCACCGCGAGCCCGAGGGCGAAGGCCTTCAGGATCCGGGAGTCGTGGGGGTCGGACTGCATCGTGCGCTTCACGGACATCCGGTACCGCAGGGCCTCCTCCGGGTAGAAGCCCCGCTCCACGGCGTTGCTCCCCGCCGCGATGGCCCGCCCGAAGCCCTCGTTGGCGGCCGTGAGGAACAGGAGCTCGGCGACGGCCTCCGCGTTCCCCCAGCGCAGGTCGAGGCCGCCGGTGTCGTCCGCGGTGAGGAGCCCCCGCTGGTAGAGTTCCATGGCCCAGCCCAGACAGCCGCCCGTCCCGGAGGTGTCCAGCCCCAGGTCGTTGCACATGTTGTTCAGGTACATGACGACCTGCGGCGTCTTCATGCCGATGTTCGGGCCGAACTTGCCCACGGTCACGTACTCGGGGCCGTCCCCCGCCAGGTATCGCTCCCCGTCGTGGCCCAGGCGGTTCACGTGCTCCACGAGGGCCTGCAGCTCCGGGTCCTGGGGGAGGACGGAGGTCGTGTCGTTCAGGGGGCGGCAGTTCACAGGACACCGGAAGCAGCCCGTCATCCCGGAGCGGAGGTCGCCGTAGGTGTGCGCGTCCAGCTCGGGGACCCAGGTGGTCTCCTGGTTGTTCTTCGTCCCCATGGCCCAGATCATGCGGGAGGGCTTGTAGAGGAACGGGGTGCCCATCTTGTGGAGGATCTTCCCCACGCCGGTGCCCATGAACTGGGCGGCGATCTCCTTGTTCTTCGGCGGGACCTTCTCGGGGGCGGCGTACCGCATCCTTTGGAGGCCGTTGGCGACCATGGCCTTCAGGTGCAGGGAGCCCATCTTCGCCCCCGTGCCCCCGCGGGCGTGGATGGACTTCGGCCCCGCCATGACCCCGGCGGTGAGGGCGCCGTTCTCCCCCGCCCGGGTGATGTTCACCATCGCCAGGTCGGCGCCCCAACGGCCGTCGAATTCCTCCTCGACGCGGGCGCGGGTGTCGACGTTGTCCAGGCCCCAGTAGGACGAGGCGTCCCGGAATTGGACCTCGCCCTCGTGGATGTACAGGAGCGTGGGGCGGTCCGCCTTCCCGTGGAGGACCAAGTGGTCGATGCCGTTGAGCTTCAGGAACGAGGGGAAGTAGTCCCCCGCGTTCGAGTCCATGAGGATGCGGCTGTCGGGGGACCAGGAGGTGAGGTTCCCGCGGGAGGCGCTGGGGATGATGCCGGTGGCCAGGCCCGCGCCGTAGATGATGGGGACTTGCGGGTCCAGGGGCTCGAGAGTTGGGTCCAGGAGGTTCGCGAGGTAGAACATGTTCACGCCGCGGCCTCCCAGGAAGGCGTCCACGACCTTGCGGGGGGCGTACGCGGTGCTGATGTCCTCCCGGGCCAGGTCCACGAACAGGGTGCGTCCCTGGCTCGTGAACTGGGGCTCCGTCGCCATCCGGCTCAGGAGCCCGTCCACCCGCTCCTGAATCATCGGCGCTGGGAAGGTGGGAGAGGCTTAAAGCGGTTCCGCGAAGGGGCCCGCCGCTGGGCCGCTTAAATAGCGGGCCTCCGTTCGTGCCAAAGATGCGCTTCGACCTCACCGAGGAGCAGAGGCTCGTCCGCCAGACTACCCGGGAGTTCGCGGAGAAGGAGCTCGCCCCCATCGCCCAGGAGATCGACGCGGAGGAACGCTACCCGAAGGAGTCCATCCGGAAGATGGCGAAGCTCGGGATGATGAGCGTCACCACCCCGGAAGCGTACGGGGGCGCCCTCATCGACGCCGTCTCCTTCATGATTATGGCCGAGGAGCTCGCCCGCGTCTGCGCGTCCACCGCGACGATCCACACGGCCTCCACGTCCCTAGCCGTCCCGCCGATTCTGAACTTCGGCACCGACGCGGCGAAAGAGAACTACCTCCCGAAGCTCGCCTCGGGGGAGTGGACGGGGGCCTTCGCCCTCTCAGAGCCCAATGCGGGCTCGGACCCCTCCGCCCTCGCGACCACCGCGAAGCGGGACGGGGACGAGT
>CAYFXO010000137.1:0-2827 GCA_964347125.1 uncultured Methanomassiliicoccales archaeon | reverse complement strand
AGGGCGCTGTACTCCTTCTCCGACTCCGCGACCTTGGCCTCCGCGGACTGGAGGGTCTTCTCCTGGTCGGCGAGGGTCGCGGCGCGGGCCTTCAGCCCTTCCTCCTTGTCGAAGACGTCCTTCTCCCGCGAGACGAGCTCGGAGTCCTTCTTCAGGATCCGCTTCCGCTCTTTCTCGAGGGTGGCCTGGAGCTGCTTGGCGTCCTCCGACATCCGCTCCAGCTCCGACTGCATGGACTGCAACTCGACCTCCTGCTCGCCCAGGGCCCGCTCCTTCTCGAGGTTGCGGCCCTCCCGGGCCTGGAGGTCCTTCACCTGTCCGTCCTCCTCGGCGGTCCGGGTCGCCTCCGCCTCCTGGAACTTCGTCTCCAGCTCCGACGCCCTCAGCTGGAGGTCCTTCTCCCCCTGGAGCAGCGCCTTATTCTTCGCCTCCAGCTCCTCCTCGCGGTCCGCGAGGCGGGTCTCCCGCTCCTCCGTCTCTTTCAGCCGGGTCTTGATGTGGCGCTGCGCGCTCTCGAAATCGATCTCCCCGCGCTTGATGGTCTTCTCCCGCTCCGCCAGGTCCTTCTCGTGGTCCCCCAGGGCCTTCCGGAGCTTCTCGACCTCGTCCTGGGAGCGGCTGAGGCGCTTGTGGCGGCGGATGTACTCCTCCTTCGTGGCGTCCATCTCGGCCTCCCTTCGGGCGACGTCCTCCTCGAGGTTCTGGGCCCGCTGGAGTTCGGCCTCCGCCTGGGTCTCGAGCTGGAGGGCGTCCCGGCGGAGCTCCGCGACGCGGGCGCTCTCCGTCTCCAGCTCCGACCGCTCCGACTCCACGATGGCCTCCATCTCGAAGAGGCCTTTCTGCTTGTACTCCAGGGCCTTCGCCGCCTCCTTCACCCGCTGCTGGAGCTGGAGGAGCTTCTCCTCACTGCCCCGGAGGATCTCCCGCTGGACGGGGGTGGTGGAGGACGCGATGATGTGGAGCATGGAGCCGCTGATCTCCGCGGCGAGGGCGCCGCCGAAGTAGAGGAGCATGGCCAGGACGCTGTGGCCGGGGGTCGTGGGGACCATCCCCGCGAAGGCGGCGACCGACAGGAGGAGGGGGATGGCGATGGCGGCGAGAAGGCTCAGCATCTTCCTGACGCCGTGGCCGGACCAGGTGCTCGCCATGGACACCAGGGCGAGGGCCATGGCGGTGACCGAGTAGGGGTACATGATCTGGTCGAGGCCGGGGCCGAACGATACCCACTCAGTCACGAGAAGGAGGGTGAGGACGAGGCCCACCATGGCGACGACGAAGGCGGCGACGGACAGGGCGAAGTGGCGGCTCTTGTGGCGGGTGTAGAAGGGGGTCCACTTGATGTCGATGGCGTGGGCCGCCATGACGCCCCCGACAACGAGGGGCAGGAGCCAAAGGATGACGTCGAGGGCGACGGGGAGCGGGAGGCTCGTGCCGAAAGCGTTGACCCAGTACACGAAGAAGGCGTTGGCGAGGAGAGCGAAGGCGGCCACGAGGCCGTAGGTGTGGGCGGCCCGACCAAGCTTCAGTTGGAGGAGGCCCCCGCCGGAGTCGTCCAGGGAAAGGGTGGGGGAGTCCTTCTTCTTCTTGGTGCGGGTCTTCTTCTCCGCCGGTAGGGAGGGCGTGAATGGGGAGGACTCTCGCTGCGCGAGAGACGTGGTCTTCATCATGCTAAATCACAAGGGAGACGAACCCGACACTGGACGATTCCGGCGCCGTTTACTTAAGGGTTGATTCCTGAGAACCGCGGGTGATAACAGGAGCATCCGAGGGCCTCCGCTCCGCGAGGGGAGGGATGAGAAAAAGGGGGGAAGGGGTTGAGGGGATGTCGACGGGGAGGCGGGGGGACTACCAGTTCGGCATGAACTCGTAGTCGACGCCCGGCGAGACGAGGTGTCCCGCGGCGGGCATGGGGCCTCCGTCGAAGTCGAAGGATGACAGGGCGACGTGCTTGAGGTAGACCACCCACTCCTCCGACTCGACGCCGTTGGCGTCCAGGAACTCGTGGAAGTGGACGTAGCCCTGCGCCTTGTACATCTCGGCCTTCTTGGTCGACAGCTCCGCCGGCGGGACGTCGATGATCCCGTGCACCTGGAAGAGCTGGACGCCCCACGGTTCACCGGTCGCCCACCAGGGCGCTCCCGCGGGGGCCATCCACGGCCCGACGTTGTAGTGCTTCCCGACGATCTGGTTCTCACCGGCCTGCACCCACGTGTGGCCGGGCACGTCGACGATGCCCTGCACGCTCCCAGGGCCCTTGAACCAGTAGTACTCGCCGTCTATCTCCACGGCGAGCCCATGCTTGAAGGCCGCCGGGTTCTTGTCCCATGTAGGCGCGGCTTGTACCGAGGTCGCCAGCATGAAGGAGGCGACCACGGCCAAGCTGAGGCCCAACAATACGCTCGTTCTCATTTCCATCTCACCTGTGGATACGCTGAGGCGGCGGAGAGGCGGTCTCTATTTGAGGGCGGCTGTCAAGGGTTGGATGCGGTCCTCAAACCGCCTGTGGGCAAGCGACGGGAATCTCGCGCCTCCCGAGAGAGACGACGAATGCGAGCGCCGGGATTTGAACCCGGGTTATGAGCTTGGCAAGCTCAAGTGATAACCAGACTACACTACGCTCGCGCGGACTCGTGCCAATGAGTCAGGTGTCTAAAACCTTTTCGAGCCGCCCCCTAAGAACGGAAGCCTAAAAGAGCCGCCGTCCGCATCCCGCCCCGCATGGCGGAGCCGGGGACGGACGAGGCGGCCACGGCCTCCCGACCGGCGGGGATGCGGGCCTTCACCCTGATCTGGGCCGGCCAGCTCGTCTCCTTCCTGGGCTCGGGCA
>CAYFXO010000136.1:0-2852 GCA_964347125.1 uncultured Methanomassiliicoccales archaeon | reverse complement strand
GCTCCGCCAGGTCCAGGAGGGCCTCCCGCAGCCCCTTCAGGCTGTCCTCCAGCAGATCGAGGGACTTCCGGATCTGCAGCGCGGTGGCCGTGTCCGTGATGTCGTTGCTCGTCGCCCCCAGGTGGACGTACCGCCCCGCGTCCCCGGACGCCTCCGAGAGGGCGGTCACGATGGCCATGACGTCGTGGGAGATGCGGGCCTCGATCTCGTTCACCCGGGCCACAGTGACCTCCCCGCCCTTCGCCGCGCGGGAGATCGCGTCCGCCGCCTCCTTCGGGATGTTCCCCACCGCCGCGTGGGCGCGGGCCAGGGCCGCCTCGACCCACAGCATCTGCCGCAGCTTCTCCTCCTCGGAGAACAGGGCCTTCATCTCCGCGCGCCCGTAGCGGAAGTCGATGGGGCAGATGGTCATGGGCCTCCCCCGGGGATGGCGGGCGGGGCTATTGAGCTTTCCGCAGGAGGCGCCGGCCCTCCGGGGGAAAGAAAAGGGGGCGCGGGCCGCGGGGGGTCGCGACCCGGGCGCCCCAGGGCCTTGCTCTCCTCAGAGCAGGAGTCGGGTCATCCTCAGATCCGTCCTCTGGCCCGGCGGTACTGGTCCTCGATGCTCGCCAGGGCGTTGAAGAACCGAGGAACGTCGAAGGACTGCACGCCCCGCAGGAACCGGGCGGCTTCCTGGAGGTGGTGGCGCCGCATCGCCTCCACGGCGTTTGACGACAGCCGGCGGACGGCGGTGCTCAGGCCCCCCATGCGGAGGTGGGCGACGCTCACGTCCGCCTCCTCGAGGCACCACAAGATGGGGTAGGACGCGATGGAGCCCTCCTGGTCCAGCTCCCGGTCGAGGGTGTACTTGTCGTTCACCAGCTGGATGGCGATCTGGACGTGCTGCTGCGCCCGCCGGAAGTTCGCCAGGTCCACCCTCCGGAAGCCGGGGGAGAACATGAGGTCCATGGTCATGTGGGGCTTCACGTTGAAGTTGTGCGTCCCGTACACCAGGTACTCCGCGGTGTTCGCCAGCTCCGGCCGCTCGTTGATGATGAGGTTGTACCGCTGGCACTGGACGAGCTCCGCCATGTCGAAGAGCCACAGGTCCAGGAAGTCGCGGTAGCGGGGGGCGTCCTCCAGGATCGTGAGGACCTCCTCCCACACCCGGGAGGCCAGGATGGCGTCCACGTGGGCGGGGACGAAGGTGGTGAAGTCGTCGTCGGAGCGCTGGAGGATCCGGACGAGGTCCTGGAAGAGCGCCCGGTCTCGGGTCCGGTCCGCCACGTCGTCGATGAGGACCGTGAGCAGGGTCGTCAGGTTCTTCGCGTGGATGAGTCGCTCCCGGTACTCCGGCGGCACGCTGGAGAGGGTCGTGAGGCGGTTCACGGCGTCCATGGTCGCCCAGAGATCCTCGGTGCGGTAGCCCCCGGCCACGAGGAAGGGGAACAGCTCCTCCCGCCGATCGAACTGGAGGACGCCCTCGTCCAAGGCCTCAAGGATGGCGAAATCCGGCGTCGCCAGAGCCGTCGTTCCCTACCCCTCCTTGGGTGCTCTCACTATCGGTAATGAGACCACCGTATATAACAGTTCGTAGATATCGTTAAGAATGCTACGGAAAGTAGCCCGGGAGACGGAGCGGGAAGAAAGGTAGAAATAGCCTCTCCCGATTCCGAACCCTGGATGGCCGAGGAGCGGGAGGTCCTGCAGTTCAACATACGGGTGGACGCGGACCTCCTGCAGCGCTATCGGGACTACTGCAAGCAGAACGGCCTCGACCCCCACGGGCAGGTCGTCAACTTCATGCGCCGGCTGGTGGAGTCCCAGTTCGACTTCCAGGAGAAGCTCTGGGAGATCCTGCGGGAGGAGAAGTAGTCACTCCGCCACGTGGTCGAAGCGCTTCCGGAACACCGCCAGGTCCGCGGGGTCCACCGCCCTCGGGTCCAGGGCCACGACGAGGATCGCCCCCGCCCGCGCCGCGGCGTCCGAGACCTTCTTCACGAAGTCCAGGGTCGGGATGAAGCCTCGGACGGAGAGGAGGTGCTCCAGGCCGTCCACGACCACGGTCCCCGGCCCGCCCTCGAGGAACGCCATGACAGCCGCGGCGCCCTTGAGGTCCAGCTCCCGCGGGGCCACGGAGTCGTAGTCCTTCGACCCCACGTCGGAGATCCACAGGAACTGGACGTCCAGGAGCCCGTGCCTGTCCTTCACCTTCCCAGGGAACGTCCCCGTGATGGCCAGAACCCGGTCCTCTGTGGGGAGGCGGTACACCAGGTCGTAGGCCGCCCCCGCGTCCGTCAGGAGCAGGACGCTCTCCCCCGGGCCGATGGGCGGGAGGGACTCCACCCCCTTCAGCGTGGGAACGATGTACGTGGCGTCCCGGTCGAAGCTCTGCTGGAGAGTGGCGAGCTGGGCGTCCGTGAAGGCCTGGGGGTCGAGGGACGCCAGGAGGGTGGAGCCGCTCGCGGAGGTGACGTCCGCCAGCCGCTTCAGGAAGTCCGCGGACTGGGGGAACCCGTTGACCCGGCACAGGTACTCCAGGTCGTCCACGAGGATGGCCGTGTTCTGGTTCTCCCGCACGAACCGCGCCACGGTCTGGTAGACCTCGAACTCCAGGTCCGTGGGCTTCAGGGCCATCTCCCCCGCGCGGAGGGACGTGAGCCAGACCATGGGGGTCCTCTCCAGCCCGTACCGCCGCGCCAGCTTCTGGGGGTAGGTCGTCGTGAGGCAGAGCCCCGGCGTGGTGGTCACGATGTCCCGGAACGCGGAGTATGAGCCCTCCGTCCCCCGCTCCAGGACGAGGTGGTTGTGTCCCGGTTCGAGGTGGAGGCGGGCGCCCGTGGGCCGCCGGGTCTCGGTGGCGGGCTCGATGA
>CAYFXO010000135.1:0-2907 GCA_964347125.1 uncultured Methanomassiliicoccales archaeon | reverse complement strand
GAGAAGGCCTTCGAGTTCGAGGCCCAGCTGGTGAAGGAAGTGAGCATGACGGAGGACCTCCTCGAGGGCATCATGGCGTTCGTGGAGAAGCGCCAGCCCGAGTTCCAGGGGAAGTGAGGCCATGCCCTTCGCGTTCACGGAAGAGCACGAGATGCTCCGGAAGATGGTGCGGGAGTTCGCCCAGAAGGAGGTCGCCCCCATCGCGGAGGAGATCGACAAGGAGTCGCGGTTCCCGAAGGACACCATCCAGCAGATGGCGGAGCTGGGCCTGTTCGGCGTGCCCGTCCCCGTGGAGATGGGGGGCGTCGGCGCGGGCTACGTCGGGTACTGCCTCGTCGTGGAGGAGCTGGCGAAGGCGTGCATGTCCCACGCGACCATCATGGGGGCCCACACGTCCCTCTGCGCCCTGCCCCTCGCCCACTTCGGGTCCAACGACCAGAAGGAGCGCATCGGGAAGAAGCTCGCCTCCGGGGAGTGGCTCGGGGCCTTCGCCCTGACGGAGCCGTGGGCGGGGAGCGACGCCGCGAACATACGCGCCTACGCGGTGAAGATGGGGGACGAGTGGATCCTCAACGGGACGAAGACCTGGATTACCAACGGGGCGGAGGCGGACGTCGTCGTCGTCATCGCGATCACGGACCCGGAGAAGGGGGCCCGCGGCGGCATCACCGCCTTCATGGTGGAGAAGGACTTCGAGGGCTACTCCGTGGGCCAGAAGTTCGACAAGATGGGCATCCGGGCGACGTCGTCCACGGAGCTGAACTTCGACGACTGCATCATCCCGGAGGAGAACGTCCTGGGCGGCGCGGGGAACGGGTTCAAGGTGGCCATGGCGACCTTGGACAGCGGGCGGATGACCCTGGGCGCCGGGTGCGTCGGCGGCGCCTTGGAGGCCATGCGCCTCGCGGTGGACTACGCGAAGGAGCGGGAGGCCTTCGGGGGCCCCATCGCGGAGAAGCAGGCCATCCAGTTCAAGATCGCGGACATGGCCGTGGACATCCACGCCGCGCGGCTGATGGTGTACGACCTGGCGTTCCGGATGGACGAGGGCGAGCGGGTCTCGCGGGACTCCGCCATCGTGAAGCTGTTCTGCTCCGAGATGTCTCGCCGGGTGGTGAACGAGGCCCTGCAGATCCACGGCGGCTACGGCTACTCCAAGGAATATGCGGTGGAGCGGATGTACCGGGACCAGCGGGTCACGGAGATCTTCGAGGGGACGTCGGAGATCCAGCGGCTCATCATCGCGGAGGACATCCTGAAGAAGGGGTTGCCGACATAGTGCCCCACCCCGCCCTCACGAACGTTTAATAGCGAACCGGCGTTCGGCCGCACCGACTGGGGAGGCGGTCTGGATGGAGAAAGGCCTGGTCCACAATTGGGCGATCGAGGAAGGGCTCACGAAGGTCCTGCCGGAGAAGGTGTACATCTGGGAGGAGACCCTCCGGGACGGGGAGCAGACCCCCGGCGTCCATTTCACCCCCGAGGAGAAGCTGGAGATCGCCTTGCTGATGGACGAGATGGGGGTCCACATCGCCGACGTGGGCATCCCCGTGGTCTCCGACGAGGAGAAGAAGGCCGTCTCCCTCATCGCGAAGCAGGGCCTCAAGATGCGGATCAACGGCGCCGCCCGCACCGTGAAGGGCGACGTGGACGCCGTCATCGACTGCGACACCGACGAGATCAGCATCTTCGTCGCCGCCTCCAACGTCCACCTGAAACACAAGCTCCAGATGACGAAGGACCAGGTCTACGACATCGCCACGGAGATGGTGGAGTACGCGAGGGACCACGGGATGCCGGTGGCCTTCGTCACGGAGGACACCGTCCGCGCGGACCTGGACTTCGTGGAGCGCCTCTACAACGGCTGTATCGAGGCGGGGGCGGAACGCGCGGGCCTCTACCACACCGTCGGAGTGATGACGCCAGGGGCCATGAAGTGGCGGCTGGAGCAGGTGAAGGACTTCCTCAAGCCCGTGCAGCTCAGCGTCCACTGCCACAACGACTTTGGCCTCGCGGTGGCCAACTCCCTGGCCGCGGTGGAGAGCGGCGTCGAGGTCCCCCACACCTGCGTGAACTCCCTGGGGGAGCGGAGCGGGAACGCCTCCTTCGAGGAGCTGGTGATGATCCTGGAGGCCCTCTACGGCTACGACACGGGGATCGACGTCTCCCGCCTCTACGAGCTCTCCCGCAAGGTGGAGGAGCTCAGCGGCATCCCCGTGGCGGTGAACAAGCCCCTGGTGGGCTACAACGCCTTCTCCCACGAGTCCGGCATCCACGCCCACGGGGTGATCAAGCACACGGGGACCTACGAGCCCATCCAGCCCGAGACCATCGGCCGCTCCCGACGCTTCATCTTCGGGAAGCACACCGGCGCAGCGGCGGTTATCGAGAAGCTGGAGCGGGCGGGTATCGCGGACCTCCCCAAGGACACCCTGATGGAGATCGTGAACGGCATCAAGGAGACGGCGGAGACGCGCACCAAGGCCGAGCAGGCGGCGTTCATCACCCAGTACCGCGAACGAGAGGAGAAGCGGCGCGGGGTGAGCGACGAGGAGTTCTGGGACATCGTGCGCGGCGCGGGGGTCGAGGCCCCGCGGGGCGCCAAGTAGCGTCCACGGCGGAATCGGCCGCCCCTTTAAGCCCCGCCCCCATTCCGGGCACATGCCTGCCGGGCCGCGACGGGGCCCCTTCTTCGCCCTGGCGTGGGTGACCATCGTCGCCCTCAACGCCTACATCATCGCCCCCGCCCCCGTGTTCCCGGAGCTCGCCGCGTCCATGGGGGTGGGGAACGCCGCTCTCGGGGCCCTCATCTCCGCCCTCCTCTTCACCGCGATCCTCGTCCAGCTCCCCGGGGCCTACCTCATCGACCGGTGGGACAACCGCCGCCTGGTGGCCGCCTGCTCCCTG
>CAYFXO010000134.1:2648-2934 GCA_964347125.1 uncultured Methanomassiliicoccales archaeon | reverse complement strand
GTGTGCACCGTCTTCGTGGAGTCGGAGATCGTGTCCCACCTGGCCCGGGGGAAGCACCGGGAGGACATCCTCATGGGGGTCCACAACGCCATCGCGGGGCGGAGCGTGTCCCTCCTGCGGCGGGTGGGGCTGGAGGAGGAGATCACCTTCACCGGCGGGGTCTCCCGCAACTCCGGCATGGTGGCCGCCCTCGAGGAGCGCCTCGAGATGAAGATCAACGCGAGCGAGATGTCCCACTACATGGGCGCCCTGGGGGCGTCCATCTTCGCCATGGAGCGGGCCGCCT
>CAYFXO010000134.1:0-2634 GCA_964347125.1 uncultured Methanomassiliicoccales archaeon | reverse complement strand
GCAGGGGCGGGGGGACCTCGTCCGAGAGGCGGTGACGATCGAGCCGCCGAAGAAGGGGGGGCGCTGAGATGACCTTGACCGTGGGCGTGGACGTGGGCGCCGGGACCTGCAAGGCGGCCGTCATGGAGGACGGCGAGCGGGTGGTCGCGACGGCTCTGAGGCCCACAGGGGCCTTCCTGGAGCAGGCGTCCGTGGAGGCCTTCGAGGCGGTGCTCGTGGAAGCGGGCGCGGACCGGGCCGACGTGGACTACCTCGCGGCCTCGGGCTACGGGCGGTACCAGTTCCCCGGGCGGGACATCCAGATCACCGAGATTACGTGCCACGGCCGCGGGGCCCATTTCCTCTTCCCCAAGACCCACTGCGTCCTGGACGTGGGGGCCCAGAACTCCCGGGCGATCCGCGTCGAGACGGGGGGGAAGGTCCGGAAGTTCATGATGAACAACCGGTGCGCCGCGGGGGCGGGGCGGTTCCTGGAGCGCGTGGGGAAGGCCCTGGAGATCGACCTCATGGAGCTGGGGCCGCTGTCCCTGCGCTCGGAGGACCCCCAGCCCATCTCCAGCATCTGCGCCGTCCTGGCGGAGTCGGAGATCATCAACCACGTGACCCTCGGGAAAAAGCCGGAGGACATCGCCATGGGGGCACTGTACTCCATCGCGGACCGCATCGTGACCCTCGTGCGGCAGGTCGGGGTGGAGGAGGAGGTCACCCTGACGGGCGGGGTCTCCGGGAACGCCGGCATGGTGAAGGCCTTGGAGGACCGCCTCGGGGTCAAGCTGAACGTCTCGGAGCAGTCGACGTACGCGGGGGCCATCGGCGCGTGCATCCTCGGGCACCAGCGGGTCCAGACCCGCCAGGCGGCCTGAACCGTCTCCGATGGGACCGCAGGCGGGGCGGGAAGTCATAAATGCCGACGCGGACATCCGACGCCGGAGTGGGTCGATGAAGGCGGTCCGATTCCACGGCAAGGACGTGGGCCTGAAGCTCGAGGACGTGCCGGAGCCGGACGTGGGCGGGGCCGACGCCCTGGTGAGGGTCGCCGCCTGCGGGCTGTGCCACACGGACCTCCATTTCCTCCACGGCGTGCCCACCTTCAAGAAGCCGCCCTTGGTCCTCGGCCACGAGATCAGCGGCACCGTGGAGGCGGTGGGCGACGCGGTCTCCGGGGTCGCCGAGGGCGACCGGGTCATCATCCCGCCCGTGTACAACTGCGGCCACTGCAAGATGTGCCGGTTGGGCCGAGGGACCCTGTGCGCCCGCCTCACCTTCGTGGGGAGCCACATCGACGGCGGTTTCGCGGAGTCCATCGCGGTCCCCGCGAACGTCACCTTCCCCCTCCCCGAAGGCGTCCCCCTCGTGGAGGGCGCCCTCATCTCCGAGTCCGTCTCCACGCCGTACCACGCCCTGGTGAACCGCGCGCGGGTGAAGCCGGGGGAGACCGTGGCCATCTTCGGCTGCGGCGGCATCGGGATGGCTGGGGTCCAGCTGGCCGCCGCCCTGGGCGCCCACGTCATCGCCATCGACCTCTTCGACGAGAAGCTGGAGGCGGCCCGGCGGTTCGGCGCCGCGGAGACCCTCAACGCGGGGGAGACGGAGGACGTGGCGAAGGCCGTCCGCGGGATGACGGACGGCGGGGCGGACGCGGCCCTGGAGGTCATCGGCCGGCCGGAGACCATCCGCCAGGCCTTCGACGCGGTGCGCTGGGGCGGGCGGGCCGTCGTCGTCGGCTACACGACGAAGGACGTGTCCCTCAGCGGCGCCCGCCTCATGTTCCGGGAGATCGAGGTGATGGGCTCCCTGGGCTGTCCCCTCCAGGACTTCCCGGCCATCATCGACCTGGTGGCCCGCGGGCGGGTGGACGTGGAGGCCATGGTCACCCACCGGTACGGGCTCGACGACCTCGAGGACGGGTTCGCGCAGCTGGAGAAGGGGGACCCCTCCCTGATCCGCGCCCTGGCCGTGCCGTAGGTCAGTGGCGGGCGACGCCGGCGGGGTCGATGGCCCGCATGAGGTCGATCTCCCGCGTGGCGGGCGGCTCCGTCCGGGGAACGTCGTCGGCGATCACCAGCGCGAAGCCCGTGTTCTCCTCCACTTCCGCCGCGGTGTGGCCGGGGTGGACGGAGCGCAAGTGGGGCCGCCCACCCGCGAACTGGATCGTCGCCATCGGGGTCACGATGAGGGAGGGCCCGCCGCCGGGCGCGCCTTCCGCCCTCCCGGGGCCGCTGACGAAGTCCACCTTCTCCACGAAGGTCCTCGCGTCGTGGCTCTGGGTGTACACGACGAAGCGCCCCGCCCGGGAGAGGAACGGGAGGCCCACGGACCCGGGCCCGCGAAGCTTCATCTCCCCCGGTCGGCCGATCCCGACGAGGTTGCAGTTGCCCCGCCCGTCCACCTGCAGGCCGCCGGCGAAGAACACGTCGATCTCCGGCCGCGCCTCCAGATCGATGACCTGGGAGAGGGACAGGACGGCCTCCGCCCGCAGGAGGGCGTCGTCGCAGGACGACGGGACAAGGGGCTCCAGGCGGGGGTTCACCGCCCCGCTCCCGCCGGCGATGTACGTGAGGTTCGGGGCGTGGGTCAGCTGGGCGAGGCGGCACGCGAGCATGGGCAGGGCGCTGTAGGCCCCCATGATGGCCA
>CAYFXO010000133.1:2592-2953 GCA_964347125.1 uncultured Methanomassiliicoccales archaeon | reverse complement strand
CCGCCCGAAGCGGGTCTTCAACGACGTCTTGAGGAACATGCTCCGGATCCAGGAATCGGGCCTCGTCCACGCGGACCTGAGCGAGTACAACGTCCTGATGTGGAAGGGCCGGGCGGTCGTCATCGACGTGGGGCAGGGGGTCCCCCTGGACCACCCCATGGCCCTGGAGTGGCGGGAGCGGGACGTGCGCAACGTGTGCCGCTACTTCCGCAAGCTCGGGGTGGACGCCTCGGACGACGATGTGACGGCGAAGCTGGAGGCGGTGTGATGCACTACGCCCGCATCCCCCAGGCCCGGGTGGGGGTCCTCATAGGACCCAAAGGGGAGATCGACCACCACCAGCGCGCTGCTGGAGCCCCTC
>CAYFXO010000133.1:0-2582 GCA_964347125.1 uncultured Methanomassiliicoccales archaeon | reverse complement strand
GGGGAGACGAAGCGGCGGCTGGAGGAGCGCACGGGCATCCGCCTGGACGTGGACTCCGCCACCGGGGAAGTGACCATCGACGACTCCGAGTCGGATGACCCGATACTCGCCCTGAAGGCGCGGGACGTCGCCGTGGCCATCGGGCGCGGGTTCTCCGAGGAGCGCGCCTTCCTGCTGTTCGACGAGATGGCCTACCTCAAGGTCGTGGACCTCCGGGACTTCGTCGGGAAGAGCCCGAACCGGGTGCGGGAGATGCGCGGCCGCCTCATCGGGACCCGGGGGAAGACCCGGCGGATCATCGAGGAGCTCTCCGGCGCCGCCCTCTCGATCTACGGCACCACGGTGAGCCTCATCGGGGACCCGGTGGAGATGGACGCCGCCTCCCGGGCGGTGGAGATGATCCTCCAGGGGAGTGAGCACGCGGTGGTCTACCGGTTCCTGGAGCGCATGCGGCGGGAGATGAAGATGGCGGAGCTGGGCCTCTTCGAGGAGGAGTGAGGGGTCCATGGCGAAGGCGGAGGACCCGCGGACCCTGGCCCGGGAACTGGGCCCCCTCCTCGAGTCGGCGTCCGCGGACGACCTGTGGAGGGCCCGGAGCCTGCTGCACGCGTGGCGCGCCAAGGCCCCGGCGAAGACGCCCCAGGAGGTCCGCGAGCGGGTGGACACCCTCCTCGACCTCACCCGCGAGTTCCACGGCTTCCGCAGCGAGGTGGGCGGTTGGGTCACCGCGAAGGACCTCAGCGAGCTTGCCACCCTCTTCGACATCGGCGCCATCGGGGTCCTCGCGGTGCAAGACCTCGTGGGCGGGGAGGGTTCGATCCCGAAGCTGGCCCTCGGCGGGCTCTCCGAGGCCCTCATCGTCCTCGGGAGCACCCAGTACATCAAGGGCGACCGGCGGATGCTAGAGGCGGCCGTCGACGTCCACCTGATGCACCTCCACGATCGGTTCTGGGCCCTCCCCCACCGGTTCCGCGGGACCCTGCGCGCGGCCCAAGTGGACGAGGTGCGAGACGCCATGGAGGCGTTCTTCGCCGCCCTGCGGAAGCAGGATGTGCCCGTGGAGGCCCGGATGGCCGTCGCCCACCAGCTCTACGTAGTCCTGGGCCAGCTGGAGCTCGCCGCCCTCGCCGGCGCCTCGGGATGAGGTCGCAACCTCTTTATCGGCCCCTCAACATCGCCCCCGACGGGAGGTCCATGGGCCAGCACGTGTACGCGTTCTCCGAGGGCCGCGCCGAGATGCGCGACCTGCTGGGCGGGAAGGGGGCGAACCTGTGCGAGATGACGAACCTCGGACTGAACGTCCCTCCGGGCTTCGTGATCACCACGGAAGCGTGCCTTCACTACGTCCGGGAGAGGGCGTTCCCGCCGGGGCTGGAGGAGGCCGTGAGGGAGCACGTCGAGGCCCTGGAGGAGGCCACGGGGAAGCGCTTCGGGGACCCCCAGAACCCCCTCCTCGTGTCCGTCCGGTCCGGGGCCGCGGTGTCGATGCCGGGGATGATGGACACCGTGCTCAACCTCGGGCTCAACGACGCGGTGGTCCAGGGCCTCGCCATCGCGACGAACCCCGCGTTCGCCCAGAACTGCCACCGCCGCCTGCTGCACATGTTCGGCCACGTGGTCTTGGGCATCGACGATGAGGCCTTCGAGGGGGAGCTGGAGGCAGTGAAGAACGAGGAGGGGGTGGACGAGGACATCGCCCTCTCCGCGGAGGGATGGGCGGAGGTCGCCGCCCGCTACGCGAAGGCCATCGAGGACCACGGGGAGACGTTCCCGCAAGACCCCTGGGACCAGCTCCTCGAGTCCATCCGGGCCGTGTTCGAGTCCTGGGACAACCCGCGGGCGGTGAGCTACCGCAACGAGACGGGGATCCCCCACGACCTGGGGACCGCGGTAAACGTCCAGGTCATGGTGTTCGGCAACCTCTCCGAGGACTCGGGGAGCGGCGTCCTGTTCACCCGCGACCCCGCGACGGGGGAGAACGTCCTCTACGGCGAGTACCTCATGAACGCCCAGGGCGAGGACGTGGTCGGCGGCATCCGCACGCCCCTCCCGGTCGCGCGCCTGAGGGAGTCCATGCCCGAGGTCCACGCGGGGCTCCTGGAGGTCCGGGACATCCTGGAGGATCGCTACCGCGAGATGCAGGACGTGGAGTTCACCATCGAGCGCGGGCGGCTCTACATCCTCCAGACCCGCAGGGGCCAGCGCACGGCCGCGGCGAACGTGAAGATCGCGGCGGACATGGTCGAGGAGGGCCTCATCGATAAGCCCGAGGCGCTGCGACGCGTCTCCCCGCGGGACATCGAGCGGCTCCTCCACAAGCAGATCGACCCGGCCGCCACGGTCGACGTGCTGGCCACGGGACTCAACGCCTCCCCGGGAGCCGCCGTGGGCGCGGTCGTGTTCGACCCGGACGAGGCCGAGGCCCGGGCCGGGGCGGGAGAGGCCGTGATCCTCGTCCGGAAGGAGACGGTGCCCGACGACGTCCACGGCATCATCGCGGCCCAGGGCGTCCTGACGAGCCGAGGCGGGATGACCTCCCACGCCGCCATCGTGACCCGCGGGATGGGGAAGCCCTGCGTCGC
>CAYFXO010000132.1:0-2977 GCA_964347125.1 uncultured Methanomassiliicoccales archaeon | reverse complement strand
CGGAGGGGCGGGGGAAGGCCCTCACGGGCACCCCTGTCTGGGTCCTCGGGTCGGGGGCGGGGACGGACTACGTGGCGATCCATGACCGCGAGTCCCTCACCCGCCTGGACGCCACGGTGGCGGCGGGCCGCCAGGCGTTCGAGGCGGCGGGGCTGGAGCCGGTGGACGTCGACGTGGCGGAGGTCCACGACTGCTTCACCATCGCGGAGATCCTGGCGGTGGAGGACCTTGGCTTCGCCGCGAAAGGCGAGGGGGGCCCCTTCACGGAGAACGGGGGGAGCGACATGGGCGGGACCGTCCCGGTGAACGCCTCCGGCGGGCTGAAGGCCAAGGGCCACCCCCTGGGGGCCACGGGCATCGGGCAGGTCCATGAGCTCTTCCGCCAGCTGCGCGGGGAGGCCGACCCGGGACGTCAGGTGGATGGGGCCGAGGTCGCCCTGGCTCACAACGTGGGCGGCTCCGGCGCGAGCTGCGCGGTTCATCTGCTGGGTGTGTGAGGTTCGGGAGGGGGTGACGGCGGTGGCGAAGGAATTGGCGATTGTGGCGACGGGGTATCACGTGCCCAGCCTCGCCGTCCGCGCGGGGGACGAGGGCTTCGAGGCCCTCTCGGAGGGCGCCCGCGAGATCGGCGTGGCCAACTACGACGAGGACGAGACCTCCATGGCGGTTGAGGCCGCCCGGTGGGCCCTGCGGAGCGCGGGCGTCGAAGGGACGGACGTGACGAAGGTGGTCGTGGCCGCCTCGGAGGGCTTCGACACCGAGATCCTCTCCATCGCGCTGGGCCTTGAGGAGCCGGAGGTTGAGCTGCTGGAGGCAGGGGAGAGCCTCCTCGGCGAGGCCTTCTCTCGCGCCGCGGATTCCGGACGGACCCTGGCCATCGCGTCCCACGTCCCACCCTACGACGAAGGCGACCCGGTGGAGCGGGCCCTCGGGGCGGGAGCCGCCGCGTTCCTCCTGGCTCACGAGGCGGGGGTGACCTTGGCTTCGTCCTCCTCCGAGTCAGAGAACCAGCCCGCGGAACTGCCCGATCTCCTGGGGGACTTGGGCCCCGCGGCGGCACCCATGAACCTGGTCCACGCCCTATCCCGGTGCGTGGAGGGTCAGACGTTCTCGCTGCCCGCCGGAGGGGGCGATTCCGGAGCCCCGACGTTCACCGTCGACCAGCCGCCGAAAGGCCCGGAAGGGATGGCGCGGGACATCGCGTCCCGCCGCCGCTATCTGAGTCGCGAGGCCTACGAGGCCCTCAGGGACCAGCGGGCGACCCCGACGGACACCACGAGCATGGGGGCCTACGTGTCCCCCGCCGCGTACGGGGAGCATCCGGAGGCCCGCTACCGCCTCGTGGGACGGAAATGCGTCGAATGCGGGACCCTGGGCTTCTCGCCCCGCCAGGCCTGCGTCCCCTGCGGGTCCACCGAGTTCGAGCCCGTCCCGCTGGAGCCCACGGGCAGCCTGTACGCGGTCACGACCATCGGCGCCGGCGGCGCCCCCTCCGAGTTCGCCCCCCTCCAGGCGGCCACGGGCCCCTACGGGGTCGCGGTGGTGCAGCTGGACGACGGCCCCCGCCTCACGGCGATGCTCACGGACGGCGACCCGGGAGCCATGGAAATCGGCAGCCCCGTCCGCGCGACGTTCCGACGCATCTACAACCAGGACGGCGTCACCCGCTACGGGCTGAAGGTCCGCCCGCGGACCGGGACCGAATAGGGGGCGGGAGGTCCCCGGCCCCCCGGAGTCAACCCGCTCACTGGATGTACGTGTCGGCGGACCCCTGGTAGTCCCGGAGCATGACCCCCGCCGTCATCTGGCCAATGATCTCCCGGGCGAGCTCCCGCGTGAAGGAGTTCGGCGGCAACTCCGGCGTCTCCTGGATCCAACGGAGGACCCGCTCCAGCGCCTCGCTCCATTCCTCCTCCGACAGGGCGTCCCCGAAAGCCAGGAGGGAGACCTCCGTCCTCCCCATGGCCCGCACGAAGTCCTGGCAGACGGAGACGAGCTCGTCGATCCTCTCGGTCATAGCCCTCGCCGCCGTGCCCATCCCCCCGCCCGGGAATAAGGTTTGCCGGTCCCGAGTAGGCATCGCAACGGGAGGCGGTGGCGATAGCCGCGAGTGAACGCTTATCACATGGTTACAATATGTAGAGAGGGTTCATGTGCGGACGCCCACACGTTTTCCCCACCGCCCACTCACCGAGGTTCCCCTATGATTGAGATCCGCTTCCACGGCCGCGGGGGCCAGGGGGCGGTGGTGGCCTCGGAGGTGCTCGCCCGGGCCGCCTTCAAGGAAGGCAAGGACGTGCAGGCGTTCCCGTTCTTCGGCGTCGAGCGCCGCGGGGCGCCGGTCACCGCCTACGCCCGCTTCGACGACCGCCCAATCCGGGTGAAGTCCAGCGTGTACGAGCCGGACTACGTCGTCGTCTTGGACCCCAGCCTCCTCGGGACCGTGGACGTGCGTGAAGGCCTTAAGGAAGATGGGCTAATCCTCTTGAATACGGACAAAGCGCCGGAGGAGACCGGGCTGGTGGCCTCCCGCCTGGCGGCGGTGGACGCCACGGACATCGCGATCCGCCACGGCCTCGGGAGCAAAGCCGCCCCCATCGTCAACACGGCGATCCTAGGCGCCTTCGCGAAGGCCACAGGGGTGGTGGGCCTGGACTCCATCCTGGAGAGCATCACCGAGTCCGTTCCCGCGAAGGTCGAGGCCAACGTGGCCGCCGCCCAGGAGGCGTACGACCGTGTCCAAGTCCAAGGGAGCTGAGAAGATGGCGAAGGCCGAGACCTACGAGGACCTGCCGCCCCTGCCCCTCATGGACGTCCTCACGGACACGGTCCCCATGCCCTCCTGGCGGGCCATGAAGCCCGTCATCCACAATGAGAAGTGCACGAAGTGCTACGTGTGCTGGAAGTTCTGCCCCGACATGGCCATCGCCATCGACGACGAGGGCTACCCCGTCATCCACTTGGGCTTCTGCAAGGG
>CAYFXO010000131.1:0-3008 GCA_964347125.1 uncultured Methanomassiliicoccales archaeon | reverse complement strand
ACGGAGGAGTCGCCGACGAGGCACAGCTTTGCCTTCATCCGGGGGAGGTCGTTCATCACATCGCCTTCCAGCGGCCGCGGGCGTCCGGCCCCGTCCCGGACACAGGGAGCGGACATAGTGGGAGGAGGGGCGGCGCCGGCGTGCTCCCGTCACCATGAGACTCACCCGCTAAGAATCCTCCGTTCCGGGAGGGGGACCGGCGCGTCGCCCTCAGACGTCGTCGCCGTCGGGGGTGCCGGGCACCGGGACGGCCTCCGCGGCGCTCCGGACGGGGGCCCGGGGGCCCCAGGAGTGGAGGACGATCCCCGCGAGGGTGACGGCGGCGCCCACCCCCGCCAGAGGGTCGAGGGTCTCGGCGGCCAGGGCGTAGCCCAGGAAGAGGGCGACGATGGGGGTGATGAACGCGATGAAGGACATCGTGGTGACGGGGAAGGTCTTCAGGAGTCGGAGGTAGCCCACGAAGGCCACCACGGAGCCGAAGACGGCGAGGTAGAGGATGGACAGGACGCCCTCGGGCCAGCCGGGGACGACGAGGGGCTCCCCCGCGGAGAACGAGAGGAGGAGGAGACCCCCCGCCCCGATGGCCATGGCGGCAGCGTTCCAGCTGTACGGGCTCGCGTCGTGGCCCCAACGCTTCACGGCGACGGAGGCGGCGGAGGCGCAGGCCGCGCTGAGGACGATGGCGAGCATGGGGAGGGCCTTGTCCAGGCCCACGCCGCCCAGCTCCCCGCTGAACACGAGGACGATGCCGCCGAAGCCCAGGGCGATCCCCGCGACGCGGCGGGCGTTGAGGCGCTCCTGGGCGACGACGACGTGGGCCAGCATGGGGGTCTGGAATGGCATCGTGGCGAAGAGTACGGCGGAGAGGGCGGACTCCACCCCGTTGGCCTCGCCCCAGTAGATGAGGGCGTAGTCGAAGACGAACAGGACGATGCCGACGAAGACGACGACGGCCCACTCCACGCGCCCCCGGGGCCACTTGGCGCCCAGGGCGACGGTGAGGGGGATGAGGATGGACGCCGCGATGACGAACCGCAGGGCGGCGGAGAGGAACGGGGGCGCCCCGACGAAGCCGATCTTGATGGCGAGCCAGGTGCTGCCCCAGATGAGGCAGAGGACCGCGTAGATGCCGTAGTCCATCCAGGACCGGCGGGCCGCCATGGGGCGTGGGAGGCGCCGGACCCAGAAAAGGGTTGGTCCATCCGGGAGCGGTTCCCTAGCCCCGCCCGCGAGACGCCACTAGGTAGATGCCCAGGAGGACGAGGGCGCCACCGGCGATCACCCAGGCGCTGGGGACCTCGTTGAGGAGGACGACCGCGAGCACGGAGGAGAGGATGGGCTCCCCCAGGATGCTCATGGACACGAGGAGGGCGGAGACGTAGCGGAGGGTCCAGTTGTAGACGGTGTGGCCGAGGATCATGGGGACGATGGCCAGGGCGAGGAACAGGATCCACTCCCGCTGGGGGTAGGGGTAGAGGGGAACCCCGAGGGCGAGGCTCCCGCCGAACAGGGCCGCCGTGGCGGCGGCGTACACCACGAGGGCGTAGGGGAGGACCGCGATGCGCTGGCGGAGGCGCCGGCCGCTGAGGAGGTAGGCCGCGAGGGCGAACATCCCCAGGAGGGCCAGGGCGTCCCCGAGGAGGCTCGCGGGGTCCAGGGTGAGGTCTCCGGACCCGATGAGGAGGATGCCGGCGAGGGCGACCCCGATGCCCGCCCCCTCGCGGGGGGAGAGGCCCCCGCCGTACCGGTGAGAGATGGCGGCGATGAGGATGGGGTGGGTGCTGACGAGGATGACGGAGTTCGCGACGGTGGTGTACTTCAGGGACGAGATCCAGAAGGCGAAGTGGAAGGCGAGGGCGACGCCGACCAGGGACAGGATGGCGACCTCCCGGCGGCTGAGGGCCAGGAGCTCGCGGCGGTTGAGGAGCAGTGTCGGGACGAGGAGCAGGAGGGTCGCGAACCCGAGGCGGTAGGCGGCGATGGCCAGGGCGGGGGCCTCGCTCCACTTGATGAAGATGGAGGCCGTCGAGACGGAGACGACGGCCACGACGAGGCCCGCCCGGGGGTCAAGCTTCGCGGCCACGGGGGGCGGATGCGGTCCACCCGCATTAGGGCTTCTCCCCGAGAGAGGCACCCGAACGTTAATACCGCGGGAGGTCCTAGGTCGCGCCGCGGACTCGTGGCCTAGTCTGGATAGGGCACCGGCCTTCTAAGCCGGTGATCCCGGGTTCGAAAGGGCTTCTGGACCATCCGTGGGCGTCCAGGGTCGCGAAAGTCCCGGCGAGTCCGCTCCCCTCCCCATGCAAAACTACATGAACGGGCAATAGGTTAGGAACCGGGTCCAGAGGACTCGCGATGAAGCGAAGCTCACGCGCCTGGAAGAAGCGCGGCCAACAGCGCTGGAAGTGGCGCAAGAAGAAGATGCGGAGGCGGAAGAGAGCGCAGAAGATGCGGAAGCGGTAGGCTCCCATGGGGGCATGGGGTAACACGGCATCCTCGCGGGCTCCAGTTAAGGGAATGACGTGCAACGGGTTTGCTGACTCCGGTGATGAGTAACTGGAGCGCGGACCCTGACTTCCGGCGGCGGGTCGCTCCCGCCGTAGTGGAAACCCGCTGATCTGGGTTCAAATCCCAGTGCCCCCATCCCGCCTCCCGCATTCTTTTATCATCCCGCGGGTATCGCACGCCCGTGACCCTGGAAGAGGAGGTGCTCGCCCGCGAGCGACCCACGGACGCGCAACGCGCGCAGCTGCAGGCCACCGTGGAGCGGCTCACCGAGGCCGTGGAGGGGCGGATGCGGGAGCTGGAGGTCCAGGGGCGGCCCCTCCTCGTGGGGTCCGCGGCGAAGGACACCTACCTGTGGCCCGCGGAAATCGACCTCTTCGTGGCCCTGCCCCCGGAGACGCCCCGGGACGAACTGCGACGCATCGGCCTCGATCTGGGGACGGTGCTAGAGGACCGGGAGGTGCGGTACGCCGAGCACCCCTACACCCGCGGGACCTTCGACG
>CAYFXO010000130.1:384-3055 GCA_964347125.1 uncultured Methanomassiliicoccales archaeon | reverse complement strand
CCACCGCCCCTGGGGCCCGAATGCCGCGAGGAGCCGGCGGTAGACCTCCTCGGGGTGCACGACGGGGCAGCGTCCCTCCACGAGAAGAACCTTGGCGGCGACTAGGTCCGCGCCCGGCTCATGATCCCCACGATCTGCTTCGCGGCCGCCTCCACCGCGCCCATGAACTCCCGCTGGTCCGCGTTACTCACCGCGACGAGGAGGGCGTTGTCCCCGATGGACATGGCCACGAGGCTCCCGTCCCCGCTGGGGACGATGACGCGGCCGGGGGCGGGCTTGTTCAGGCTCGTGTACACGACCTCCGAGGCCCCCAGGAGGGTGGCGGAGAGGGTGGCGAAGTGGTCCACGTTCACCTCGTCCGGGACGTCCCACGCGATGGGGATGCCGCTGAGGGAGACGACGGCGGAGCAGTCGGAGCCCGTGGCTGCGTTGAGCTCCTCGAGGATGCGCTTGAGATCCCCTACCGTGGACACGGCCGCCGCCTCTCTGGCATCGACGGGCGGGTGCTTATATAAGCGTGGTGCCGAGATTCTCTCTGACTGGATTGAGGCCCCTGCGCGGACGCGGGCCGCCGCCCTCGGACGCCTCACCATCCCCTGACGTCTCTCCCAAACCTCTATGTCCCTCGGAGGCGTTCCCCCGTCGGCATGGGGCTGGAGGAAGGTGCGCGCCGAGCCATCGGCACCTGTCTCAAGGTGAAGAAGGGGGAGCGGGTCCTCGTGCTCGCGGACGAGGCCCACCTGCGCATCGCGGAGGCCCTCTACGACGCCGCGGCGGAGTCGGGCGCGGAGGCCCTCCTGACCCGGATGCTCCCCCGGACGATGCACGGGGAGGAGCCCCCCGCCCCCGTGGCGACCCTCATGCAGGAGGTGGACGTCGTCGTCGCCGCGACCACCTATTCCATCACCCACACCCGCGCCCGCCGCATGGCGAACCGGGCGGGGACCCGCCTGGCGACGATGCCCGGCATCACGGAGGAGATGATGAGCAAGGGCGGGATGACGGCGGACTTCGAGGAGATCGCGAAGACCATGAAGCGGGTGGAGCGGAAGGTCCGCGGGGCCCGGGAGGTCCACCTGTCCTCAGAGCTCGGCACGGACCTCACCCTCTCCGTCCTGCGGCGGAACTGGATCACGGAGGACACGGGCCTGTGCCACCGGCGGGGGGAGACGACGAACCTCCCCGCGGGGGAGATCTTCATCGCGCCCCGGGAGGGCTCCACCCAGGGCACCCTGGTGGTGGACGGGGCGTTCCTCGAGGTCCTCGACAGCCCCGCGAAGATCACCATCAAGGACGGCTACGCCACCCGCGTCCTCGGGGCGAAGCAGGCGGTCCAGATGATGAACCGGGGCGGGAAGGACGGCCGGGCTGTGGGCGAGTTCGGCATCGGCCTGAACCCGAAGGCCCGCATCATCGGGAACGTCCTGGAGGACGAGAAGTCCCTGGGCACCGTCCACGTGTCCTTCGGGGACAACGCCTCCTTCGGCGGGACCATCCAGACGAACGTCCACGTGGACGCCATCGTGAAGGACGCCACCGTGGAGATCGACGGCAAGACCGTCGTGGAGAAGGGCGAGCTCCTCCTCTAGACGACGTACTCGAAGCGGCTCTCCTTGTAGGTGTCCGCGAGGGGCCCCATGATGGGGAGCTGGTACCCGCACTGCACGCACTGGTTCTTCGCGTCCAGGTTCCACCCGGTGATGTCGAAGCCGTGCCGCCGGATGGCCACGGCGCCGCACCCCCAGCAGTAGGTGTGCTCCCACTCGTGGCCGGGGACGTTCCCCACGTACACGTAGCGCAGCCCCTCCTCCCGGGCGATCTCGCAGTGCCGCTCCAGGGTCTCCACCGGGGTGCGGGGGAGGTCCATCATCTTGTAGTCCGGGTGGAACCGCAGGAAGTGGATGGGGACGTCGGGCCCCAGCTCATCGTGGACGAACTTCGAGAGCTTCCGCGCGGCGTCCAGGTCGTCCCCCACCTCCGGCACGATGAGGTCCGTGATCTCGATGTGGATGTCCGTCTTGTCCCGCATCTCCAGGATCGTGTCGAAGATCGCCTGGGGGTCCGGGACCATGCTCACCTTCCGCATGAACTGGGGCTCCCCGGAGCCCTTGAAGTCCACGGTGATGGCGTCCAGGAAGTCGCCCATGAGGCGGACGGTGTCGGGGGTGTCCCACCCGTTGGAGACGAAGATGTTGATGAGGCCCCGCTCCCGGGCGATGACGCCGATGTCGTGGGCGAACTCGATGAAGATGGAGGGCTGGTTGTAGGTGTACGCGAGGCCCTGGCAACCCCGGGCGAGGGCCATCTCCGCCACGTCCCCCGGCTCCACGCGGGTGCCCTCCACCTTCCGCCGCTGGGAGATGTCGTAGTTCTGGCACCCCGCGGACGCCGCAGAAGCCGATCTGCCCCTCCCCGATGCGGCAGTACCGCGCGCAGGCGGTGCACAGGATGCGGCCGTCCTCAAGGGGTTGCGCCAGGGTGGCGACCTTGCCCGAGGGCACGGGGAATGGATGCCCCCCGGTGATAGAAAAGGGTTTGCGAAAGGGTGCCACGGGGGGGAACGGGGGTGGACCGGCCTACTCGCGTCGTCGGAAGTGCTCGTAGCCCCGGTTCTCCAGCCGGGCCGCCTCGCCCTCGACGGTGAGCCGGACCGTCATCTGTTCCAGCACGG
>CAYFXO010000130.1:0-374 GCA_964347125.1 uncultured Methanomassiliicoccales archaeon | reverse complement strand
CCCGTCCGGCTTCAGGGTCACCAGGAGCTCGTAGTCCCCGCCGAAGTGGAGGGGGAGCTCCTGAGGATCCAGGTCGGTGAACCGGGTGACCTCCTCCGCCACGGGCACCTTTTCCCAGGCGATCTCCGCCCCGAACCCGCTCGCCTCCATCATCTGGTAGAGGGAGGCGGAGAGGCCGTCGGAGATGTCCATCATCGCGGTGGCGGCCCCGGACTTCGCAAGGGCGATGCCCTCCACCACCCGCGGGGTCGGGCGGACGAGGGCCCGCACCGCGGCGGGGAGGTCCAGGTCCTGCTGGAGGGCGTGGAAGCCGCACCCCGCCCGCCCCAGGGCCCCCGTGACGGCGACGATGTCCCCCGGGCGGGAACCGGACC
>CAYFXO010000129.1:0-3097 GCA_964347125.1 uncultured Methanomassiliicoccales archaeon | reverse complement strand
AGCGGCGCAAGCTGAACATCGGCGTCCTCCCAGGGAGCCTCGGGGAGGCCCTGGACGAGCTGGAGCTGAGCGAACTCATGCGGGAGACCCTCGGCGCCCACGTCTTCACCCATTTCCTGTACATCAAGCGCCAGGAGTGGGACGAGTACCGGACCCAGGTCTCCGAGTGGGAGATCGAGCGGTTCCTGCCCCTCCTCTAGGCGGTCCAGCCCTCTCGGGCCATCCGCCGGAGGATCTCCACCCGCTTCGCGACGGGCGGGTGGGTGGAGAAGATTCGGACGAAGGCGCCCCCCTTGAAGGGGTTCACGATGAACAGGGAGGCGGAGGCGGGGTTCCCGTGTTTCAGGGGCCGCCGCTGGTTGGCCACCTCCAGCTTCTCCAAGGCGTCCGCGAGGGACTCCGGGTCCCGGGTGAGGATGGCGCCGGAGCGGTCCGCCTTGTACTCCCGGCTCCGGGAGATGGCCAGCTGCACGAGCATGGCCGCGATGGGGGCGGTGATGGCGATGAGGAGCAGGAGGAGCAGGTCCGCCCCGCCTCCCCGTCGGCCCCGCCCGAAGATCGCGCCCCACAGGGCGAAGCGGGCCATGAACGCGATGGCCCCCGCGATGGTGGCGGCCACGCTCATCACCAGGATGTCCCGGTTCGTGACGTGCCCCATCTCGTGGGCGAGGACCCCCTTGAGTTCCCGGTCGTTGAGGAGGGTCAGGATGCCCTCCGTCGCGGCGACGACGGCGTTCTTCGGGTTCCGTCCCGTGGCGAAGGCGTTCGGGGTGGCGGTGGGGATGATGGCCACCTTGGGCATGGGGGCCTGGGCCTCCTGGGCCACCTCCCGCACGAGGCGGTAGAGGCGGGGCGCCTCATGTTCTTGGACGATCTTCGCCCGGTACGACCAGAGGACGATCCTCGAGCTGAAGAAGTACGAGATTGCGTTGAAGGCGCCCGCCAGGAGGAGGAAGAGGAGGGCCCCGGCTACCCAGTCCCCGAAGAAGAACCCTCCGAGGAGCCATCCGATGACGGCGAAGAGGCCCATGAGGACGACCATGAGCCCCACCGTGCGGGCACCTGCTCCCATGGTACCTCCGAATACACCAGGGTGTGGATATGAAGATTGCGGATTCACGCGGGACGCACCGAGAGGGAGGCCGGCACGGTCTCCACCACCCGGAGCCCCCCGCTCGGGAGGGCCCGCAGGACGTCCTCCGCGGGGACCCCCCACGCCTCCCCCAGCGCTTCCGCGACGGCCTTCCGCGGCTCCGCCCCCGGCGACACCAGGACGTAGGCCTCGCACCGGGCCGCCACGGCGGCGGGCGGGCCTCCCATGACGACCCGCTCCCCATCGTACTCCGTCATCCCGACCCCCGCCTCCAGGGGCAGGTTCCGGCGGTAGTTCCGCTTCCCCCGTATGACGAAGGCTCCCTTCGCAAGGAACTCGCCGCTCTGGGGGGTCTTGCTGACCTGCTCCGGCGTCACCCAGTAGGCACTCCCGGATCCCGCGCCCGCCTTCCAGAGCCGGGAGTAGGCCACCGCCATCCGGCACGCCTCGTCCAGGGTCGCCTCCCCCGCCTCCGACCCTTCCTTCACGACGACGCTGGGTGCGCCCTGCACGTCCGCGTGGGCGTAGCGGTCCCCGGGCTGGAGGTGCTTCTTCACGAGGGCCTCGTTCGACCGCGCGTCTCGCCCCGCGAGGACGAGGTGCCCCTCGGTGGACAGGAACCACCGGAACCGCTCGAACCACAGGACCTTCCGGGGCGCGGCGGGAGGAGGGGCCGCCTCCGCCGCTGCCGGGAGCTCCTCGAGCCTGCCCCGGGCCTCTTCCAGGTCCCCGAGCATGGCCTCCGCCTTCTCCTGAGCGTCCTTCGCTTTCTGGTACAGGGCGTCCGCGTTCTGATTCGCCCCCAGGCGGGTCTCGAGGCGCACGGGCTCGCCCCCCGCGTCGATCTCCACCCACCCCCGGTCGTAGTTCACGCGGTGGATGAGGGGCGCCGATTCCCCTGCGCGGGCGGCCTCCAGCGCGACCTCCACCGGCTGGAAGTTGGCGTAGATGAACTCCGCGGCCCTGCGGAAGCCCTCCGCCCGGCGCAGCAGTTCGTCCCGAGCCTCCTCCAGGTTCTCCAGGCGGCGAATTAGGCGGGCCCGCCGGGGGTCCGCCGGAGCCACCTGCGGCTCTTGGGCTTCCAAGCTGTCCAGCAAAGTCGCCAAACCCGCGTTGAAGCTCTCCGCGGCCTCCTGCTGGAGCTCCGAGTGGATCGTCAGGGGCATCGGGGTCGCGTCGACAATCCGCGTGCCCTCCCGGACCAGGGTGGGCTCGAGGGCCCCGGTGACCGCCGCCCCCAGCTCCCCCAGCGCCCCGTGGATCGCCTCCACCTCTTGCCCGCTGAGCTCCGAAGCCTTCCGGGACTTCTCCAGGCCGACCCGGGCGACCACCTCCTCCGCGTAGGTGCCCCCTAGGTTCAGGTCCAGGGCCAGGGTCCGCACCAGATCCTTCACGGAGTCCGCGAAGACCGCGGCGATGCCCCCCGCGTCCAGGGTCAGGGGATTCGCCCGCTCCGGGGGGAACCGGTAGGGTTGGCCGGCGCGGACCACCCGCTCCCGCCACGTCTGGCGGAACATCGGGGCCACGATGACGCCCTCCCGCACGAGGACGACGTTCCCGCGCCCGAAGAGCTCCAGCACCAGCTCGTACGTCTCCCGCTTCTGGAGACGGAGCACGATGACCCGCTCGAAGCCGCGTTGCTCGATGCCCTCCAGCACGGCGTTCGCGAGGTGCTTGCGCAGGGTCATCCCGTAGGGCGGGGGTCGTTCCGGTCTCGGAACCCCCGGTCGAAGGCCGAACCACCGCCCCGCCTGGATGTACACCTCGTGCTTCTCCTTCTCCGGGGTCCGGATCCGCAGGACGAGCTCGTCCCGACTGACTTGGTACACCTGGTCGACGCGGCCCCCCACCAGGAGCTGCATCTCGGCCACGGCGGCCATGAGGTCGAAGCTGGACATCGCCTCCTTCATGAGCGCGTGAAAAGGCGGGGGTCGCTACTTAAGGGTGTCTCGGCGGCCTCGGGAGGCCTACGCCCTCTGTCGGCGTTCCCAGATCTCCTTGAAC
>CAYFXO010000128.1:0-3110 GCA_964347125.1 uncultured Methanomassiliicoccales archaeon | reverse complement strand
GTGGACATGGCCTTCCTAGGGTCTTGCACGAACGCCCGCATCGAGGACCTGCGGCAGGCGGCGGAGCTGCTGAAGGGCGAGCGCGTGGACAAGCGCGTCCGGTTCATCGTGTCCCCCGCCTCCCAGGCCATCTACCGCCAGGCGCTCAAGGAAGGCCTCGCGGACATCTTCGTCGAGGCCGGGGCGACCTTCGCCAACTCCACCTGCGGCCCCTGCTTCGGCGGGCACCTGGGCGTCCTGGCCCCCGGGGAGGTCGCCATCTCCTCCTCGAACCGCAACTACCCGGGGCGGATGGGGAGCCCGGAGGCGAAGGTGTACCTGGCGTCCCCCCTCACCGTGGCGGCCACGGTGCTCCACGGGGAGATCACGGACCCGAGAGAGGTGTGACAGTGGACAAGATCTACGGTCGCGTTTGGGTCTTCGGCGACAACATTTCCACGGACCACATCATCCCCGGGAAATATCTCGGTACCACAGATGAACGGGTGTTCGCGGACCACGCTCTAGAAGTGGTGGACCCGGAGTTCTCGAAGAACGTGCGGCCGGGGGACATCCTCGTGGCGGGTAGGAACTTCGGCTGCGGCTCAAGCCGGGAACAAGCGCCCGTCGCTTTGAAGACTTTGGGCATCTCCGTGATCGTGGCCAAGTCCTTCGCCCGCATCTTCTTCCGGAACGCCATCAACATCGGCCTCCCCGCTGTGGAGTGCCCCGAGCTCCCGGACGTGGTGAAGGCGGGGGACCAGGTGCAGGTGGACTTGGTGGCCGGAGTCATCACTGGCCCCAGCGGAGAGATGTATATGTTCAACCCACTGCCCGAGCACATCCTGGAGATTCTGGAAGCGGGCGGTCTGGTGGCCAAGCTCAAGGCGCATCAGGGCAGCAAACGGGGCATGGCCCGCCCCTGAGGGCGGACGGGGCATTTGGCGGCGAAGCGGTCGCCGAGTCGCCTGCTCCCTCTCACTCCATCCGAGTGCATGAAGCGCCATCGAATCGCACGGGCATTCGACGGCTCCAAGGCACCCGCCATGTCGCGCGGCAGTCCTAAGCCAGGCACTTCAACAAGGTTCAAATAACATCGGCATGATAGTGCTTAACACGCGCGGGGGGTCGCTTCTTCGAGAGGGGGACAGGCGAGATGACACGATACGCGTATCCATGGGCCTTGACCGTTCTGATGCTGATGCCGTTCATCCTTGTCAACGCGCCCACCGCCACGCAGCCGCCGGTCGAGTGCGGGTTTCTCGGGAGCTACTACAATCTGCCCGTCTCCCATCCGGACATGGAGGGGGTGATCACCGGGGATCAGCCGGGCCTCGTTCAGGACACGCTGCCCTTGGCGCTAACGCCCCTCGGCTCGACGCAAATCTCCCAATTCGACTGGTATAGCCCGCAGTACTTAGTCTTCCAGCGGATCGATACCGACCTGAACTTCGGGCTGAGCTGGTTCCCGGTGAACACCGGCCTGCCGGGGGATCCGTTCCACTTCGCCGTCCACTGGCAGACGACGATGTTGGCGCCGACCACGGGGAGCTACTTCTTCCAGATGGGCTCAGACGACGACTCCTGGCTCTTCATCGACGGCCAGCTCGTCCTCGATCTGGGCGGCGTTCACCCCCTCTTCGTTAACAGCGACACCGTTTCCCTCACCGCCGGGACCCACCAGGTCGACATCTTCTTCGCCGAGCGGCACACCGTCGAGTCGGGCTTCATATTCGAGTTCACGACCCAAGTCGAGTGCAGCCCGCCAGTCCCCTGCCCCCTCTCCCAGGGCTTCTGGAAGAACCACCCGGACGAGTGGCCGGTGGACGCACTCGACCTCGGCAGTGAAAGCTACGAACAGGCGGAGCTCCTAGAGCTTCAGCGGACGCCGCCGAGAGGCGACGCGAGCCTCATCCTCGCCCACCAGCTCATCGCCGCGAAGCTAAACGTGGCCAACGGGGCGGATGCTGGACCGGTAGCCTCGGCCCTTGCGGACGCCGATGCGGCCCTGATGACCTTCGCGGGGACGCTACCCTATGACGTGAGGCCCCCCACTCCCGAAGGCCAAGCCATGATCAACCTTGCCGAGGCGCTCGACAAGTACAACAACCGCCAACGCACGCCAGGCTGCGTGGAGGCGCGCTAAGGCGCGAGGATCTGGTTCGGGGCGTGGGCCAGAGACGCTCGGCCTGAGCCAGCGACAGAAGGTTCGCTGCGCCAAGATGTGCCCACGGAATCCTTAAGTCGCCCCGCCTGTTCGACCCCGCGAGGCGTGCCATGGGTTACCGCATCATCGTGCTCCCCGGCGACGGCATCGGGCGGGAGGTGACCCGCGAGGGGGTCAAGATCCTCGAGGCCGTGGAAGCCGCCTACGGCATGTCCTTCGACGTGGAGGAGATCCCCGGCGGGGGAGAGCACTACCTGAAACACGAAGAGGAGTGGCCCGAGGGCTCCTTCGAGCGGTGCAAGGTGGCGGACGCTATCCTCCTGGGGGCCATCGGCTATCCCGGGGCCCGGCTGCCCAACGGCGACCTCGCGGGGGGCGGCATCGTCTTCGGCCTGCGGTTCGGCCTGGACCTCTACGCAAACGTCCGCCCCACGAAGCTCTACCCGAACGTCCCCCACAAGATCCACGACGCGTTCACCCGTGTCTGGGAGGAGGACAAGGTGGACTTCGTCATCGTCCGAGAGAACACGGAGGGCCTCTACTCTCCGACGCGAGGCTTCCTTCGGAGGGGAGGCCTCGAAGAGCTGGCGGTGGACGCCCGCGTCATCACCCGCAAGGGTTCCGAGCGCGTCATCCGGTTCGCGTTCGAGCTGGCGAAGAAGCGCTCCGGCGCCCCCCTCGACGGCGTCACCCGCCTGACCTGCGTGGACAAGTCGAACGTGACGGCGGGGTGCCAGCTCTTCCGTCGGGTCTACGACGAGGTGGCGGGGGACTACCCGGAGGTGGAGAAGGACTACGCGTACATCGACGCCTTCACCCAGTGGGTCATCCGGAAGCCGGAGTATTACGACGTCGCGGTGACACCCAACATGTTCGGGGACATCGCCACGGACTTGGCGGCGGTCCTCCAGGGCGGGATGGGCATGGCCGCCAGCGGGAACGTCGGCGACGCCCACGGGATGTT
>CAYFXO010000127.1:0-3140 GCA_964347125.1 uncultured Methanomassiliicoccales archaeon | reverse complement strand
GGCATCTCCGCCACGGCGAACCACCACCGGGAGGGCCTCGTGGACTACCGGATGGCCTCCTACCTCCTGGCGGGGGCCCTCATCGGCACCATCGCCGGCGTCCAGTTCAACCTCCTCATCGAGCGCCGGACCTTCATCGCGGTCTACGTCCTCGTGCTCCTGGTCATGGGGGCGAAGATGCTGTGGGACTGGTCCCGCGACAGAACCTCTATGGAGGCCAACGACGACCGCAAGATGACGCCCGGCCGCAAGGCGGGGGCCGCCACCGGGACCCTCGGGTCCGGCTTCACCTCCGGGAGCCTGGGGATCGGCGGGGGGCTGGTGAATGTCCCCCTCATGGTCTACGTCCTGGGCCGCAACACCCGCCTGGCCATCGGGACCTCCAGCTTCCTGATCATCTTCACTGCCATGTTCGGCGTGGCGAACTACATCTACGCGGACGTCGCCCTGGACTGGGGCCTCGTCGCCCTCACCGTCCCTTTCGTCTTCGCGGGGGCCTATACGGGGAGCCGCTGGGGCCTGAAGCACCTGAAGACCCGCTCCGTGGCTCTCATCTTCATCTTGGTCCTCTTCCTGGCGGCGGGGAAGATGACGGTCGACCTGGTCACCTAGACCCCTATCTTTATTATCCCGCGAGGATAGGCCGTGGTTCGAATGCCCTCCTTCTCCAGGCCGCCCTCTGACCAGCGGGAGGTCTCCCGGTGACCTCCACCGAGTCGGAGGGCGAGGCGGCGGACGCGGGCCCGGACCGCCCCCGCCTCCAGGTCCCTTCCTTCGACCTCCTGAGCCTCCTGAAGCGCGCCGCCATCGCCATCGTGGGCGTCCTCCTGTTCGTCTACGGCATCCAGCTGATGAAGGCATCGACGGAGGCCCTGGCCCCCTTCCTGCGGGAGGTCTTCGACGCCACCGCGTCCACCCCCTTCAAGGCGGGCGGGTTCGGCTGGCTGGCGTCCTACGCCGTCCTCAGCGGCTCCCCGATCGCCGCCTTCAGCCTCGGCCTCCTGGAGTCTGGCATCCTCACCGCGGAGACCACCTACGCCATGATCGGGGGCTCCCGCCTCGGCGCCGCCTTCATCGTGATCGTCGTGGGTCTGGTGGCCATCGCCCGGGGCGGGGGGAAGGAGGAGAGCCTCTCCATCGGCGTCCTGTCGTTCCTCGTGACCTACACGACCTACATCCCCGCCCTCGTCCTCGGGTACATCCTCCTCACCTCCGACTCCCTCTCCTGGCTCGTCTTCAGCACCCCCGCGGTGTTCCTGGACTTCGTCAGCGTGGTCTTCGACGGGCCCACGGAGCTCGTGGCGGGGAACGCCCCCGCCCCCCTGAGCTTCCTCCTGTCCCTCGTCTCCCTCTACGTGGGCCTCGCGGTCTTCGACCGGGCCTTCCACCGGGTGGAGGTGCAGGAGATGAAGACGAGCGCCATCCACCGGGTCCTCCGGGTCCCCCACCTCTCCTTCCTCGTGGGGGCGGGCATCACCCTCGTCTCCACGAGCGTCTCCCTCTCCCTGGGGATGCTCGTCCCCCTCTACCTGAAGGGCTACATCCAGCGGAGGGAGATCATCCCCTACATCCTCGGGGCGAACGTGACCACCTTCATCGACACCCTCCTCGCCGCCCTGGTCCTGGACAACCCCGTGGCCATCAACATCGTCCTCGTCCAGATGGTGGCCGTCCTGGGGGTCTCCGCCGTGGTCCTCCTCAGGTACAAGGAGTACTCTCGGGCGATCCTGGGCCTGTTCCGCTACCTCTTCACGAACCGCTGGGCCCTGTGGTCCTTCGCGGTCGTCCTGGTGGCCGCCCCCCTCCTCCTCATGCTCCTCGGGTGATTCCCATGTACCACGAACACGGCGCATTAAGCCCGCACGACCCATGGAGGGGCCTCGGATGAAGGTCCTCCTGTGCGTCGACCAAGCGGCGGAAGAGAAGGCCATCCGCCTCGGCGGATGGATCGCGGACCGGCTGGGGGCCCACATGGACTTCTGGCTCATTCTCGAGACCTACGACGAGCTGGAGACCTCGGAGCCCCTCCTGGAGCGGGAGCGGGCGATCCTCGAGGAGATCGCCCCCGATGTCCGGGCGGAGATGAGGAAGGGCCTCGCCGCGGAGCTCCTGGGCCGCCTGAGGGAGGAGGACTATGACCTCGTCGTGCTCCGGTTCAAGGGTCGGCGGGGCCTGAAGAAGATCTTCCCCCGCCCGGAGATCATCGACATCGTGAAGCACGCGAGGGTCCCCATTCTGGCGGTCTGGGGCAAGAAGGACGCCATCGGCCGGGCCCTCTTCTGCCACGGCGGGTCGAAGTACGCGGACCAGGCGGCGGAGTTCGCCACGGGCTTCGTGGCCGCCCTGGGGGCGAAGGCCACCGTCCTCCACGTCTCCGAGGCCTTCCCGGACCTCTACGCGGACGAGAAGGAGGTCCGCGGGTCCCTGGCGGAGATCCGCAACCGGGACGCCGAGTTGGCGGACCGCCTCGAGCGGGCCGTCGCCCAGCTCACGGACGCGGGCATCGAGACGGACCTGGTCATCCGCCACGGCCCCGTGGCGGAGCGCATCATCCAGGAGGTGGAGGACGGGGGCTACGACCTCGTCGTCATGAGCTCCCACGGGATGGCGGGCATCCGGCACCTCCTCCTCGGCAGCAACACGGAGGAGGTGCTGAAGCACGTGGGGATCCCCATCCTCATCGTCCGGGCGCGGGAGGAGCACCCGATCCTGGACCGCCTCGTCGGGGGCTGACGCCGGACCCGGCTAGGCCTCGTGGGCCTCCCGCCACTCCTCGAACGAGAAGATCTCCCCCGTCTCCAGGAAGGACTTCAGGCACTCCAGGGCCCACGTCCACCCCAGCTTCATCTCCTCGAAGTCCTCCTGGGACGCCAGCTTGGAGTGCTCCAGGCGCACGGTGGTCTTCTGGGGCCCCTTCGCCGTGAGGTTGAACTCCACGAGAGTCCCGGGGGCATAGTCGGGGTTCTCCCAGGTGTACCGGAGGCGCTCCGGGGGCTGGAGCAGGAGGAACTCCCCCCGGTCCCCGTCGGCGTTCTCGTACCGCCCACCCACGCGCAGGTCCGCCTTGGCCCCCTTCGTGAACCATCGGGAGAGGATGGCGGGGTCCGTGAGGGCCGCGTAAGCGTCCTCCGGGGGCGCGG
>CAYFXO010000126.1:2012-3191 GCA_964347125.1 uncultured Methanomassiliicoccales archaeon | reverse complement strand
CTTCCAGGACCCTCGTTCCCTCCGGATCCATTGTGACGCAGGCGGCGAAGGCGCGGTCCTCCTCGTAGGCCACGTCAACCCCGCCCACGCGCTCCACGCTCCCCGCCTCATCCCCAACCCTCAGTTCCTTCCGGAGCGCGAATTGTTCCTCCCGCAGCGCCTTCAAGATGGGACTTCCCGACAATGCGTCCTCAGAGAGGAAGGCCTCCTTGCGGACCCGGCCCCCGCTGTCGCCGACCCCCTCCTCCCACAATCGCGGCAGAGCGCCCCCCCACACGGCAGAGCCGTCGGCGCGGACCACACGATGGATGGGACCGCCAACCTGCTCACGCGACACCATCCTCGCCACCGCCCGACTCGCGGCCACGTCCCCCAGGGCACTCGCTAGCGCGCCGCAGGTCACCACCCTCCCGGGGGGCACCTGGGCCACAAGGCGTTCCAACTCTACCGCGAAATCCACGGGCTGGCCAATGCGTCCTCGCCTTCTTGAGGGTGACCCCGCCGCTCAGCCTTATCTAGCGGGGGACGCTTTGCGCCCGCGTGTCCCTCCTGCTCCGGGGCGGCCTCTTGGTCACCCAGAACCCGCAACGGGAGGTCGTGCGCGGGGACGTCCTCATTGAAGACGGCACCATCGCCGCCGTCGGCCCCGAGGGGCCCGGCGAGGACGAGGTCATCGACTGCACCGGCTGCACGGTCCTGCCGGGCCTCGTGAACGCCCACAACCACGTGGCGAACACGATTCTGCGAGGCCTCGTGGACGACGTGCCGCTGGAGCGGATGCTGGAGCGCTCCTTCGCCTACGACGCGAAGCTCACCCGCCGGGACGTGCAGCTGGGGGCCATGGTCGGCTCCCTCGAGATGCTCCGCTCAGGGACCACCACCTTCCTGGACCATTTCTACTGGGAGGACGAGGTGGCCCGGGCGGTGACGCACTCCGGGATCCGCGGCGTCCTCGCGTGGGTCGTCCTGGACGAGGAGCTCTCCACGCAGAAGGGCAACCCCCTCAAGAACGCGGGGGCCTTCGTGCGGGAGCACCGCGATCTGGACCGGGTGACTCCCGCCATCGCCCTGCAGGGCGTCTACGCGTGCTCGGAGGAGACCTTCGTCGGGGCGCGGGAGCTCGCGGACTCGGAGGACGTGCGCCTCCACATGCACCTGTCGGAGACCCGGAAGGAGGTC
>CAYFXO010000126.1:0-2002 GCA_964347125.1 uncultured Methanomassiliicoccales archaeon | reverse complement strand
TACGACCACCAGGCGAAGACGGGGCAGCGGCCGCCCGAGTGGCTGGAGGCCATCGGGTTCCTCAGCGACCGCCTCTCCGCCGCCCACTGCGTGTGGCTCACGGTGAACGAGGTCCGCCTCCTGGCGAAGGCGGGGGTGACCGTCGCCCACTGCCCCGCGTCGAACATGAAGCTCGCCAGCGGCGGCTACGCCCCGTTGCCCGAGATGTTCCGGGAAGGGGTGGCGGTGGGCCTGGGAACGGACAGCCCCCTCTCCAACAACGCCCTCGACCTCTTCGGCGAGATGAGGCTATGCGCCCTCATGCACAAGGCCCACCGGTGGGACGCCACGGTGGTCCCCGCCCAGAAGGCCCTGGACATGGCCACCATCGAGGCGGCGCGGGTCCTGGGGCTCGAGGACCGGCTGGGGTCCCTGGAGGTAGGGAAGGCCGCCGACGTCATCGTCATCGACCTGAAGGCCCCGAACCTGACGCCGACGCGGGAGGACAACGTGGTCTCGAACCTCGTGTACGCGGGGGCCGGCGGCAACGTGCGGGACGTCGTCGTGGAGGGACGGGTGGTGATGCGGGACCGGGAGATCCTCACGGCGGACGAGGCGGAGGTGCTGTCCCTCGCCGCGGAGGCGGCATCGCAGCTGGTGGGGTAGAGCATGACGGGAATCTGCGGCGTGGACGAGGCGGGGCGGGGGCCGGTGATCGGGCCCATGGTCGTGGCGGGCGTCCTCGTGGCCGACGAAGGGGCGCTGCGCGGCCTCGGGCTCCGGGACTCGAAGCAACTCACGCCCGAGCGGCGGGAGGCCTTGGCCCCCCGCATCCGGGAGGTGGCCCGCGTCGAATCCGTGAGCATTTCCGCCGCCGACATCGACGCCACGCGGGCCGAGATGACCATGAACGAGCTGGAGGTGAACCTCTTCGCCTCCGTCATCGGACGCCTCCGTCCGGACGTAGCGTATGTGGACGCGCCGGACGTGGATGAGGCGCGGTTCGCGGAGGAGGTGGGGTCGCAATTGGACTTCGACCTACGCATCGTGTCCCGACACAAGGCGGACGAGAGGTACCCCGTGGTCTCCGCGGCGTCCATCGTCGCGAAGGTGGAGCGGGACGCGGCGATCCGCGACATCGAGGCGGACGTCGGCCAGCCCATCGGCAGCGGCTATCCCTCCGACCCGGTCACGATGGCCTTCCTGGAGGTATGGATCCGGGAGCGCGGGACCCTCCCGCCGGAGACGAGGGCGTCATGGGAAACCGTCAAAAGGGTGCGCGTGTTAGTGGCCCAGTCCCGAGTGGACGAGTACGGAGAGGAATGAGATGGAGGAGGAGCTTCGGCAGCTGATCGGGAAGTTCAACGAGCGCGCGAAGACCGACGAGCGGATGCAGAAGGAGCTGGCAGGCGTGGACCGAAGCGCCGTCCTCTCGTTCACCGACGAGAAGACGTACAAGTTCTACCTCCGCAACCAGGAGATCCAGGACTTCGGGGAGGGCGAAATCGACGAGCCCGACATCCGCATCATCACGGACACCCAGACCATGCGGGACATGATGAGCGGCGAGCTGGGGCCCATGAAGGCCTTCGCGACGAAGAAGCTGCAGGTGAAGGCGGCCCTCGAAGACATCTTCCGGCTCCGCAAGCTCTTCTGAGCGGTGCCGGTCGGCCTGCCGGTTGTCCACAAGCCGTCCGTCGCGGGTATTCGACTTCATCAAGAAGTGGATCGGCGGCTTCAGACTCTGCGACATGGGTATTGCTGGGAGACCGGTTCGACAGCGCCTCCCTGGTCGCCGTCTACCATCCCCGCTAGTCCCCCATGCGAGCCCCCTCGTGACAATCCTTATCAATCCAATCCTGATTCGCCATCCCATGGAGGAGAACGAGTCGGGAGGGAACTCCCCTCCTCGATCGGACGGCACGGGCAAGGCGTTGAGCGTCATCGCGACGATCCTCGCGGTCATCGCCCTCGTCCTGTCCGTCGCCAACCCGGGACCCGCGGGCGTCGCGGGGGCGCCGGG
>CAYFXO010000125.1:0-3390 GCA_964347125.1 uncultured Methanomassiliicoccales archaeon | reverse complement strand
GCCCGGAGGGAGTGGGCCCCCGCGAGGAGGTCCGTGAACACCGCGGTTCCCGCCCCGCGCGTCGTGCGGGTGTGCTCGGTGCCGTCCACCAGCTCCTCGACGACCACCGGGACGCCCGCGGCGGGGAGGCCGTCAGGAAGGGTGAGGTTCACCGTGAGGTTCGCGACCGGGAGCCCCAAGTCCACCACCGTGGGTTCCCCCGAGGCCACCTGGGCGCCGAAGGGCCCCAGGATCCGCTCCCGGGTCGTGACGTTCACCGAGTAGTCCCCGGGGATGAGGTTCTCCAGGGCGTAGGTGCCGTCCGGGGCCGTCGTCAGGGCGAGCGCGCTGGCGACCGTGAGGTGCTCGAAGGTCACGTCCCCCGTCAGGGTCGTTTCGCCTGCGTCCGGCTCCCCGTCCCCGTCGGTGTCGAGGAAGAGGACGCCGGTGACGCTGCCGCCGTCGATGACGAAGTCCCGGAGGATGCGGTAGTCCAGCCGGCCGTCGCCGTCGAGGTCGAAGGGCCGCCGCATGGCCTGGTCGTCCGTGATCGTCACGCTGGTCCGGGCCAGCTCCGTGGCCCCTAGCTTCGTCTTCAGGTCCAGGGTCCCCTCGGTCACGACCACGTCGACCGAGCCGAAGGGGGCGAGGATCTCGTACCGTCCGTTCGCGTCCGTGAGGACGGTGTCGTGGGGGACCCCGAGCTCGTCCAGCACGGTGACCCGCGCCCCGGGGAAGGGCGTCACCCCGTCCACGGTGACGGTGCCGAAGACCTCCGCCCCGTCGTAGTACTTCAGGATCACGAGGCCGGAGCGGGCGTAGGACGTGAAGCTGGCGTCGATGACGCCCTCGGCGAGGCCGAGGTTGATCTGCCGCTGCAGCTCGACGGCTTCCAGGAGGTTGATGGCCCGCCAGGCGTTCGTGTGGTTCGCCACCTGGTCCGCGGGGAACGGGTTGTAGTACGCCGTCCGGTAGGCCACGCGGAAGTGGGAGAGGTTCCACCCGAGGAGGGGGGGCTCCTGCTGGAGGTTCCCGCTGATCCCCGGGATGCCGTCCGCGATGGGGCGCTCCAGGTCCCCCGGCCCGAAGCCCACGAAGGCCCGGTACAGCATCGTCTGGAAGAACATGGACTGGTAGTCGATGCGGGGGTTGTCCGTCTGGCGGGCGCCCGGCGGGGGCTCCACGATGCACTGGCGGAACGTGCCCTGGTCCGTGATGAGGGAGATATCGTAGAAGTCGCAGGGGATGGAGGCGCCTGTGCGGGTCTCCTCGATCCGGTGGTCGGAGAGTTTCGCGGGGGCGTAGAAGATCCCCGTGTTGAGGCCGCTGAAGGGGAAGAGGCGGGTGTCGATGGCGAAGTAGCGGATGGACCACCCCGTCGCGAGGCGGATGTCCCGGTACAGGTCGGCCTGCTGGTCCGCGTCGGGGAGGGTCTCCACGAGGTGGGTCTTCAAGGCGATGAACTTCGCGTTCAGGGTGTCCATGCGGGCGTCCCGGGGGCCGTAGCGGGCCGGGTTGGAGACGATGTCGTCGATGAAGAGGGCGGGGAACCGGAGGATGTCCTTGACCAGGATGACGTCGACGCCGTGGGCCTCCAGGGCGGCGGTCGTGGCGGGGGTGAGCTCCCGGGCGCTCCCCGTGGTGGCCATGTCCCCTTCGAGGAGGCGGGCGCTCAGGTAGGCGATGGCCTCCGCCTCCGTCTGGGCCATGATGAAGTTCCCCGCGAGCTGGTAGCCGTCCAGGAAGTTGTCCGCCACCGTGGGGTGTTGCCCTTCGTTCACCGCCTCGAAGCCGTAGTCCCACCAGCTCAGGAACGCGGGGCGGTCCTCCCACGGGAAGGTCCCCGTGTCCTGCTGGGAGAGCCACGTCCACGCGGAGGGGAAGTACTGGCGCTTCAGCGGGAGGGAGTAGCCGAAGGCCCCGAAGAAGAAGTTCGAGTCCGGGGTGTACGCCTCCGGCCGTAGGGGCTCCGGGATCGCGTTATACACCTGCTCGTCGTAGTCCTTCTTCGTCTGCACGGGGATGGAGGCGTCCACGCCGTACCAGACGTTCGGCCCCACCACCAGGAACGCGATGAAGAGGGCGCCCACCACGTGGCGGATCTTGAGGCTCTTCCGGAGGGCGGTGAGCTTGTTCCCCCGCAACCCCTGGAAGGTCCGCTTCACTCTGGAGAAGTCCAGGCGGTCCAGGATGATGGAGACCACCCACGCGGCGGTGACGGCGAAGGCGGGGGCGCCGTTGAACAGGAAGCGGGCGGCGGCGAGGGCCATGAAGATGGACGCCCCGCTCCACACGACGACGAACAGGTAGTCCGCCTGGGGCCGCCTCGGGACCTGGACCGCGGCCCAGGCCAGGCCCCCCAGGGAGAGGTAGTAGGTGATGGCCCCCAGGGACAGCGCCACCTGGCTGAAGTTGGGGGCCTGGGCCTCCGCGATGGTCTCGTAGGCCTTCGTCCGGACGAAGTAGCCCGCGCCGCTGAGGAACGCGTCCGCGAGGCCCGGGATGAAGGCGGAGGCCACCAGGAAGCCGCCCCCCACGAAGACGAAGACGAGGGGCAGGATCAGGGTCCACGGGTAGTCCCGGGTGACGACGAACACCGCGCCCAGGACGAGGGCCGCGGCGTAGAGGATGGCGGGGACGTCGAACCACGTCTGGATGAACCCGTAGGAGAGGTACCAGGGGAACGAGAGCAGGAGGGCGACGCCCACGGTGACGGCGAACACCGCCATCACCCCCATGGAGTCCACGTTCCGGAACCGGTTGATGAGGAGCTCCAGGAGCAGGTAGATCAGGAGGATCACGATGACGTACGCGAACCCCTTCCACGCCAGGGCGATGGCGGTGATGGACATCGCGGACATCAGGGCGTAGAGGAGGGCCGTCTGGTTCCCCGCGTAGAACCGCCGCAGGCCCGCCCCGATCTCCCGGGGCTTCCTCCAGTCCGCGACCCACCGGGTCTCCTCCAGACTCCGCAGGGCCTTCAGGAAGAAGAAGAAGGCCGCGACGACGAAGAACAGGAGGTAGGCGTCGTGGTCGCCGTTGGTGAAGGGGCTGCGCTGGATGTGGGCGGGCATCACCGCGAGGAAGAAGGCCGCGATGAGCCCCGCGCGCCGCCCGAACGCCTCCTTCGTGAGGAAGTAGAGGGGGAAGATCGTCAGGGCGCCCCAGAAGGCCGTGGAGGACAGGAACGTGTACCACACCGCCACGTCCACGGAGGCGAACAGGGGCGCGACCACCATCCCCGTCACGGCGACGGACCAGTCGTACAGCGGAGGACGCCCGCTCGCCTGGATCCCCATGGGGTAGTTCAGCAGCGGCTCCTCGAAGACGTGTTTCCCCGTCTGGACGACGGCGTCGATGATCCGCTTGTGGTAGTACGAGTCGGACCCGCCGGAGAGGACGAAGCCGTCG
>CAYFXO010000124.1:0-3415 GCA_964347125.1 uncultured Methanomassiliicoccales archaeon | reverse complement strand
CCGTCCACGACATCGCGGTGTGCAACTTCTGCGTGATCCACGAGAAGTTCCGGGAAGAGGTGGCGAAGAACATCACCATCGCCGACCAGCCCCTGGAGTGCCTCCTCATGGCGAGCCGCGGCTTCACGGGGGAGACGAAGATCTCCGAGCCGAACCTGAAGCAGCTGGGCCTGAAGCCCGACTACGTGCGGAGCCTCCTCCGGAACTACGAGTGCGTGTTCGCGGTCCTGATGAAGGGGGCCCGCCTCGCCGAGGACGGTGGTAGCTGATGGCCGAAGAGGTGTCCGGGGTGAAGGCGAAGATGATCGAGAGCAACCCCTTCGTGGACGTGGCAGGCCACCTGTTCCTCGAGGACATCGCGGACAAGCAGGGGGCCAGCGGCCTGAACAACTACCTCATGTCCCTCGCCTCCAGCCTGGCGAAGTCCATGCCCGAGGAGGAGTACGAGACGTGGGAGCAGTTCCTGGACGCGCTGCGGAACGGGGACTCCATCCTCTCGGCCTTCGAGGGCATCAAGACGATCACGAAGAACTGCCTCGTCACCCCCACCTGCCCCTTCGAGCGGGGGTGGGTGGAGTACACGAGCCGCGTGGGGTCGTTCTCCCCCATCCACACGGAGGTGGCGGAGTACTACAACTCCACGGTGAAGCCCGGGGCCATCAACAGCATGTGCATCATCCACCAGACCTTCCGCACCGTGGCGGCGGAGCGGATCACCGTGGGCGGGAAGCCCGTCAAGGTGGCCCACATCGCCGTCGTGTGGAGCGACGGGGAGCGGCGGGTCATCCCGGACGAGTGGAAGCCCGTGCTGCTCCAGAAGGCGGGGATTTCGGAGACCGAGCTGAACATGCTCCTCCGGACGAACGCGGACGTGTGGATCGTCTACCAGGAGTAGCTCCCCTCCCTGCCCAGCCTTTATCTAGCCCCCCCACGGTCCCGTGCGGGAATCCGATGCGAGAGCTCGGGCGCGACGCCACCTACACCTACGTGGCCTTCCACGGACCCGACGACGCCGCCCACGTCCTCGTGCCCGAAGAGGACGACCCCGAGGGCTTCGAGTTCTTCCGGGGCGTGGGCATCATCGGGTACCAGGAGACGTTCAAGCTCTGGCTCAGCCGGTTTCCCCGCCCCCTCTTCATCGCGGCCCTCAAGGACCGGGAGGTGGTGTCCTGGGCCTTCGTCGAGGGGTGGCGGGAGGCCTCCCGGGACGGCCAGCCCGTCAGCGTCCTGCGGGCCATCGAGACCCTCCCCCGCCTGCGGGGCCAGCGCATCGGCCTCAGGGTCCTCACCCTCGCGGCCCGCGACCGGGCCGGCTACCTGATCACGAAGCCCCTCACGGAGCGGGCCGTGGGCTTCTTCCGCACCGCCGGGTTCCGCAAGGAGGACGAGATCCAGGGCTCCCCCATCAACCTGGCGAAGCACTCCGGGTACCTCATCCTCACCCCCGAGGCCAGGGAGAACCTCCTCGCGGAGAAGGAGAGCCTGTTCGCCTCACTTGGGCCGTAGGCTCCGCCGCACGAGGAAGATGGCCACCAGCGCGGCGAGGACGATGAGCAGGAACACGGTGGGCCCGGCGTAGTTCGGCCCCTCCGCCGTCTTGTAGAAGATCCGTGCCGCCACCACCTCCCCCTTGGCGGGGTCCGTCACCCCGTCCCCGTCCAGGTCCACCTCCACCGTGGCCGTGTGGCTCCCCGGGGCGACGCTCCGCACGACCCACTCGAACTGCACCGTCTTGGACTCTAGGGCGGGGAGGTCCTCCAGGACGCTCCCCACGAAGTCCCCGTCCACGAAGAACCGCACGGCGACGCCCTCGAGGCTCATGTTCAGGGGGTTCGTGACCAGCGCCGTGATGGTGACGGGCCGGACCACGACGATGGGGTAGCTGATCTGCCCCCAGGACCGCTCCGAGCCGTCCGCCGACTCGGAGGACACGTTCACCACGAGCTCCATGCTCTGCGGCGTCCCCGGCGCGGTGACGTTCACCGTGTAGGTGTTCCGGGTGGACTCCTGCTCGTCCGGGTCCGTCCGGCTGGGGAGGGCGCCCGCCAACAGGGGCCCTCCGTCCAGGAACGAGGTGACGTTGAACGTCCCGCCGTCCGCTCCGGGACCGCCCGTCACGGTGACGTTGTAGGTGACGTTCGCGCTCACGGCGATGACCTCGGGCCCGAACACGAGGATCGTGACCTCCTCCTGGGCCGCCGCAGGGGACGGGAGCGCCAGGAGCGCCCCGAGGACCAGGAGGGCCGCCAGGGCCCCCGCGCGCCTCACCGGCCCCACCTCCGACGCTTCCGCCAGATGTACAGGAGGGAGAGGACTGCGATGACGGCCACGGCAATGGGGAACGCCGCCAGGGTGACCAGGTCCTCCTCCAGGGCGAGGGTGATGCCCGTCCCCTGGACGGTGAGGGTGTCCGAGGCGACCGTGAGGGTCGGAGAGGTGGCCGTGACGGAGAACACCTGGTCCACTCCCCGGTCGCCCTCCAGGAAGCCCAGGAGCGTGGCCTGCACGGTCCCCGCGGGGCCCAGGTTCCGGAACCGCACCGTCAGGTCTTCGGTGTCGTTCGCCCCGATGGGCAGGCCCGTCGCCACCATGCCGACGACGGTGCCGTTTGGGGCGACGAGGGAGGCCTCCCAGCCCAGGGTGGCCAGGCCGGCCTCGTTGAGGATCTGCACGGTGAAGGTCTCGGGGGCGTTCCCGGCGTTCCGGACCCGCACCCCCTGGTGGATGTAGGTCCCGTCGAAGCGGGGCGCCGCCTCGGCGAGGGTGATGTCGATGCCCGTCACCCGGACCACGTTCACCTCCAGGGGCACGATGGCGAAGACGCTCTGGTTCGTCACGGAGCCCGCCCGGACGCTGATGGGGCCGTGGTCCACGAGGGCGTCCGCGGGGAGGGTGATGGTGACCTCGACCACGCGGCTCGGGGCCCCCTCCTCCAGGGTCACCCGGTCCTCGGAGAAGGTGAAGAGCCATCCCGCTCGCGGCGGCACGCCCCGCATCTCGTAGGTGTCCGGGACGTTCCCATCGTTCGTCACCGCGACCCGGTACGTGACGCTCTCCCCGCCCCGGGCGGTGAAAGGCGCGCCCTCGATCCACACCAGGTCCACCCCGTGGTGAACCTCCAGGTCGAGGGCGAGGGTCAGCACCGTGTCCCCTGCGAGGTCGAGGGTCTGCGTCGTGGAGTAGGTGTCCGTGCGCCCGTTGGCCCCCACGGTCGCCTCCGCGGTGACCGTGTAGAGGCCCGCGGGGAGGTACGCCTGGTACTTCCCGTCGCCCCCGGCGGTCGTCGTGAGGGTCCCGGCCCCCTCGAAGGTCACCGTCCCCGCGGTCGGGGTTCCGCCGCCGTAGAGGAGGGTCCCGCTTACGAGGAGGGCGTCCTCGAGGGGCACCTGGAGGGTCGCGTCCTCCCGCGGCGCGA
>CAYFXO010000123.1:881-3425 GCA_964347125.1 uncultured Methanomassiliicoccales archaeon | reverse complement strand
ACCTCTCGCGCCGCCTCCCGGAACAGGCGCACGGTCAGCGGATCGTTGGAGTAGACCTGGTCGAACGGGCCCACCCGCGACGTGACGAGGGCCACCCACTTCGCGTGGTCGCCCATGTCCGCGATGGGCACGATCTCCACTTCCCGAATCCCGTGCTCGTCCATCGCCGCCCGGATCATCGCTTCCCGCTCGTCCGCCGAGAAGGGGTTCCGCGGGGTGTCCCGGTGCTGGGCGCTCCCGAGGACGATGACGAGGGAGTCGCATTCCATGAGGATCGAGAGGACGCGGTAGAGATGTCCGTTGTGGAACGGCTGGAACCGCCCCACGAGGAGGCCCCGGGAGCTCATGCGACGACGGGACGGGGATTGCGTGGCCCCCAATAGACCTTCCCCTCTCGATGGGACGACGACGGGCAGAACGGGAGTGCCCCTACTGGGGGGAAGGACGCGGCACGTCCACCGGCGCCTTCTTCGGGACGATGGACGCCAGCTTCTCCAGGAGGCCCTCCTTCTTCGCCCCCACCAGGGCGTGGTCCAGGACCTCCTTCAGGGTCTCCACGGGGATGATCTCCACGGAGCCCACGTACCGGTCCTCCAGGAGGACGTCCTTCATGTTGGCCTTCGGGATGAGGACCTTCTTGATGCCCATCTCCGCCGCGGCCTCGATCTTCGCGGTGACGCCGCCCACGGGGAGGACCTGCCCGCGGACGCTCAGGGACCCCGTCATGGCCACGCTCTGGTCCACGTCCACCTCTTCCAGGGCCGAGATGACGGCAGTGGCCACGGAAATCGAGGCGGAGTCGCCCTCCGTCCCTTCCCGCGAGCCGACGAACTGGACGTGGATGTCGTGGTTGCTGATGTCCTCCCCCGTGTACTTCTTGATGAGGGCGGAGACGTTCTGCACCGCCTCCTTGGCGATCTCCCCCAGCCGGCCGGTGGCGATGATCTTGCCGCCGTGGCGGGTGAGGGCGGGGGTGACCTCCGCGACGATGGGGAGGACGATGCCGGAGAACTCCGCGAGGGAGCTGTCCGCGATGAGGACCGCGAGGCCGTTCACCGCGCCCACCGCGGTCCCCTCGGTGATGAACGTCTTGTAGTCCTTGTGCCGCTCGATGAGCCGGTCCGCCACCTGCTGCTCCAGGGAGCGGGCGATGGACTTCGCCTCGATGACGTGCGCCCCGGTGACGATGTCCGCCCCGTGCTCGTGGGCGATGTCCCCGGCGACCCGGATGAGGCCCCCGAGCTCCCGGATCCGGAGGGTGAGCTTCCCCTTGCGCCCCGCCCGCCGCTGGGCCTCGCGGATGATCTCCGCGACGGCGCTTCGGTCGAAGTGGGGGATCTTCCGGTCCTTGGACACCTCCTGGGCGATGACCCGGACGAGCTTCCGGCGGTTCTCGTGGGTGTCGTCCATCACCGACTTCATGTAGACCTCGTACCCGTAGCCGCGGACCCGCGAGCGGAGGGCGGGGTGCATGCCCTGGATGGCGTCCAGGTTCCCCGCGGCCACAAGGATGAAGTCGCACGGTACGGGCTCCGTCCGCACCATGGCCCCCGAGGAGCGCTCGCTCTGGCCCACGATGGCGAACTTCTTCTCCTGGAGGGCGGTGAGGAGGGCCTGCTGGCTCTCCATCCGCAGGAGGTTGATCTCGTCGATGAACAGCACCCCGCGGTGGGCCTTGTGGATGGCGCCCGCCTCCACCCGCTCGTGGGCGGGGGTCTCCAGCCCGCCGGACTGGAAGGGGTCGTGCTTCACGTCCCCGAGGAGGGCGCCCGCGTGGCTGCCCGTGGCGTCCATGAAGGGCGGGGTGGACTCCATGTCGTGGGACACCAGGAGCTTCGGAATCATCAGGGTCTCCTGGCGCCCGCCGGTGTAGCGGGAGAAGAGGAAGATGATGACGGCCACGAGGATGCCCAGCATCAGGGGGGTCGAGTCGAACACCAGGCCGTCCGGGGTGGGCCGGATGGAGAAGAGGATGGCGAGGCCGATGATCATGAAGACGATGGTCATCATCACGGAGGCCTTCTGCTCCCGCCGCTGCATGGCCTCCGCCTTCTGGGCGGCCACGATCTCCCGCCCCTTCCCTGCGGGGACGACCCGGATCTTCGGCTCGTTGTTGTCCTCCGCGTTGTGGTAGACGATGGTGTCCTCCAGCTCTTCCGCGGGGAGGAACTCCGTCATGGAGCTCGCGAGCATGGACTTGCCCGTGCCGGGGTCCCCGATGAGGATGACGTGGCGCTTCTGCTCCGCGGCCTTCTTGATGACCGTGACGGCGGAGTCCTGACCGATGACCTGGTCGACCAAGTTCTCCGGGATCTCGATTTCCGAGGTGGACTCTAGCTTCAGGTCCCGGATCCAGACGTCGATACCTGGCAGTGAAGTGGATTCCTCGTCAGAAGTTGGGGTGCTCATCAGGTCACCGGGAGCCAGGTTTCCACTGGGCGTTGATTATATGAAGCTTGCCCATCTTAAGTCTTGTGCGGTCCCCCGGGAGCCAGTCCCCCGGGGATCGGCCGCCGCACTCGCCTGACAGTGATCCTGGTCCTG
>CAYFXO010000123.1:0-865 GCA_964347125.1 uncultured Methanomassiliicoccales archaeon | reverse complement strand
CGCGTGGCGGGCCCCCCACGTCACGCCGCGGCGCCCTGCTGTGCGAGTTGGGCCGCGAGTTGCACGAACGTCTTCTCCACGTTCGCCCCGGTCTTGGCGCTCGTGAGGTAGAAGGGCGCGTTGCGGGCCTTCCCCGCCTGGGCCAGCTCTTCCTCGGTCACCGCGAGCTCGTCCGTCAGGTCGACCTTGTTCCCCAGGACCGCCATGACCAGGTCCCCGGTGACCCGCTCCACGGACTCGATCCAGTTGTCCAGCTCGGTGAGGGTCTGCTTCCGGGTGAGGTCGCAGACGGCCAAGACGCCCTGGGCGCCATGGAAGTAAGCCTCCTTGAGGAGTTCCCGGAACCCCTTCTCGCCCATGATGTCCCAGATGGTCATGTCCACGACGATGGGGGCCCCTCCGTTTTCGCCCTCCACGACGATCTCCTTCTTGCTCACCTTCGTGCCGAGGGTGGAGATGTACCGGTCGTCGAACTCGTCGAGGACGAACCGCCGGATGAGGCTCGTCTTCCCCACCGCGCTCTCGCCCACGAGGCAGATCTTGGCCTTCATGCGCCTGTCGTCTGGCATGCCGTTCCCTTCCTGAGGGGGCCGATGCTCTCGCTTCGCCTTTAAGGATATGCTGGAGATTATCGGACCTGATAACGGCCTCAGTGGTCCAGGAGCTTCGCAGCCACGCGCTGGGCGATGGACAAGAACGCCTCGTCCACGTGCTCGCCGGTCTTCGCGCTGGTGAAGTGGTAGCGGGACTGGTAGGACTCCGCCGCCTCCTCGATCTCAGATTCCTCGATGGTCGTCTCGTCCACCAGGTCGACCTTGTTGGCCATGATCTCCACGGGGACCTCGCCGGTGACCCCGAAGACGCC
>CAYFXO010000122.1:0-3431 GCA_964347125.1 uncultured Methanomassiliicoccales archaeon | reverse complement strand
TACGAGGTCGCGCCCCCCGCCACCCCCTCGTCGGCGCTCGCCTCCCAGGTCAGCCGCACGTCCCCCACGGCGGGTCCCGCGAGGACCGCGGAGACCAGGGCGGGGGCCTCCGGGGGCACGTCATCCAACGCGAGGCTTCCCGTAGCCACCAGGGCGAAGGGTTGGGCGCCTGTGCCCGCCTCCCCCTGGGGGACGGTGAAGCCCCGGACGGTGACGGTGTAGTCCCCCGCCTCCAGGTCCGCGGGCAGGATGAGGACGCTCTCCACCGGGTTCAGGCGGTCGTAGGCGCCGCCCCCCGGCACGGACCCGGCGGGGTTCATCCCGCTGTACACGTTGCCGACGAAGAAGCTCCCCCCGGGGCTCCAGACGTCTAGGTCCAGGTCGTTCACAAGCTTCGCCGTGCCGGGCGGGGTCGCCGGGTCGCCCGGATGGTCGGCCCAGACGAGGGTGATCTCCAGGGGCTGGGTCGGGTCAACAACGGTTACCGTGAACTGGGTCGTCGCCCCGGTGGTCAGGCCGGTATGCTCCGTCAGCCACAGCACCCGGGCGTCCCCCGCGAAGAAGAGGGGGTCGTCCAGGTGGAGGCGGCCCCAGCCCTGGTCGGGGTTCGGGTACGCCATCCCGTTGTACGTGTGCCAGTGGCTCTGGAAGCCCCCGATCTCCCGGGCGCCGTTGATGGCCACGGCCCGGAGGAGGGCGCCGGTGGGGGCGAAGCCGTTGGCGGGAGTCTTCGAGCCTGAGGGGTACCAGCCCTCCGTGAAATACTGCCGGATCAGGGCCACGGCCCCCGCGGCGGCCGGGGTGGAGGCGCTCGTCCCGATCCCGAAGTCGAAGCCGTTCACGGTCCCGTCCAGGGCGGTCCACTCGTCGGTGGGGGCCACGACGTCGGGCTTCAGCCGCCCGTCCGCCGTCGGTCCCCCGCTGCTGTAGTCCTTCATGTCCTCCGCGGCGAGGCCGTTCTCCGTCGCGCCCACCGCGAGGACGCTCTTCGCGGACGCGGGGGTGTTCAGGGTGACGCCGAGCCGGAAGTTGTTCCCCGTGGAGAACAAGGGGACGAAGTCCTTGTGGTTCCAGACGAAGGCGTCGGCGAGCATGGCCGTGGTGTCGTAGGCGCCCGCGGGCGTCGTGTCGGCGCCGAAGCTGGAGGACTGGATGCGGGCCGTGTCGTTGTAGGAGAGGTTGAAGAGGTAGTGGGGGGGCGGGGGGCCGATGTGGACGGCGCCGTAGAAGTCCGTGAAGGTGAGCTTCGCCTTGTCCGCCATGCCGTTGTAGACGCCGTCGCCGCCGGGGACGGAGTTGTCCCCCGCGATGATGGAGGTCGTCATGGTGCCGTGGCCGAAGCCGTCCACGGTGTCCCCGCCCGGGGGGACGACGTGGTAGTTCACGATCTTCCGGTGGGTGAAGTTCGGCGGGAGGGAGCCGGGCGGGTCGGAGAACTGCACCGGGTGGTCCGGGTCGAGGAAGGCCCAGTGGTCCGTGTGGATGCCCGTGTCCGCGACGCCGATGACCTGGCCCTCGCCGTGGAGCCCGCGGTCCCACAGGGGGCGCTGGTCCTGGACGAAGGACTGGAGGACCCATTGGGCCTGGTCGTTGTGGAGGGTGCGGGGGGCGAGGGGCTCGATCCACCGGGTGCCGTGGAGGCGGGCCAGGGACGGGAGGAGGGCGGCGTCTACAGAAGCCTCCAGGTAGCCGTCCAGATCATCGATGACCCAGGTGAGGGTGCCGCCCGCCGCGCGGATCGCGTCCGCGGCCGGGTGCAGTCCGCCGGGGAACGTGAGGAGGCCCACGCGGACCTCCCCCTCCAGGTCGTCCAAGAGGGGCGAGAGGCGGTAGGCCGGGTGGAAGGGGCCGAGCCAGCGGACGAAGGGGAGGGAGGCCGTCGCCGCGGTGGCCTCCGCCGGGAGGCTCGCGACGAAGGCGTTGTGGGGGACGTAGTGGGAGAGGTGCCCGCCGAGGGCTTCGATGGCGTCCTTCCAGGAGGGCTTGGCGGGGCCGGTGAACTGTAGGAGGTACCGGCTCTCGTCCGGCGCGGCGCGGAGGGCGGCGGGGACCTCGGGGACGCCGACGAGGGGGTCGAAGGGGCCCGTCGCGACGCGGATCGTGCGTTGGTCCGACGCGTCCTCCCAGGGAATCCCCTGTGAGGTGAGGACCGCGCGTTGGGCCTCGGAGGCCAGGGCCAGGACGTAGCTGGGGTACGCCTCCAACACGTCGAGTCCCTCGATGGCCGCCGTGTCCAGGGCGGGCTGGAGGAACACCGTCGTCCATTGCAGGGGGGCGTCCTCAGAACCCCCGGCGGGGGCGACCCCGACGACCAACAGCAGGGCGGCGAGGGAGAACACCCACAGTCGTCTGCCCACCGCCTCCTCCAGAGCCAGCATGCTCCTGTGTCCGATGAGTCTCGGGGTTAAAAGGCTTCACGATTGAGGGACTGCGCCCGTCACCCGAGGATCACGATGATGTCGATGCCGATGACGGCGCCCGCGAGCACCCCCGTGGCGAGGCGGAGGAGGTTCGTGCTCGTCCGGAAGCCGAGGAGCTGCGTCAGCCCGTCGAGGGCCATGGGGGCGACGGCCACGAGGGTCACGACGAGCCAGGCCAGGTAGCTCGCCCCCGCGTAGACCTGGAGGAGGAGCGCAGCGGCGAGGCCGATGGGAAGGGCGAGGTAGAACCCGGTGCACCGGGCGCACAGGGGCAGGGGCCTCCCCCGCCAGTGGAAGCTGCGGTCGGGCCGCTGGTGGCAGACGAGGGTCGAGGCCTCCAATCACGGCCCTCCAAGGAAGGCGAGGCGGAGGACGCCGAAGAAGATCAGGAGGAGCACGATGCCCACGACGATGGCGACGATGAGGCCACAGAGACACCCGATGCCGAACCGAATCCCGCTGAGGAAGCCCATGGTATCGGGGCGGCATCTGGCTGGGGGTAAAAAGGATTGTCGGGGGCTAGAGGGTGGCGGCGAAGGCCTTCACCTTCGCTCCCGCACCGCCGACAATCGCGTCCCCGTGCCCCACGATGAGGTGCTCGAAGTCGTGCTGGGCGAGCTTCTTGATGGACTCGCGGTGCTGGGCGGGGTTCACGTTGTACTGGTCGTCCATGGGGCCGATTCCTCCCTCGTTCCGGATGGCGTCCCCCGCGATGCACAGCTCGTGGTCCGGGTCCAGGAGGGAGATGCTGCCGAGGGTGTGCCCGGGGGTGTAGATCACCCGCAGTCCCTCGAGGACCTGGTCGTCCTGGAGCTTCACGTCCACGGGGGTGCCCGGATGGCGCTGCACGCCGGGGGGGCCCGTGTACGTCTCTTCCCGGGCGACGAACTTGGCCTCCACCTCGTGGGCGGCGACCGCGGCGTCGGTCTCCCGCACGAGGCGGTCCAGGCCGCCCACGTGGTCCGGGTGGGTGTGGGTGATGAAGATCGTGGAGATGTCCGTCGGGCGGAT
>CAYFXO010000121.1:0-3636 GCA_964347125.1 uncultured Methanomassiliicoccales archaeon | reverse complement strand
GTGACGTCACGCCAAAAGCTCTCGGCGCGGCCGAGCACCGCAAACCCGAGGCTTTATCGAAGACGAGACCCGTGACGCCCCCCATGGCCAGCGCCCCTCGGGTCCCCCCCGGCCAGCGGGTCACCCGCCGGCTCCCCCGCCTCGACCTAGGCCTCGTCCCCGACTTCGATCCGAAGACCTGGGACCTCGTCGTCGACGGCCTCGTGGAGAGCCCCCTCTGGCTCTCCTGGGAGGATTTCACCCGCCTCCCCACCGTGGAGGACGTCTCCGACTTCCACTGCGTCACCCGGTGGAGCCGCCTCGACAACCGCTGGGAGGGCGTCCCCTTCCGCGCGATCGCCGAGCGGGTGAAACCCCAGCCCCCCGCCGTCTTCGTCACCGCGGCCTCCGGCGACGGCTACACGACGGAACTCCCCCTCGAAGTGCTCATGGACGAAGACGTCCTCCTGGCGACCCGCCTGGACGGCAAGCCCCTCCCCCCGCAGCACGGCGGCCCCCTCCGCCTGGTCGTCCCCAAGCGCTACGGCTGGAAGAGCGCGAAGTGGCTCCGCCGCCTCACCTTCACGGAAACGGAGGAGCTGGGCTACTGGGAGGTCCGCGGCTACCATAACGAGGCGGACCCCTGGAAGGAGGAGCGCTACGCCGCCCCCTCCCCCTGACCCTCCGGCACCTTTATCGCCCCGGCCCCACAAGTAGTATCGATGATTCCCACGGGACCCCCGCCGGACTCCGTCCCGGAGCCGCCGGAGAAGCCCCGCCCCATCGTCACGGGCGAACGACCCCCGCCCCTCTGGGCCCAAGCCATGGAAGAGGTGGAGGCGCTGAAGCGGAAGGTGGCCCGCCTCACGAAGTCCGTGAAGGCCCTCGACGCCCGGGTCGCCGCGCTGGAGCAGCGGGCCGGCCGCTAGCCCTCCTGGCCGAATCGGAACCCTTTAAAGTGGCCCCCCGCTTTCCGCAGCGCGACCTCCATGCCGAAGGTCCCGACCATCTACGACGACCTCTACGCCTGCCTCCAATGCGGCTACTGCAACACCGTCTGCCCCACCTTCTACCCCTTCGGCTTCGAATCCGCCTCCCCCCGCGGGCGCATCTACCTCCTCCGCCGCAACGAGGAGCGCTCCTGGCGGGACCGCCTCTTCAAGACGGGCTTCGAGCTGGACGAGCGCTTCGCGGAGCGCCTCTACCAGTGCTCCACCTGCGGCGCCTGCACCCCCGTCTGCCCCGTGGACATCGACCTGGACGCCTTCTGGGACGCCGCCCGCGAGTGGGCCGTCTCCGAGGGCCTCGGGCCCCTCCCCGCCCACGCCGAGCTGCGGGCCCACATCGAGGAGTCGCACAACATCTACGGCCTCCCCCACGCGGAGCGGGCCACCTGGCTCCCCGACGACATCACCCTCTCCGACACCCCCAACGTGATCTTCTGGGTCGGCTGCGCCATGTCCTACGAGCGCCGGGAGGCGGCCGTCGCCGTCGCCCGCCTCATGCAGGCCGTGGGCGAGCGCTTCACGATCCTCGGCGGCGACGAGTGGTGCACCGGCCACCCCCTCCTCCGCACCGGCCAGGCGGACTTCGTGCGGAACGTCCTCGCGTGGCACAACGTCCGGGAGGTGGAGGCTCGGGGCCCCCGCTTCCTCGTGACCGCCTGCGCGGAGTGCTACTACACCTTCGCCCGGGACTACCCCAAGATCACCGGCAAGCACGAGTTCGAGGTCCTCCACATCGCCGAGTACCTCCAGAACCTCGTCAAGGACAAGCGCCTCAAGCTCCCCGGGAAGCTCGACCTGAAGGTCGCCTACCACGACCCCTGCTTCCTGGGCCGCAAGTGCGGCAAGTTCGACGAGGCCCGGGCCGCCCTTCGGGCCGTCCCCGGCGTGCAGCTCGTCGAGTTCACGGACTCGAAGGACCAGGCGCCCTGCTGCGGCCACGGGGGGGGCTTCGGCGAGGCCTTCCCCAAGGAGGCCCTGGACATCGCCCTCGACCGCGTCCGGGAGGCGAAGGCGGCCGAGGCGGACGTCATCGCCACCGCCTGCCCCTTCTGCACCCAGCTCTTCGACACGGCGGCGAAGCGCATCGGCGGCCCCTCGGAAGCCGTGGACCTCGCGGAGCTCGCCGCCCGCGCCCTGACGCCCCCCGCCCCCGCGCCCCCGCCGGAACCCGCGCCGCCCCCTGAGGAGGAGGCCGCCGCCCCCGGTTGAGGGCGCGGCGACAAACGGATATAGGGCCCCGCCAGTTGCTCCGACACCTCCATGGCGGACCTCATCGCGGCGTTCCTGGAACACCTGAGGGAGCTCCAGAGGCGCCTGAAATGGATCGCCCTCTTCCTCGCCATCTTCTTCGCCGCCTCCCTCACCATCGAGCTCGTCCCCGCGGACGTGGGCGGCGTCCCCCTCGCCTACCCGTCCTTCAACGTCTTCAACTCCACCTCCATCCAGTTCTTCAACAAGATGGTGGACGACCTCGTCCCCCCCACCGTGAACACCACCGTCCTCTCCCCCATCGACGGCATGGTCGTCACCATGAAGGTCGGCCTCTTCCTGGCCATCGCCCTCTCCATGCCCGTCATCCTCTACCACCTGGGCGCCTTCATCGCCCCCGCCCTCCGCAAGGAGGAGCGCCGCCTCATCCTCCGCATCATCGCCCCCGCCACCTTCCTCTTCGTCCTGGGCGCCGTCTTCGCCTACCTCATCGTCCTCCCCTGGACCTTCGACTTCCTCTACGCCATCGGCGCCGCCCTCGGGGAGATCCAGCTCCTCCGCGTCACGGAGTTCGTGGACTTCGTCATCCTCTTCATGCTCGCCTTCGGCCTCGTCTTCGAGCTCCCCATCATCATGGTCGGCGTCACCGCCCTGGGCGTCGTGGAGCCCCCCTTCTGGAAGGAGAACTGGCGCTACGCCGCGGGGGGCATCCTCATCTTCGGCGCCGTGATCACCCCCGACGGCAGCGGCGTCACCATGTTCCTCGTCGCCCTCCCCATGAGCATCCTCTACATCATCGGGTACGCCGTCTCCCTCCGATTCCGAAAGCGTAATATCCCTGGGGGTGGATGATGACCCCGATGACCCCCTTCCTCATCGGATCCGTCGGAGGCGCCGAGCTCCTCATCCTGATCATCCTCATCGCGCTCCTCCTGTTCGGCTCCACGAAGATACCGCAGCTCGCCCGGGGCCTCGGACGGGCCCTCGGGGAGTTCAAGCGGGGCAAGATGGAGATCGAGCGGGAGATCGCCCACGAATTCTCCGAGACGCCGGCGCCCTCCCAGGTCGAAGGCGCCAAGAACCGCATCCGGGACGCGGCCGTCGCCCTCGGGCTCCCCGCGGAGGGACGCTCCGAGGCGGACCTGAAGAAGGCCGTCGCGAACGCCGCCGAGAACACGGAGGACCGCACGAAGGTGGTCGCCGCCGCGAAAGCCCTGGGGATCCCCGTGGAAGGGGTGGGCGCCGACGAGCTCCGCCGGGAGATCGCCCGCACCGTCACCTTCTGAACCCCGCTGCGCGCCGCCGGAAGCCCTTATATGGGCGGAATCGCTACGCCCTCTCCATGGCGGACCCGAAGACGACGGAGCGGCTGCTCGCGGTCATGAACGGGATCGAGGCCTTGGACTACAAGCTTTCCCTGGTGCTCCGGGTGGCCATCCTG
>CAYFXO010000120.1:0-3656 GCA_964347125.1 uncultured Methanomassiliicoccales archaeon | reverse complement strand
CGGGGACTGCAAGGGGGAGCTGGCGGACCTCGCCGTCACGGCGCTGAAGGAGCACCGGGAGCGGCGGGAGAAGGCCAAGTCCCGTCTCGAAGAGTTCATGGTGCGGGACCCGCGGCCCGCAGAATCCTGAGCGGCCCTACCAACGCTGGACCGAGCCGCTCACGGCGCGGGTGATCTCGAACTTGCCCCCGTCCCACACCAGGGCGTAGTAGCCCGTCTCGTGCTTCGTGCTGCGCATCTTCACGCAGCGGATCCGCCGCTGGATGTCCACGTCGGTGACGGGGTGCAGGGACAGGCTGAGGATGCCGTCCGCCAGGTACGCCTCGTCCGGCTGGACCTTCTCCGGGTCCGAGGGGATGGGGGTCTCCGACACCACGAGGGTCGTCGTCCCCAGCTTGCGGAGCCACTCGAAGAGCTCGAAGAGACCCTGGCGCCGGTCCTCGTACTGGGCCAGCGCCTCGAGGACGTTAAGGGAGTCCAGCACTAGGATGCGGTACTCGTCCGTGTCCATGAGGTTCTCCGCGAACATCTTGAAGAGGGCGATCCACGAGTCCTTCGCCTTCAGCTGCTTCAGCTTCTGGCGGACGATCCCCAGGTCCAGGACCTTCAGGGCCTCCGGGTCGCCGTTCTCCATCCCCATCCCGCTCATCTGCTGCAGGAGGGTGTCCCGGCTCTGCTCCAGGGTCACGTAGAGGGCCTTCTCGTTCTCCCCCACGACGTTGTTGTGGGCGATGGCGTAGCAGAAGGACGACTTCATGGTGCCCGGGGCGCCTGAGACCAGGACGACGTAGCCGGCGGGGATGCCGCCCGAGAGGGCGTCGTCCAGGCCCCACACGTAGGTCTTCAGCCGGTCGATAGAAGAGTCCCCGTTCTCGTTAGACTTCAGCCGATCCATGGCAGAGCTCCCGTTCTCGCTAGAAGGCACGCTTGACTCCAGACGGCGATTCCCCTCTCCGCGCTAATAAACGCGGCGCTATCGTTATCCTGAATGATAACCGCCCCTGGGCAAACGCTATATCGCCCGCCTCCTTTGGCGGCGCCGTGAACCTGGACGAGGTGGCGGAGGAGCTCTCCTACCCGGAGCGGAAGCTCCTCCTCGCCCTCAAGGACCCGGGGCGGGCGACGCCGGAGACCCTCGTGAAGCTCGGGGGGTTCAAGGAGACCGTGGAGGTCATGAACGCCGCCTCCTGGCTCCGCGGGAAGGGCCTCGTGGAGATCCGGGAGCGGGTCCAGAAGTCCTACCGCCTGGCGAAGAAGTCCTGGGGCACCCGGAACCTGCCGGAGCGGGTCGCGCTGAAGGCGCTGCGAAAGGCCCGGGGGAAGGCCACCGTGGAGGAGCTGGGGGCCGCGGCGAAGCTGAAGGCCAAGGAGGTCCCCATTGCCATCGGCTGGATGCGTCGGAAGGGCTGGGCCGAGGTGGAGCGGGGGCCGGAGGGGACGGTGGTCACCCTCACGGACAAGGGGCGCGAGGCCGCCTCCGTGAAGGGCCCCGACGAGGCGTTGCTCCGCACCCTCGCGGAGGGGGAGCAGCCCGGGGAGCGCCTGGACCCAAAGGCGCTGAAGGACCTGATCTCCCGCCAGGACATCCTCAAGGAGCGGGAGGCCGTCGTGCGGGAGATTCGCCTGACGGAGCAGGGGCGGGCCCTCCTGGAGAAAGGCGTGGAACTCAAAGAGGAGGTCGCCCAGCTCACCTCCGACCTCCTCCAGAGCGGGAGGTGGAGGGAGGTGAGCGTCCGCCGCTACGACATCCACGCCTACGCCCCCACCGCGACGGGGGGCAAGCGGCACCCCCTCTCCGGATACATCCAGCGGATCCGCGACATCTTCCTGGCCATGGGGTTCACGGAGTTCCGGGGGGAGTTCGTCGAATCCGCGTTCTGGAACATGGACGCCCTCTTCACCCCGCAGGACCACCCCGCCCGGGACCTGCAGGACACCTTCTACCTGGGGCGGCCGGACACCCGCCCCCTCCCCGAGGACGACGTCGTGGCGCGGGTGCAGGCCATGCACGAGTCCGGCGGCGACATCGCCTCCAACGGCTGGGGCTACGACTGGTCCAAGGAGGAGGCGGCGAAGGCCCTCCTGAGGACCCACACCACCGCGAACACGATCCGGTGGCTCGCGGAGCACCCGGAGCCGCCGGTGAAGGTATTCACCATCGACCGCATCTTCCGGCGGGAGACGCTGGACGCCACCCACCTGGACGAGTTCCAGCAGGTGGAGGGCATCGTCATGGAGGAGGACGCGAGCCTGGGGATGCTCTTCGGCTTGTTGCAGGAATTCTACTCCCGCATGGGGTTCGAGGACATCCGGATGCGCCCCGCCTACTTCCCGTACACGGAGCCCTCCATGGAAGTGGAGGTGTACTACAACGGGGAGTGGCTGGAGCTGGGCGGGACGGGCATCTTCCGCCCCGAGGTGACGCGGCCCTTCGGCGTGGAGCACCCCGTCCTGGCGTGGGGCCTGGGCCTGGAGCGCCTCGTCATGGTCGTGGAAGGCCTCGAGGACATCCGCGACATCTACATCTCGGACCTGGACTGGCTGCGGACGCACCCGGCCCAGCGAGGGCCCTCGGGGTCGTCGGCGAAGAAGGACGAGTGACGGGGCCGCCAGCTCATCGGACCCGCCGGGCGCCCGGCATGGGCCCGCGGGTGCCCCCGCAGGACTGGCAGATTCTCTGCTCCGCAAGGTAGTGGCTCCGGCACACCTGCTTCCCGCAGGACGCGCAGGTGTTGAGGGCGGGGGCGGAGCAGATGTGACAGGAACCGACGACGGTCATCGGGCACTCCCATCGGCGGGGCGGCTTATAACGTTTCGACGCGGAATGCCACGGGTTCATATGCGGCGGGCGACCTCCCCGCGGGCGGTTCCATGAAGGGCGTGAACGCATGGACGGCGATGGCGCGGCCCGCTCGCGAGGAGTCGGTTGCGGTGACGGGCGATGTGGAGGAGGAGCTGACCTTCTCCCGCGACACGTTGGGGCGCATGCGGGAGTCCCAGGCGCCTGAGGACATCGTCGCGGAGTACTACCCCGGCCCCGCCCGAGCCGTGTGGGTGGAGGCTCTGCTGCAGGTGGCCCGCCCCTCCGCCGATGCCGACCACGTGACCTTCCACGCGGCGGACGGGTACGCCGCGAGCCTGCCGCTGGACCAGGCGGCGGGATCCTTCATCGTGTTCGAGGCGGGCGGCGAGGCTTTGGCGGCGGAAGAGGGCGGCCCGATGCGGGCGTTCCTCCCCGAGGGGCCTTCCTACTGCACGAATGTGAAGTCCGTCCAGCGTCTGGAACTGACCCGCGGACCGGGGAAGGACACCGTGCCCCGCGGGCCCCACCAAGGGCAAGGCTGATAGGGCAGGCGGGGGTGGAGGGTACCGCCATGGCCAACGGCTACCTCCACTTCATCTGCGTCGAGTGCACGAATCCCCTCTTCACGTCGTTCGTCCTGAAGGACGGCAACGAGGCCTTCGAGAAACAGGCGCGGTGCCCGGGGTGTCGGTCCCTGTACAAGATGACGGTGACGTTCGAGAAGGAGTAGTGGCGCGCTACCCGCGGAGCTCCCCGAGGTTCGTGACCCGCTCCGCGAAGGCGTTGTGCTTGTGGATGGACTCCTCGGCTTCGCTCCGGACGCGGATGCAGGTGGCATCGGGGAAGTCCGTGT
>CAYFXO010000119.1:0-3662 GCA_964347125.1 uncultured Methanomassiliicoccales archaeon | reverse complement strand
CCAGGCCAGGGTCTTGTCGAACTGGTCGCGCTCGACGACCATCCCGACCTCGTGGCCCGCGTAGCGCTCGTCGACCTTGAACACGTGGCCCGCCGGGGAGACGATCTTCGCGCCCTCCACCTCCCACGCGAGCCACCGGTGGGACTTCTGGATCTCGCACTCCTCCAGGAAATGGCGGGTGATGCCCTCCCCGCAGCGGACGGGGGAGCCGATCTCCTGGCGCTTCTCGATGAGGAGGACGTCCGCCCCGTTCTTGGCGGCGAACTTCGCCGTCATGCTGCCGGCGGGTCCGGCGCCTACCACAACGACATCGTATTCGTGGTCGAACCCCACGTCCTCACCGAAGTTGGGTCAGCTTGTGGCCCCGAGGATAGTCGATGGCCCCGACGGGGCAGATGCGAACGCACAGCCCGCATTGGGTGCAATCCTCGTTGAAGGTGATGATGAATTCGTTTAAGAAGATGGCGTCCGGCGGGCAGGCCCCGACGCAGGCGCCGCAGTGGAGGCACAGGCTGTCGTCGATGGCCATGATGCCGTTGTCCCGGATGGGGGCCGGGACGACGGCGGCCTCAAGTGTACTTGCTGCCATGCCGGGCTCTCCAGTCCTCCATGGACACCTGGAACTTGGACTCGATCTCCTCGCGGAAGTTCGGGCCCGTGTTGTAGGCGCAGAACGGGATGACCTTCCCGTCGGGGGAGGCGTAGTGGATGACGCACCGCTTCACCCGCTCCACGTCGTAGTTGTAGTTGTCCTGGAAGTGCATGCCGCCCACGTACATCATGTTCCAGCTGAACTCCGCGGCGCCCTTCTTGTCCCCGGACTTGAACATCTGGCCGAGGATCCGCAGGAACTTCGTGAGGCCCATGCCCTCGGGGGCGGTGTCCTCCTTGAAGTGCCGCTTCAGCAGGGTGAGGGCCTTGATCTTGGACACGAACTTGATGCGGCGGTTCTTCGTCCGCTGGGCCAGCTCCCACATGTCCTCCATGAGCCCCTCCACGTCCACGAAGCGGGTGATGGGCACGGGGTCGCGGCCCTTCTCCACGAAGAGGTAGGAGGCGAGGCCGCACGCGGGGTGGCTGGTGAAGGCGGTCTTCGGGCTGTCCGTGAGGCCGGAGACGAGCTCGGAGATGGGGGCGACGAAGGGCACCGGGTACCAGTCGTCCTTCGTGAGCCAGCCCGTCTGCTCCTCCATGTCCTGGGCGAGGTCCGCCAGGGTGTAACGGAGCTGCTTCCGGTCCTCGTCGGGCACGCGGCCCGTGAGGGAGACCGGCTGGTAGTTGACGCCCTTGACGACGTCGATGTTGTCGATGGCGAAACGCAGGATCTCCCCGACCTGGTCGTCGTTGAAGGAGTTGACCATGGTGGGGACGAGGCAGACGGAGGGGCGGGCGTCCGCGGGCATCTCCCGCACCCGCTCGATGACCTTCTTCTTCGTCTGGAGGAGGGGGACGCCCCGGGCGAGGACGTAGTTCTCCTCCTTCAGCCCGTCGAACTGGAGGTAGATCGTGTGGAGGCCCGCCTCGTGGGCGTCCTCGAGGAAGCCCGCCTTGTTGGCGAACAGGATGCCGTTGGTGGCCACCTGGATCTGGGCGAAGCCCATCTCGCTCGCGGCCCGGACGATGTCGACGAAGCGCGGGTAGATGGTGGGCTCGCCCCCCGCGAACTGGAGGGCGTTCACGGGCACCGGGCGCTGGGCCCGGAGGACCGCGAGCTCGTAGACGATCTGCTCGTAGGTGGGCTCGAAGACGTAGCCCGCGGCGTTCGCGTTCGCGAAGCAGATGGGGCACTTCAGGTTGCAGCGGTTCGTGAGGTCGATGTTGCACAGGGCGGTGTTGGAGTAGTGGAGGTTGCAGAGGCCGCACTCGTAGGGGCAGACGGTGGCGTCGGCGATCTGCGGGTTGGCGATGCCCACCCCGTCGTAGGCCCAGGATTCGGCCTTCAGGTACAGGTCGACGTCCGACCAGCACACCTCGTTGAACTCGCCGTGCTCCTTGCACGTCTTCCGCATCATCAGCTTCCCGTCCTCCTCGTGGAGGGTGGCGGGGATGATGGCGATGCATTCGGGACACAGGGAGCCCGTGCGCCGCGGGAGGCCCTTGTTCAGCTTGGACGGCATGGTGACCATGGCGTCCTCTTCCCGGGACTCCTGGTAGCGCTGGACCACTTTCTTGGGGGTGTACTCGAACCCACAGGTCACGGTCATTCGTGGACCACCGGGAGGGTCTGTAGATGTGGACGTTATATAAACACTTTGTAGCGTCCGCTACTACATGGTTCGAAGGGGTCACTCGACGGTGCAGAGGTCGTTGGACTCCTCCATGGCGCGGTTGATGGTGAGCTTCGCGATGGTCGCGTAGAGGCCGCCCATCTGCTCGAACGCCCGGACGACGTACCGCTCCGCGACGCACCGGGAGCAGAAGTCCAGGTCCACCTCGCCCGAGGGCTCGGGGACCGCGGAGAGGAGCTGGTCGGTCTTCTGGAAGAGGCGCTCCGCGAGCTCGAGGGCGTCATTCGCCATGGCGATGTCCTGCTTGAAGAAGGCGTCCCGGGTGGTCTTGGAGATTTCCGTGATCTCCGCGCTGAGGGCTTCCAGCTGCTTCGCGAAGGAGGGGTCCTTGAACGGGCCCACGAAGGGGGCCTTCCAGGCGTCCTGGGCGATCTCCGCGGCGAGGTCCGCGATGCCCTCCAGGGTGTTGGCCACGACGCGGTCCCCGACGATGTTGCGGGGCTCCGCGGCGCCGATCTTCGCGGAGACCATGCGGCTCTGGGCCGCCAGGAGGAGCTGCCGGACGACCAGGGCGTAGAGGCGGTCCACCTCGTCCTCCATCCGGATGACCTCGCGGAGCAGGTTCTCGTCCCGCTGGACGGCGCACTCCACCGCGACCTCCCCCATGCGGCTTGCGAGGAAGTAGAGGCGCCGCATGAGGCCCTCGATGGGGAACTTCGTGGGCTCCACGAAGCTGCTGAGGACCGCGTAGTTCCCGCCCTGCTCCACCACGGTGAGGCCCGTGAGGCGCTGCACGGCGTCGTAGATCTCCCGGATCTGATCCTGGGAGAACTCCTTCTTCGCGCGGACGCGGATCATGTCCCGGCCCACCACGTAACACGCGATGATGGCCCGGAGGAGGGACTGGGGGGACTTGCACTTGTCCGCGAGGATGGTGCACTGGGCGCCCTCCGTGTCCGCCTCGACGAGCCCGGGGCGGATGTTCAGGGACCCGTCCCAGTCCCGGCTGACGGTCACCGTGGCCCCGGGGGTGAGGCCGATCTCGTCGGCCCAGTCCTTGGGGAGGGAGACGCCCAGGCTGGAGTAGCCGAGGCGTTGGACCTTGCGACTCTCGTAGTCCATGAGACCAAGTAGGTATAGGTTCGTACTATATATGCGTGGCCCAATCGTGGGCGTCTGGAAGGGGCTGGAGAGGGGTGAGCCGCCTCGAGCTGTGTTCGGCGAACCGGGGTTCGACGCGTCGGTGAGAAGGTGCGCCGGGGAGGCGTGTCAATCATTCACACAATAGGCACCGATGACTATGCTCACAACCATACAATCGTATAGGTCGAAGGGGGAGTTACCGGCAACGGGCCCTGGGGGGCCTCCGTGGCCACGGCAATCCAGGAGAGCGTCAGTCTGGCGGACAGGGCTGAGGGTATCCTGGAGAAGGCG
>CAYFXO010000118.1:0-3809 GCA_964347125.1 uncultured Methanomassiliicoccales archaeon | reverse complement strand
GGAGATGGCCTCGCTCCTGGCGGACGGCGCCGAACGGGGGCGGATCGCCCGCCTCATCACCGCGGAGAACCTCCTGGTGACCCTGGCCGGGGTGGCGCCCGGACTGGCCCTCGGCTACGCCGTCTCCGCGGCCTTCATGGCCTCCTTCTCCAGCGACCTGTTCAGCTTCGACCTGCACATGCGCCCGACCACGCTGGCCCTCTCGGCCCTGGGCATCGTGGTGGTGGCGCTCGTCTCGCAGTGGCCCGGCCTCCGGGCCGTGGGGCGGCTGAACATCGCCCAGGTCGTGCGGCAGCGCTCGGTCTGACCCCTTTGTCAGGCCGCCGGCTTGCGGCGGCGCTCCCCGCGGATCAGGGGGTACCGCAGGGGCGTGTGCATGTAGCAGAACTCGGCCTTGTTGTACTGGGAGATCCGCGTCTCGCACCCCTCGTGGGCGCACACTCGTCCGTCTCCGTAGGTCCGGTTCGGTCGCGGAAGCTCTCGGGGTCGGGACCCCCGAAGTCCCATGGTCTCCATATCGGCTCACCTCTCGCGGCGGGCGGGCCGCGCTCTCGACGTCGTTGCCCCTACGAACCGGCGCGAGGCGACCGCTATTCCCACCTTTTCGGTCAGATTCGGGCAGTCCTTTACCCCTCTCGCCGCCGCACGACCCGTCCGGGGTTCCCCACGATCACGGACCGATCCGGGAAGCGGCCGCGGACCAGGGTGTGGGCGCCCACGACGGACCCCTTCCCCACCCTGGAGCCGCGAAGCACCGTCGCCTTCTCCCCGATCCAACAGTCCCTGCCGATGGCCACGGGGGACTTCACGATCCCCTGCTTCCGGATGGGGACGTCGGGGTCGTCGAACCGGTGGTCGAAGTCGGCCACGTAGACCCAGTCGGCGAGGAGCGTCTCGTCTCCGATCCGGACGTCCAGGTAGCAGTTGACCACGACGTTCGACCCGAAGACGGCCTTGTCCCCGATCCGGAGGCTGCCCTCGTGGCACCGGATCGAGGTCCCCCTCCCGACCCAGACCCAGCGCCCGATCTCGAGGTGCCCGAGGCCCCGGCGGCAGCGCACCTCCGCCCCCCGGGCCAGGAAGACCATCCCCCGGGTCACGACGTGCGGGTTCCGCAGGCGGAACCAGAGGTAGCGCAGGCCGTAGGCGAGGTACCTGGGTGTGTACATGCGGGCCCGCAGCACGCCCCGAACCCAGGCCACCGGTCCCCGGCTCAGCGCCTCATCCCCCGCGCTCCGCGTACAGCAGCAGGTTGTAGAAGAGCCGGTGCGGCAGGAGGCGGTAGAGGGCCTCGTCGAGCCGATACAGGGTGCGCCAGGCCCGGTAGGCGAACTCCCCCCACCGCCGGCCGAGGAGCCCCGGGCGCGCCTGCGATTCGATCGTCCGCACGGCCCAGCCGAAGAGGCTGGCCACGAGCTCCTCGGTCTCGGTCCGGATGCGGGTGAGGCCGGCCTCGGCGGCCCACGCCCGCACCGCGCGTGGCTCGAAGGTGTGGAGGTCCACCGCGAACTCCAGGTCCCGCAGGATGCGCTCTCGCCTCGTCGCGGGGGGCCGCTCGGGCCTCCGGAGGCCGCCGACGATCGCGTCCGCCAGCCGGAACCCGTCGAAGGCGACGCGCTTCGCCACCCCTGCGATCCGGTCCCCGGCGGCCGTGGGCTCCCCCGCGATGAACACCGCCCCCCGGGGCCGGAGGACCCGGGTGATCTCCCCCAGCGCGAGCCGAGGCTCGGGGACGTGATGCAGGAACGCGTGCCCGACGACCAGGTCGAACTCCCCGGCGTCGTAGGGAAGGCGCTCCGCGTCACCCACCCGAACGGTGACGTCGCAGCCCATCCGGCGGGCGCTCTCGGCGCAGACGGCCAGCATCCCCGGGGAGATGTCCGTCGCGTGGGCCTCCTCCACGTACCCGGCCTGCCAGAGGTTGAGGATGAAGTACCCGGTCCCGGCCCCCACCTCCAGGACCCTCCCGTAGCGCTCCTCCGGCAGCATCCGCTCCGCCCGCTCCCGGACGTACGCCAGACCTCGCTCGTCGAAGGAGAGGGACCACTTCTCGTCGTAGGTCGACGCCGCGGCGTCGTGGTAGAGGACGTTGGCCTTCTTCGGGTCCAAGGGCTACCGCCCCTTGAACTTGGCCTTCCCCGGCCCCTCCTCGAGGAAGGAGCGCATCCCCTCCGCCTGGTCCTCCGTCGAGAACAGGTCCGAGAACGCCTCCCGCTCGAAGGCGACCCCGGTGCGGAGGTCCACCCGCGCCCCCCAGTTGATGGACGCCTTGGCCGCCCGGAGCGCGACGAGCGGCCCGCGAGCGTACCTCCGGGCCGCCTCGACCGCCTCCGCGTACGTGCGCTCCGCGGGATGGACGGCGTCCACCAGCCCGATCTCCAGCGCCTCGGCGGCGGTGACGTGCCGCCCCGAGTAGATCAGGTCCTTGGCCCTGGCCGGTCCCACCAGCCTGGGGAGCCGCTGGGTCCCGCCGGCCCCGGGGATGATGCCCAGGAGGATCTCGGGCTGTCCGATCTTGGCGTCCTCGGCCGCGAACCGGAAGTCCGCGCACAGCGCCAGCTCGCACCCCCCTCCCAGGGCGTACCCGGTGATGGCGGCGATCGTCACCTTCGGGATGTCCTCCACCGCGTTGAAGACCTCCTGGAGGCCCTGGATCATGGGTCGGACCTCGGCCGGGCCCATGTCGGCCATCACCTTCACGTCGGCCCCGGCCGCGAAGACCTTCTCCCCCCCGTAGAGGACGCAGGCCCCGACGTCCTCCCGCCGGCCGACGTCCTGGGCGACCTCGAGCAGCTCCCGGGTGAGCTGCTCGTTGATGGCGTTCATCGGAGGGCGGTCGAGCCGGATCGTCCCCACCCCGTCCTCGACCTCCAGGCGCACGAACTCTCCCATCCTTCCTCCTCTGCCTCGGCCCGCCAATCTTAGTGCGCGGGGTGGGCGTCCCGTCGGGCGGCGCCGGGTCACCGAACACGCCCCGCGGCCCGCGTCGAGTAGGCTGCCCCCGTGGACCTGTCGGGCGACTTCGAGGGGACCTTCCCCTTCGAGCCCCGCTACGCGCGCGTCGCCGACGACGTCCGCCTCCACTACGTGGCGCAGGGGGAGGGGCAGCCCGTCCTCATGCTGCACGGGAACCCGACCTGGAGCTACCTCTACCGGAAGATCATCCCGCCCGTCGCCGAGGCCGGGTTCCGGGCGATCGCCGTCGACCACATGGGCTTCGGCCGGTCCGACCGGCCCCCCGGCCACCGGCGGTACACGATGCGGACGCACGTCGAGAACCTGCTGGCCTTCATTCGGGAACTGGATCTCCGGGACCTGACGCTGGTGATGCAGGACTGGGGCGGGCCCATCGGCTTCGGGGCGGCCGTGGAGGAGCCCGACCGCGTCGCCCGCCTGGTGATCATGAACACCGGGGTGGGGGTCTTCCCCGGAGACACCGTCCTCCCCCTCCACCGCTGGTTCCACGAGCGCGGCCTGGGCGAGGTGCTGGGCCTCGCAGGGAACCTGTTCCTGGAGGTCATGCCCGGGGGCATGCGGCAGGAGAGCGCCACCCCGCTCGTGATGGAGGCCTACCGGGCACCCTTCCCCGACTACTACTCGCGGGTCCCCATCCTGGCCTTCGCCCGCGACGTCCCCGTCGGCCACGAGCATCCGAGCGCCCCGTACATGGCGGAGGTGGGCGGGAAGATCGGGGAACTGGTCCGCCCCACGCTCCTCATCTGGGGGATGCGGGATCCCGTCTTCCCCCCAGCGCTCCTGGAGTTCTGGAAGGCGACCTACCCTCACGCCGAGGTGCTGGAGCTGCCGGA
>CAYFXO010000117.1:411-3869 GCA_964347125.1 uncultured Methanomassiliicoccales archaeon | reverse complement strand
CGGCGGCATGCACGTCCCCGACGGCTTCGACGCCCACGACGCCTACGAGCACAAGCGGGTGACGGGCTCCGTCATCGAGTTCAAGGGCTCCACCTCCATCACCAACGAGGAGCTCCTGGAGATGGACGTGGACGTCCTCGTCCCCGCGGCCCTGGAGAACGTCATCACCCGGGACAACGCGGACCGCGTCTCCGCGAAGCTCATCGCGGAGGGCGCCAACGGCCCCACGACCCCCGAGGCGGACGCCATCCTCTTCGAGCGGGACCGGATGGTCCTCCCGGACATCCTCGCGAACGCCGGCGGCGTCACCGTCTCCTACTTCGAGTGGGTCCAGGACCTCCAGTACTTCTTCTGGCCCGTGGACGAGGTGAAGAAGCGGCTGGAGGGCATCATGAACCGGGCCTTCGCGGACGTCTACGACGTGGCCCAGAAGGACAAGGTGGACATGCGCCTCGCCGCCTACGTCGTGGCCATGCAGAAGGTCGTGGAGGCCTACAAGGTCCGGGGCATCTACCCGTAGGTCCGTCCCCCTGGAGGGCCCCCGCCAACCGTTAAATACGGACCCAAACTTCCCGCGGCACGGGGAGCCCATGGACCTCATCGTGTGCCTGAAGCAGATCCCGAACCTGGACCTCCAGTTCTCGCCGAACCCCGACGGGACGGACATCGCCCGGGACGGGGTGAACTACCAGACGAACGGCCCCGACCAGTACGCCCTCGAGGAGGCCGTCCGGATCGTGGAGGCCGTGGGCGGGAAGGTCACCGCCCTCACCGTCGGGCCGCCGCGGACGGAGGAGATGCTCCGGGAAGCCATGGCGAAGGGCGCCCACGAGGCCGTGCGCGTGGACTACGGGGACGAGGCCTCCGTGGACCCCACCCGCATCGCCCGCATCCTCTCCAACGTCATCTCGATGGAGTCCTACGACGCGGTCCTCACGGGCGTCCAGTCCGACGACTACATCAACTCCGCCGTGGGCGGGTGCCTTGCGGGGTACCTGGGCGTGCCCCATGCCACCGTCGTCACCCGCGTGGAACTGGAGGACGGCCAGGCGAAGCTCCACCGGGAGCTGGAGGGCGGGGTGGAGCAGGTCGTCACGATCCCGACCCCCGCGGTCCTCACGATCCAGTACGGCATCAACGAGCCCCGTTACGCGCCCCTCCCGGCCATCATGCGGGCCGCCCGGCAGCCCATCAAGGTCGTCACCCCCGACGACTTCGGCGTGGCGAGCTGGGAGGACGTGGCCGGTCCCCCGTTGGTCACCGTGAGGCGGATGTCCCTGCCGGAGGCCACCGGCGGCGCGGAAATCCTCGAAGGCTCCGCGGACGAGGTGGCGTCTCGTCTGGCCGCGCTTCTCCAGGAGCGGGGCTTCGGGAGGGGATCGGCGTGAGCAACGGCGTCCTCGTCGTAGCGGAGCATCGCGGGGGTGCGCTGGCGGAGACCACCCTGGAGCTCCTCGCGGCGGGACTCGACCTCAAGGGCGCCTCCGGCGGCCCCCTTCGCGCGGCCCTCCTTGGTGAGGGCATCGGCCCCATGGCCCCCGCCCTCCTCGGGGCGGACCAGGTCCTCCTGGGGGACCACGGCAAGCTGAAGGAGTACACGCCGGAGGGCTACCTCTTCGGAATCCGAGGAATCCTGGCGGACTGGGAGCCCCGGGTCATCCTTCTCGCCCACAGCGCCGAGGGCATCGACCTGGCGCCCCGCCTCGCGGCGGAGCTGAACGCCCCCATCGTAGCGAACTGCGTCCGCCTGCGCTTCGAGGACGGGGGCCTGATGGCCACCCGCAAGGTCTACAACGACAAGATCGTGGAGGAGCTCGCCGTGAGCGGCGACGGTCCCGTGGTGGTCACCCTGCGCCTCGCCGCCTATTCCCCCGCGGAGGCCCCCGGCCCCACGGACTCCGCGCCCATCCCCGTGAACTTCGACAACGCGGAGATCCTCCGCAAGGTCCTGGGCTACGAGGAGGCCGCCGGGGAGGACATCGACATCTCCGAGGCGGACATCGTCGTCTCCGCGGGCCGCGGCATCGGGGACCAGGAGAACCTGGCCCTCGTGGAGGAGTTCGCCAAGGCCCTGGGCGGGGTCGTGGGCGCGTCCCGGCCCCTCACCGACGCCGGCTGGCTCCCGAAGACCCGCCAGGTGGGACAGAGCGGGAAGACCGTGAAGCCGAAGCTGTACATCGCCTGCGGCATCAGCGGGGCGATGCAGCACGTGGCCGGGATGAAGGACGCGGGCCTCATCATCGCGATCAACACGGACCCCAAGGCCCCCATCTTCGACGTGGCGGACTACGGGGCCGTGGGGAGCCTCCACGAGATCCTCCCGAAGGCCCTGGCCGCGCTGCGGGGCGAGTAGGCCCCGCCACTTTCACCGAACCCCGTTCGAAAAGCCTTAGGGGCCCGCACCCCTTGCGGGTCCGCGATGGGATGCATCGAGGAGGACCTCCGCCCCCACGTCGCCGACTTCCTCCGCGAGCGCTCCTGCCGCGTCTACCACGAGGTCCGGATGCTGAACCGGTGGATCGACGTGGTCGCCATCGGCCCCCCGGGCTCCTTCGCCATCGAGCTGAAGGTCCGGGACTGGCGGGGAGCGCTCCGGCAGGCCGTGGCCTACCAGCTGGCGGCGGACTACAGCCTCGTCGCGCTCCCGTGGCGGCCGTCCCTCACCGCGTACCGCCACCGCTACTGGCTGGAGAAGGAGGGCGTCGGCCTGTTGGCGGTGGACCCGTCCCGGGGCCTCGTCCGGATCCTCATCGAGCCGGAACCCTCGGGGCGGAAGATGCCAACCCTCATGGACTCGATGTTCGAGGGCGAGGAGGAAATGGCCCCCGTGTCCAGCCGCACCGTCAGCCGTAGGCTGCCTCCCACGATGTTCGTCCCCGCTTCTTCTTGGAACGACGCCGACGATCCGCCACCTTCGTCACCTTGAGGTCCACGTCGCAGTCCGTGGCCACCGTCGTCCCCTCCCGCAGCCCGTGGGCCTTCGCCGCCTTCTCCCGCTGCTCCGCGTCCTCGAAGCGCAGGTCCGCCAGGAAAAGGCCGAAATCCACCGAGAGCTCACCGTCGTCCACCCGGACCTTGCCGTACTTCATGGTCCCCGGCGCGAGGGAGTCCCCCTCCATGGAGATCTCGCGGGAGCGCACCCGCTTCAGGTAGCCCGTGCAGGTCACCATCGCCTCCACCCAGTCCCCGACCCGGAGCGTCTTGTACGCGTCCCCCTCGCAGAAGCCGTACAGGTCGAAGTAGGTCCCGGGGTCCTCCTTGTCGTAGGCGTCCGCCTCCGGGTCCCGGGGCACCCGTAGCCCCACGTCCCCCTCTTCCTCGCACGAGCAGGAGACGAGCTGCATGACCTTCCCCATCACCGGGAAGGAGGCCTGGAACTCCAGGTTCGAGACCAGGGGTTTCCGCTTCGCCATCTCGTGGGGGAACGCGGGTCCGACTTAAGGGTGTTCACCGCCCGC
>CAYFXO010000117.1:0-401 GCA_964347125.1 uncultured Methanomassiliicoccales archaeon | reverse complement strand
TGGAGGACCGTGATGCACTGGTCCGCGTGGAGGGAGACGGGGCCGAGGCGGGCCCTCTGAGCCCCGAGGGAGGCCATGGTCGCCGTCTCCGCATCCGTGAAGTCCTCGGAATCGCTGAGGACAAAGGTGGCGCCCGCGCCCAACGGGGCGGGATCGAAGCCCTCCCCTGCCTCGTCCATCTGAAGGAGGGGGTCTGGCCAGCGCCCCAATACCTCCTCCAGGCCTGCTCGCGACACGAACACGCCCGGGGTCGCCTCCACCTCCCGCACGCCCGCGGGGCGGGAGAGGGCCTTGCGAAGGAGGGCGGCGATGCTCCGCTCGTCCGGGTGGAGGTTCTTCACTTGATTCCCGGCGAACCGCACGGCCTTCGGCGGGTCCGGCGGGCCCTGTAGGACCAGGAC
>CAYFXO010000116.1:0-3927 GCA_964347125.1 uncultured Methanomassiliicoccales archaeon | reverse complement strand
CACGACGACTGCGACCCACGCACGCGTGGATGCCCACATCTGCCTCCGCCAGGCGACGATTGGCGGGCCCCACTTAACCCTTTTTGGCGCGTCGAGGGCCTAGCGGGCGGCCCGCCACCGCCGGAAGTAGATCCGGCCGATGCCCAAGAGGGCCAGGCTCTGCAGGGCCACGAGGGCCACGGAGCCGAGGGGCGCCGGAGCGCCTCCCGCCGACTGGTGCGCCGGGTCGTCTCCCGGAGAGGTCACGATCGTGATCACGGGCGGGAGCGCGTTCGGCACCGAGCCGCCGCCCTCCTTCGCTCCCGGCGCAGGCGCCTCCGCGGGGCCGCTCGTCGGTGCGGGCGCGGTGGGTGCGCTGGAGGTCGGCGCCGGGGTCACCGGGGTCAGGCCGCTCGATGGCGCGGACACACTGGGTTGCGAGGACGGGATGGGCGGTGCCGCCCCGCCCGGGGTCGACGTGCCCTGAGGCCACGCAATGACCGCCAGGTACAGGGTCGCCTCGCCCGTGAGGCCCTCCGCGTCCGTCACCACGAGGACCACCTTGTAGATCCCCGGAGCCGCGAAGATGTGGACCGGGGAGGTCGCCGGCGACGTGCCGCCGTCGCCGAAGTCCCACAGGTGCTCCACGGTGGTCTCCGCGTCCGCGCTCAGGGCGCCGTCGAAGGCGACCAGGTCGCCCACGTAGTGGACGGACCAGGGGGCGGGGGCGGAGATGACCGCGACGGGAGCGGTGTTCGCGGGGACCTCGGGTTCGCTGCCGCCCTGCGCGATCGGGGGCGGGAACTGGAAGCCCAGGTCCGGCGTCGGGACCACGACAGTCACCGAGGCGCTCAGCTGCTCGATGTAGTTCCCGTTGGCGTCGGAGTAGTCGAGGGTCGCGTTGTTCGTGAACACGAGTTCGTCCGGGAGGTCGTCCGACGTGATGTTCTTCAGGACGTAGGTGACGTTGAGGAAGATGTAGCCCGTCGCGCCCGCGGCCACGTCCCCGATGTACCAGGTGTACGTGCCGCCGCTCACGGCGTCGTACGCCGGGTTCGCGTCCTCGAGGGTCGTCCCCGCGGGGATGGTGTCCTCCACGACGACGTCCGACGCGTCCCCCATCCCGACGTTCGCGTACGTGATGACGTAGGGCACGGTGGCCTCCAGGGTCACCGGCTTCCCTTCGACGAACGGCAGGAAGTCGTCGACGATCCACACCCAGGTCTTCTCATGGCGCACCACGAAGGCGTGGTGGAGGCGCACGGAGGATCCGTCCTCGAAGGTCAGGATGAGCCACGCGGGGTCCGCCCCGAGCCACTGCCCGTTGATCGGGTCGTCCAGCGGGGTGTACTCGATGACCGCCTGGAAGTCGTCGCTGAGGATGTTGATGGACACGTTGTAGAGGGTGACCGCCTGCTCGTCGGGGCTGCCGGGCATCCGCACGACGGACGCGACCGCCGTGGGCACGCCCTCGTCGTAGATCGTCAGGGTGACGTCGTGCCACTTCTCCCCCGCGACGCGGAGGGTGAAGTCCGCGAGGACGTAGGCGTTCACCTCCACCTCCCCCGCCAGGTCCTTCGCCAAGGTCATGACGGGCGCGGTCACGGTGACGTCGGCGCTCGCCGTCAGCTGCTCGATGAAGTTCCCGTTCGCGTCGGAGTAGTCCAGCGTGACCACGTTGTGGAGCACAGTCTGGTCCGGCGTCCCGGGGTTGACCTGCACCGTGACGGTGATGCTCCCGCCGGCGCCGGAGGCCACGATCCCGACGTTCCACGTGAGGACCTGGCCGCTGATGCTGTCCGGGGCGGGCGTGGCGGAGACGTACGTGACGTCCGCGGGGAGGGTGTCCTCGATGACGACCCCGCTCGCGTCCCCGGTGCCCGTGTTCTCGTACTCGATGGCGTACGTGATGAGGTCGCCGGGATCCGCGGTCGCCTGGTCCGCCGTCTTGGTGAGGCTCAGGACGGGCGCCGTCACGACGACGTCCGCGTAGTCCGAGAGCTGCGGGTACGGGTTGCCGTTGGCGTCGTCGTAGTCCAGGGTGGCGACGTTGTGCAGGAGGGTCTCGTCCGCCGTCCCGGGGTTCACCGTCACCGTGACCACGATGCTCCCGCTGGCCCCTCCCGCCACGGTGCCGACCTTCCACGTGAGGACCTGCCCGGCGATGCTGTCCGGGGCGGGGGTCGCGCTCACGAAGGTGACGTCCGCGGGGAGGGTGTCCACGACGGTGACGCCCGTCGCGTCTCCCGTGCCGACGTTCGCGTACTCCAGGGTGTAGACGATGGTGTCGCCAGGGTCCGCGGTGCTCGAGTCCGCGGACTTGCTGAACGTCATGACGGGGGCCGTGACCGTCACGTCCGCGTAGGCGAAGAGCTGCGGGTACGGGTTGCCGTTCACGTCCTCGTAGTCCAGGGTGGCCTCGTTGTGCAGCACCGTCTGGTCCGGCGTGTAGGCGGTCACCGTGACGGTGATCATGATGGTCCCCGACGCCCCCGCGGCCACGGTCCCGACGTTCCACGTGAGGACCTGCCCGCTGATGCTGTCCGGGGCGGGGGTCGCGCTCACGTAGGTCACGTCCGCCGGGAGGGTGTCCTCGATGACCACGTTCCCCGCATCCCCGCTCCCGGTGTTCACGTAGTCAAGGGCGTAGGTGATCGTGTCGCCGGGGTCGGCCGTCGCCTGGTCCGCCGTCTTGGTGAGGGTCATCACCGGCGCCGTGACCGTGACGTCCGCGTAGTCCGAGATCTGCGGGTACGGGTTCCCGTTGGCGTCGTCGTAGTCCACGGTGACGACGTTGTGCAGGATCGTCTGGTCCGGCGTGTAGGCGTCCACCGTGACCGTCAGGGTGAACGTGACGCTGTCCCCTCCGAGGAGGCTGGACCAGGTCCACGTCACCACGTCCCCGACCACGGAGTCCGGGGCGGGCGAGGCGGAGGCGTAGGTCGTGTCCGCGGGGATCGTGTCCTCCACCACGATGTCCGTGGCTTCCCCGGTGCCGGCGTTCGTCACGACGATGGCGTAGGTGATGGCGTCGCCGGGGTTCGCCGTGCTCTTGTCCGCGGACTTCTCCACCTGGAGGACGGGGCCGGTGACGGTGACGTCCGCGTAAGCCGTCAGCTTCTCCACGTAGTTGCCGTTGGCGTCGAAGTACTCCGCCGTGGCCACGTTGTGCAGGAGGGTCTGGTCCGCGGTGTAGGCGTCCACCGACACGGTGAGGGTGATGGTCATCGTGTCGCCGGCGGCGACGAGGGCGAAGTGCCATGTGTACGTGTCCCCGCTCACGGCGTCGTAGGCCGGGTTCGAGGACACGTAGGTCGTGTCCGCGGGGATGGTGTCGTTCACGTAGAGGTCCGTGGCGTTCCCGGTCCCGGTGTTCGTGAAGGTCAGCGTGTAGACGACGAGGTCCCCCGGGTCCGCGGTGGCCACGTCTGCCTCCTTCGTGAGGGCGCCCACCGGCGCGGTGACCGTCGTCTCCGCCGTGTCGCTCTCCTGCGGGTAGGGGTTCCCGTTCGCGTCGTCATAGTCCAGGGTGACGGAGTTCGTCAGGAGGGTGCCGTCGGGCGTCCCGACATCCACCTGCACCACGAGGGTGATCGACCCGCTGGCGCCGCCCGCCACGGAGCCGACGTTCCAGGTGTAGGTGTCCCCGTTGACGGAGTCGTACATCGGCGTGGCGGAGACGAAGGTCGTGTCCGCGGGGATGGTGTCCACGATGACGACGTCCGTGGCTTCGCCGCTTCCGCTGTTCGTGTACTGAATCGTGTAGGTGATGAGGTCGCCTGGGTCCGCCGTGTTGACGCTCGCCGTCTTGGTGACCGTCAGGACGGGGGCCGTCACGGTGGTCTGCGCCGCGTCGCTGAGCTGCTCGATGAAGTTGCCGTTGGCGTCCGAGTAGTCCAGCGTCGCCTCGTTCACTAGGAGGGTGCCGTCCGCCGTGTACGCGTCGAC
>CAYFXO010000115.1:0-4079 GCA_964347125.1 uncultured Methanomassiliicoccales archaeon | reverse complement strand
CTACGGGTCGTCCCTCCCCGGTCAGGACCTGCCCCCGGAGCTCTTCGGCATCCCCTACGCGGACACGCTCCTCCACGTCGCCGAGTACTTCGTCCTGGGCCTCTTCCTGGTCCTGGCGTTCCACCTCGGGCGGCGGGACGCGCCCCAGCGCCACGGGATGGCCCTCGCGGCCCTCGTGGGGACGGCTTACGCAGCGACGGATGAGTTCCACCAGCTCTTCGTCCCCGGCCGGACGGGCACGGTGGAGGACTTCCTGGCGGACCTCGTTGGGCTGGGGCTCGCCCTCCTCCTGGCGTGGCCCTTGGTGCGCCGCGCCCGCGAGCGGGCCACCTTCGCCCCACCCCCCGCGAAAGATTAAATGCCGCGGCTCGGATACGGCCAGCCGCCGGATGGGATGCCCATGGCACCTTCAATAGCAGAGCAACTGGCCGCGAGACAGAAGCGCATCTCCGTCTCCGAGTTCTTCGAGCGCAACAAGCACATCCTGGGCTTCGACTCCATGACCAAGGCCCTCATCACGTCCGTGAAGGAGGCGCTGGACAACGCCCTGGACGTGTGCGAGGAGGCCCGCATCCTGCCGGACATCCTCGTGGAGCTGGACCGGCTGGACCAGCACGAGTACCGGGTCATCGTGGAGGACAACGGCCCCGGCATCGTGGCCCGCCAGGTGCCGAAGATCTTCGGGCAGCTCCTCTACGGCTCCCGCTTCCACCGGATGGTCCAGTCCCGGGGCCAGCAGGGCCTGGGGATCTCCGCCGTCGTCATGTACGGGCAGATCACGACCGGCCGTCCCGCCCTCATCACCACGAAGACCGCGGGGGCGGACACCGCCCTCCGCGTGACCCTCACCATCGACACGAAGCGGAACCGGCCCAACGTCGTCCAGCGGGAGCGCATCGTCTGGGAGAAGGAGCACGGCACCCGGGTGGAGGTCCAGGTCCGCGGCCGCTACGTGGGCGGGAAGCAATCCATCCTGGAGTACCTCCGCGCCGCGGCCATCGTGAACCCCCACGCCCGGATCGAGTTCCGCTCCAAGGACGCCGGCTCCCTCGTGTTCGAGCGGGTGACGGAGGAGCTCCCGCCGGAGGCCGTGGAAATCCAGCCCCACCCGGAGGGGGTGGAGCTGGGCACGTTGATGCAGATGGCGAAGGCCACGAAGGCCTACAAGATGACCTCCTTCCTCAAGACGGAGTTCTCCCGGGTGAGCCACCGGGTCGCCCAGGACCTCCTGAAGCGGGCGGACATCCCCGAGGACATGCGGCCGAAGCAACTGACGCTGGAGCAGGCCCGGGCCCTCCTGAAGGCCATCCAGAAGGTGAAGATCATGGCCCCGCCGACGGACTGCCTCTCGCCCATCGGGGAGCGCCTCATCCGGAAGGGCCTGCGGAACGTCCTGGGCGGGCTGAAGCCCGACTACTACTGCCCGCCCCTCACGCGGGAGGCCCGGGTGTACGCCGGCCACCCCTTCCAGGTGGAGGTGGGCATCGTCTTCGGCGGGCAGCTGGACCGGGACAGCCCCGTGGAGGTCCTGCGGTTCGCGAACCGCGTGCCCCTCCTCTACCAGCAGGGCGCCTGCGCCATCACGAAGGCCATCGAGGCCGTGGACTGGCGGCGGTACGGCCTGGAGCAGCGGGGCGGCCACGGCCTCCCCCACGGGCCCGCGGTCATCCTCGTCCACGTGGCGTCGACCCAGGCCCCCTTCACCTCGGAGGCCAAGGAGGCCATCGCCCACATCCCCGCCATCGAGGAGGAGGTCGCCCTCGCCCTCAAGGCGTGCGGGCGGAAGCTGAAGACCCACCTCTCCAAGCGCGCCCGGCGGGTGAAGGCCCGGGAGAAGTTCGACATCGTCCAGCGGATCCTCCCGAAGATCGCGGAGAAATCCTCCAAGATCGTCGGCCGGGACATCCCGTCCCTCCACGCCACGATGACGAAGATCATGAACGTCGTCTGGGTGGACGAGAAGGTGGAGTACGAGAAGGAGGGGGCACGGGTCACCGTGGACCTGTGGAACTACACCTCCGCGGGGAAGAAGTTCCGCCTCCACGCCCACCTGCCGGAGAACGGGTTCGAGGCCAGCGGGGCGGACCCCGCCCCCGCGGAGTACAACGGGGGGAAGGTCACCTGGGACCTGAAGCGCATTCCCTCCACGGAGAAGATGGAGGTGACGTTCTACATGAACGGGGCGAGGGAGGGGGAGCTGGGGGAGACGGACCTGTACGTGAGCGGCATCAACCCCGTGATGGTCATCGGCGCCGAGCCCCTCCCGGGGGACTGGGACCTGGACGCGGAGCCCGCCCCGGAGGAGGAGGTCGAGGAGGAGGCCGAAGAGGTCGAGGAGGACTTCGACGAGGAGGAGGAAGAGGAGGCGGAGGACCTGGAGGAGCTGGAGGACGAGATGGAATCCCTGAAGAAGGAGCTCCACGACCTCCAGGAGGAACTCGCGGAGGCCAGCCTCGAGCAGACGACCCTCGAGGCCCACGAGGAGGTGGCGGACGATGCCTGAGGGGAACGGGGAGGGCGCAGTGAAGGCCCTCTACGCGATCGCGGAGCAGGTGTATCAGCAGCTGGACAAGGGCCAAATCCCGAGCATGAAGATCCCCGTCCGCACGAAGAGCAACATCCGCTTCAACCGCCGCTCCAGCGTGTGGCAGTACGGGAAGTCCATGGGCATCCGCACGGCGAAGAAGAAGCGCGGGGCCTTCATGCTGCTCCGGACGATGTACATGCTGGACTTCATCAAGGACATGATCGAGCAGCAGAAGTCCTCCACCCTCCGGGAGCTGTACTACATCTCGGAGGCCTGGGAGGAGGCGAAGTTCCACGCCCAGGAGGAGAGCAACAAGCTCGCGGAGGACCTAGAGATCGTTACGACCTGCATGCGGGAGGACTTCAAGCTCCGGCCCGAGGAGGACGGGGCGCGGGTCATCGGGAACCTCACCATCGAGGAGAAGCGGCGCGGCGGGGAATGGAAGCGCATCAACTGCCGGGACGACGTGGGCGACTCGGGGTACGGCATCCCCTACAACGTGGAGGAGGAGAAGCTGCGATTGCGGCAAGCGGATGCGGACTACGTGCTGGCCCTGGAGACGGGCGGGATGTTCGACCGCCTGGTGGAGAACGGGTTCGACGAGGACGGTCGGGCGGTGCTCGTCCACCTGAAGGGGCAGCCCTCTCGGGCGACGCGGCGGTTCCTCAAGCGGCTCTACGAGGAGCTGCACCTGCCCTGCCTCGTATTCACGGACTGCGACCCCTGGTCCTTCAGGATCTTCGCCAGCGTCGCCTACGGGGCCATCAAGACCGCCCACCTCTCCGAGTACCTGGCGACGCCGGAGGCGATGTACCTCGGCATCACCCCGACGGACATCCTGAACTACGACCTGCCCACGGACCGGCTGACGAAGCAGGACGTGGCGGCGTTGAAGGCGGAGCTGTCGGACCCGCGCTTCAAGGACGCCTTCTGGAAGAACGAGATCGAGCTGATGCTGAAGACGGGGAAGAAGGCGGAACAGCAGGCCCTGGCGAAGTACGGCCTGGACTACGTGACGGACACGTACCTGCCGGAGAAGCTGGCGCAGCTGGGGATCCGGGCGGGCTGAGGGCCCGCGGACTCATGCTCCCCCAGCGACCGAGTCGGCTGCCTCCGTGGAAGGGCTTCGGGAAAACTAATATGTAGAGCCAGGGCCGTTCCCGCCCCGTTCCTGCATCCCAGGGAGGGGAAGGAAATGGGGAAGCTACTTGTCGCGTGTGGGTTGGCCGTCCTGCTCGTCCTCGGCGCGGTGACCGTCAGCTTCGGCGCGCGGGCGAACCCGAGTCCCGGCTGGGGCGCCGCGGCGCTCATCGAGGCGGACAACGTGGGCAGTGCCTACGTCCCGCAGGTCGCCATGGACCCCGCGGGGAACGCCGTCGCCGTGTGGCAGCAGTCGGACGGCAACCGTAACAACATCTACGCCAATCGGTATGCTGGCGGTTGGATCGGCCGAGTACTCATCGAGACGGACAACGCGGGCAGTGCCTGGTACCCACAGGTCGCCATGGACCCCGCGGGGAACGCCGTCGCCGTGTGGGAGCAGTGGGACGGC
>CAYFXO010000114.1:0-4322 GCA_964347125.1 uncultured Methanomassiliicoccales archaeon | reverse complement strand
CCGGGCCTCGACCATCACCGGGGGCATGGCACCCGATGTTAGGCTAGGGTCGCTATTTAGCGTTAAGGCTTCCTCCCCCGGGGGCCGAAAGGTCCATCATCCCGCCGCCTGTTGGGTGTACCGCATCCCATGGCGCTGAGGCCCGACCTGAGCGAGGACGCCCCCGCGGCCATCCACTCGTTCATCCGCCATCACGTGGAGGCGGCCCAGGCCGAGGGCGTCGTCGTGAACATAAGCGGGGGCCTGGACTCTTCCGTCGTGGCCCGCCTCTGCGTCGACGCCCTGGGGTCGGAGCGGGTGGTGGGCATCACGTCCCCCGCGGAGTCGACGCCCGAGGACGAGGTGGGGGCCGTCGCGGCCTACGCGGACGCCCTCGGGATCGAACTCCTCCACCGCCCCATCGAGCCCGCCGTGGAGGCCTTCTGCCGCCTGTTGGGCCACGACGTGGAGAAGGTGGAGCTGGGGAACGTCATGGCCCGGTGCCGGATGATCATCGCGTTCCACGAGGCGAAGGTCCGCCACCGGGTGGTCATGGGCACGGGGAACAAGAGCGAGCTCCTCACGGGCTACTTCACGAAGTTCGGGGACGGCGGCGCGGACTTCCTCCCCCTGGGGGACCTGTACAAGACCCAGGTCCGGCAGCTCGCGGACCGGCTGGGCCTGCCCGAGAGCATCCGCGGGAAGGTGCCCAGCGCGGGGCTGTGGCCCGGGCAAACGGACGAGGCGGAGCTGGGGATCGACTACGAGACCCTGGACGCCGTCCTCCTGGGCATCGAACTCGGCCTGAAGCCGCCGGAGGTCGCGGAACGGGCCGGGGTGGACGTCGCCCTCGTCGAGCGCGTGGAGGCCCAGGTGCGCGGCTCAATCCACAAGCGCAAGATGCCGCTCATCCCAAAGGTCGGCATCCGGACCCTTGGGCTCGATTGGCGCGAATAGGGCCAGCCGCTCCCAAACCGCCTCGAGGAACTCCTCCCGGTCCGCCACGTTGATGACGACCTCGTCGGCTCGCTTGCCCAGGGCCAGCCGGAACTTCTGGGGCTCCCGGAGCCGGATGAGAATCAAGTTGTCGGGAGAGGACGTCACGAAGAGGCGGGCGGAGCGCAGGGCGAACTTCACCCCGACCCGGGCCTTCTCCTCCGTCCGTTCGACGCCGACGACGTTGCTCAGGCGGAGGATCGCCTTGAACAGGAGCCCGTGCCGGAGGACGAGGCGCGAGCGGGTGAGCCAGTGGTCCGTGAGGAGCGGGGAGATGTCCACGATCAGGAGGTACAGGATGAAGACCGCGGCGAGCAGGCCGAGCTGGAGGCCCCCGGCGCCCGCGAAGAGGGAGAGGATCACCAGGAGGATGGCCATGGCGAAGAGGTGGGAGGCCGCGCGGACGTAGAGGGGGCCCTTCGGGTAGCGCACCTCGACGCGTTTCGGGCGGCCCGCGGACATAGACCCGCCCTCGGCCGGGGGGGGTGCCCCATCGGCCACCATCGTGGACGCCAGGGGGAACGGCGGCTTATAGAGGTTCGGGAGCGGATATCAACGGTTAAATAATCTGGTTCAGTAGGCGGGGGCGCCGCGGTGACACCATGGCCCTTGTCTCCCTCGAGGTACTGGCGTTCTGGGCCCTGGTGACGGGGGCGACCCCCCTCATCATCGCGGCGGTGCCCCTGACCCGCTGGCAGGTGAGCGACCGGGTCCTCCACATCATGCTCGGTGTCTCCGCGGGCATCCTCCTGGGCATCACCCTGATGGACATCCTCCCCGAGGCGACGGAGCTGGGGACGGAGGCCAACCTCCACGAGATCGCGGTGCCCCTGGCCGTCCTCACCGGCTTCATGATCCTCCTCATGGTGGAGCGCCACATCCTCGGGCGGGAGGCGGAGCACGGCCACCACCCCGACGAGGGGGGTCGCTACATCCACCCCTTCGGCACCCTCGCCCTCAGCGCCCTCTCGATCCACGGCCTCATCGACGGCTTGGTGATCCCCCTCGCGTTCACCGCGGGGCCGGAGGTCGGGACGGTGGTCACCGTGGCCGTGGCCCTTCACCAGATCCCCGACTCCGTCGCCGCCCTGTCCGTCGCCCTCGCCTCGGGGCGGCAGAAGGGGGCCGCCGCGAAGTACGTGGTGCTCACCGCGGTGGACACGCCCATCGGCATCGTCCTCGGCGCCCTCTTCCTGGGCGTCGGGACCTACGTGATCCCCCTCGGCCTCGCCTTCGCCGCGGGCACGTTCCTCTTCGTCTCCGCCGCGGACCTCATCCCCGAACTCCAGCACCGGTCTCGGAGCGCCCTGGTGACCTTCTCCATCGTGGTCGGCTTCCTCCTCATGGCCGCCATGAGCGTGTTCCTCCCCGAGATCTGAGGCGCGTCCACCAAATCCCATGCGGGTCCCCCCGGCCGGCGAGAAAGAAATCTTTATCACCCGCGGAGGCATACCGCCTCGCTGTCGCTGAGACCCGGCATTCGTGGCTCTCGGCTTCCGTTGGACCCCCAGCGTGAGCTGGGTCTGTCCGCCGGGGGAGAGGAATGGAAGAGAGCGTCTTCGCCCAGTACTTGCAGTCCAGGCCCATCTTCAAACGGGACCGGGACATCCTCCGGCCCAGCTACATCCCGGAGCGCCTGCCGCACCGGGAGGAGCAGATCGACCAACTCGCCGCCGTCCTCGCCACCGCCCTCCGCGGGGAGCAGCCCTCCAACGTCCTCATCTTCGGCAAGACGGGGACGGGGAAGACCGCCGTGGTGAAGTACCTGGGCAAGGAGATCGCCCGGGCCGACCGGTGGCGGCGGGTGGAGTACCTCTACCTGAACTGCGAGATCGTGGACACGCCCTACGGCGTCCTGCAGAACGTGGGGAACCACTTCCTCGACGGCGAGGAGGGCATCCCCTTCACGGGCTGGGCGACGGAGCGGGTGTACGCCGCCCTCCGCCGGGGGCTCGACGCGGAGAAGCGGGTCGTCGTCCTGGCGTTGGACGAGATCGACAAGCTCGTCTACAAGAACGGGGACGACGTCCTCTACCACCTCACGAAGCTGAACGACGACTTGGAGCGGTCCCGCATCAGCCTCATCGGGATCTCCAATGACCTCACCTTCGCCGAGGTCCTCGACCCGCGGGTCGCGTCCCGCCTCTCCGACGAAAAGATGGTGTTCCCGCCCTACAACGCCGACGAGCTGCGGGACATCCTCACCCAGCGGGCGGACCTAGCGTTCGAGGACGGCATCGTGTCCCATGCGGTCCTGGGGCTGTGCGCCGCGTACGCGGCCCAGGAGCACGGGGACGCCCGACGGGCCTTGGACCTCCTCCGGGTCGCCGCGGAGCTCGCGGAGCGGGCGGGGGAGGACCGGATCACCGAGCACCACGTGAACAAGGCGAAGAACAAGATCGAGCTGGACACCGTCATCGAGGCGGTGAAGTCCCTCCCCACCCAGTCGAAGCTCCTCCTGTACGGCATCATCCTGAGCGACGAGGTGGAGAACGGCCCCCTCACCACGGGGGAGGTCTACGGGGCCTACAAGGACCTGTGCCGCCGCACGTCCCTCAGCGTCCTCACCCAGCGGCGCGTCACGGACCTCATCTCCGAGCTGGACATGCTCGGCCTCGTCCACGCGAAGGTGAAGAGCTTCGGGCGGGGGGGACGGACGAAGGTCATCCGGCCCAGCGTGCCGGTATTGGAGACGAAGCGCACCATCGAGGCCGATGACTCCCTCGCGGGGGCGAAGAGCTACCGCATGAAGCGCCAGACGACGCTCCTCTGAACCTCCACTCGACGCGGGCTGCCCCTCATTCCTCTTCGTCGAAGGGTGCCTCTTCCCGCCTCGCCTTCCGCTTGGACCAGTAGCTCAGGCCCAGGTCGGCGCCGATGGGCAGGGCGAACATGAGGACGAGGGACACGGTGAGGGCGGACCAGCTGTTCGCCGGGGCGCAGGCCCCTCCCCGGTCCTCGCAGGGAGCGCCCCAGGGGATCTGCCCGGAGAGGGTCAGCTTGATGAGGCCGAACCAGGGGAGCTCCCCCCGGGCCTTGCCCACGATGTACTCCTGCCGCACGAGGGGGGTGTCCCACGGCCCGAAGGGGTGGCCGCCGAGGAATTGGACGTTGTTGTCCCCGACGGTGACGTAGCCGCTCGTCTGCTCTGCCTTGTAGGCGTCGAAGCGCAGACTCAGGTTCGCGTCCGTGAACCCGAAGTCCGTGAACCACACCATGTCGTTGAGGCCGTAGGGGCTTGTCACGGGGGTGGTGCCGTTGGCGTCCCGGTTCGTCCCGCCCCACAGGGTTCCGAGGCGGTCCATCCAGTACTTCCGGTCCAGGTCCGGGAGGTCGAAGCCCCCCGC
>CAYFXO010000113.1:0-4380 GCA_964347125.1 uncultured Methanomassiliicoccales archaeon | reverse complement strand
CGATGTCTCCGGTATGGCGGCGGGGACGTACGCGCTCAGCGCCCGCGGGCGGGACGCGGCGGGGAACTGGGGGCCGGTGAACACCTTCGCCCTCGAGGTGGGGGGCGCCGGCGGCGTCGACTACCTGCCGGTGGCGGGCCTCACCGCGGAGCTCGCGGGGCCCTTCCACCAGGACGTCCAGCTGCGGTGGACGCCCTCCCAGGATTCCCTGGGCGGGCCGGCGGTGATCGCCGGGTACACGATCCTCTTCGGGGAGGCCTACGACCCCGCCTGCGCCGGGTACGCCCCCCTGACGACTGTGCTGCCTAACTCCCTGGCGGTTAGGCACTACGGCGGGGGGGACGGGAACGTCCGGGACTTCTTCTACTGCGTGCAGGTGGATGGCCCGGACGGGTCCAGCACGGTCGACGGGACCGTGCAGGCGGGGAAGGTGACGCGGCCACTCCAGGCGGGGCTGAACCTGGTGTCCATGCCCCTGGTTCCTCTAGACTCAATCGCGGACTCGGTCTTCCAGACCGTGGACCACGACGGCTTGTGGGCCTACGGGGCGGGGGCCTGGAGCTCCCGGGTGCCGACGAAGGTCACCCAGACCCTGGACGCGGTCACGATAAGCCAGGGGGTCTGGGTCGATGCCGCGGGGGACGACTACTTCACCGTGGCGGGCGGCGTCCCCGCCTCCACGGACATCGTCCTGGACGTGGGCTGGAACCTGGTGGGCTACCCCTCCCTGACCCCCCGCGCCGTGCAGGACGCGTTGGCGGGCCTCGCAGTCCTGCGCGTGGAGGCCTTCGACCCGTCCTCCACCCCTTACCACCTCCGCGAGATGGCGGCGACGGACCCCATGGCCGCCGGAGGCGGCTACTGGATCCTCGTGGACGCCGCCCAGGTCTGGAACGTCGCGAACGGCTAGGCCAGGCCGTGGTAGGGGAACACCGTCTCCTTCACCCGCTCCACGACCGCCTCCACGGCGTCCGAGGGGCTGCCGCTCATGGTGCCGTCGGAGATCGTCCTCCCCCCGGGGCGCTCCCCCGTGAGGCGGTGGCACTCCTCCACCCAGGCGGGGGGCAGCTCGTCGTCGATCGCCCTCCCCTGCATCCCCGCGAACTCCAGGGTCCAGATCCGAGGGACCGCCACCACGTCGTAGCCCCCGCCGCCCACGGCCACCCACTTGCCGCCGCAGTGGTCGTCGCTCAGCGACCGGTAGGCCGCGGCGATCTCCTCGTAGGCGTGGGTCGTGAGGGCGAGGTGCGTCAGGGGGTCCGTGTGGTGGGAGTCCGCGCCCATCTGGGTCACCAGGACGTCCGGGCGGTAGGCCTCCATCAGGGGCGGGACGACCTGCTGGAACGCGTAGAGGTAGGAGGCGTCGTCCGTGTACGGCGGGAGGGGCACGTTGGCCGAGTAGCCCTCCCCCTCCCCCTCGCCCACCTCGTCCACGAAGCCCGTCCCGGGGAAGAGGAAGCGGCCGTCCTCGTGGAGGGAGACTGTGAGGACCCGGTCCGTGTAGTAGTAGATGTCCTGCACCCCGTCGCCGTGGTGGGCGTCGATGTCCACGTAGAGGACCCGCTCCGCCCCGTGGTCCAAGAGCCACTGGATGCCCACGGCGATGTCGTTGAGGAGGCAGAAGCCCGACGCGCGGGAGCGGGTGGCGTGGTGGAAGCCGCCGCCGGGGGAGAAGGCCTTCCCGCCCGACTGCGCGTGCTCGCAGGCGAGGAGCGTGGCGGCCACATGGATGGCGGAGCGCTCGTACATGAACTCGAAGATCGGGTTGTCCGCGGTGCCCAGGCCGTACGCGGGGGCCGTCTCGCGGGTCCCGGGGGCGGAGAGGCGCTTCACCGCGTCGACGTAGGACGCGCCGTGGACCGTGAGGATCTGGGCGTCGGAGGCCCCCTCCGTCGGGCGCCGCTCCTCCACCCCGTCGCCCAGGAGGCCCGTCATCTCCATCAGGTCCCGGGCGAGCTTGATGCGCACCTGGCGGAGGGAGTGGCCGGCGCCGAAGTCGTACTTGAGGAGGTCGTCCGTGTAGACCAGGATGGTGGGGGCGGCCATGACCGCGTTGGATGCGGGCGAGGCTATTAATAGGATTGGAGGCCAGCCTCCGGGGCGAGATCAGTTCGCAAGGGACCAGGGGCCCGGCGCGGCCATGCGGACCCAGTAGGCCTCCCCCGCCGCCAGGAGGTCCCCGGACGACAGGACCTTGAGGAGGTAGGGCGCGGCCGTGGGCTCGTACGCCTCGACGGCTTCCGCGGGCAGGCCCGCCAACGCGTCAGCGACCGTCCGCTCTACGAACGAGAGGTAGCCCACCAGGTTCCATCCCGCCTCCAGGGCCACCGTCGTCTCCGCCGGCACCCGCCCCGCGACGACGAGGAGGCCCGGCGCCCGCATCTGGATCCAGAAGCCGACGCCCATCGACAGCGTCGAGAGGGTGCTGGAGTTCTTCGCCGTCCACACCCCCAACCACGGGTCGGCGAGGCCCGGGGCGTGGGTCCAGACGGCATCGAAGGACCCCGCGAGGGTCTGGAGGACCGACGCCACCGCCCAGTCCGATACCTCCACGGGAATCGACGCCAGCTGGAGCCCGGGACTCAAGGAACGGACGAACTTCGCCGCCTGCGCGGACCGCGCGCTCGCGTCCCCGAGGCTCGTGTTCGCCTGGACCGCGTAGAAGTAGGAGGTCCCGTCCCCCGCCCCGGCCCCGACGTGGGTGTACGAGGCCGTGCCCGCCGGGAGCTCCGCCAGGAACGCGTAGCCCGCCGCCGTCGGCTCGTAGCTCGTCCCCGCGTACACCGCGTAGCGGTCCACGATGAACGGGTCGTCCGCGGAGAGGGTCCAGTCCAGCAACACGTCCGTCCCGTTCGTCCCTCCCAGCTCCGCCATCAGGTCCGTGGGGGGCTCGACGGTGACCGCCGGGTAGGGGCCGAAGCCGCCCGCCGCCACGAGGGCGTAGGGCTGGGGGCCCACGGGGACGTTGCCGCCGAACACGTTGACGGTCCACAGTCCCGGCTCGGGGTCGTTGATGAGCACCCCCTCCACCGGGTTCCGGATGTCGAAGAGGCCCGCGTCCGGCTTGGACTCGCCCGGCAGCGCCTCCGCGAAGGTGTAGAAGACGTTCCCCTTGTACGTCGTCCCGTTGGGGGCGACGACCAGGAGGTTCAGGTTGTTCACCAGGGCGGGGTTCGCCGCGACGGACCCGGGGAAGTCGCTCCACGCCAGGAGGATCCGCAGCGGCTCGGACGGGTTGACGATGTTCAGGCTGAGGCTCTGCAGGTCCCCCGTCCCAGCGATCCCCGGGTTCGCGTCCCGCACCTCGACCCGGCGGGACTCCCCGCGGAAGTACACGACGTCGTCCAGGACGACCCGCCCCCACCCCTGGGCGTTGTTCGGGTAGACGCCCTCGTTCTCCATGTCGGAGTAGTTGCCGAACATCCGGCGGCTCCCCGCGGCCAGCATAGCCTTCAGGAGGGCCCCGCTGGGGACGAAGGCGTCCCCGGGGGCGGGCTCGCCCTCGGGGTACCACCCCTCCATGAAGTACTGGCGCAGGATCGCCGCCAGGCCCGCGTGGACGGGGGCGGCGTAGCTCGTGCCGCCGAAGTCGCCCTCCCAATCCAGGGAGGCGCCGTCCCACGGATCCCCGGAGGAGCGAGAGGTCTGGCCCGCGCCGATCCCGATGACCGTGGGCTTCTGGCGCAGGTCGTCCGTGGGGCCGGGGCTGGAGGAGCAGTTCACGTGGTCCTCGTCGGGGTAGGTGAGGGACATCCCCGAGGAGACGGCGCTCTTCGCCGTCGCGGGGGCGCCGACGTTGTGGGTGCCGGGGGCGCAGGGCCCGCCGTTCCCCTGGGAGAACACCACCAGGGAGTCCGTCTGGTTCCACATCCACTCGTCCACCATCTTCGCCCGCACGTCGTAGTTCGAATTGGAGCGGCCCCAGGAGTTGCTGTGGATCCGCGCCCCCTCGTCGTAGGCGGGCCCGAAGAGGTCCGTATAGTCCGTGGGGATGTAGGAGAGGCAGTCGTCCCACCAGTTCGCGTGGGCGGGGTTCTGGCAGACGGTGCCGATGTCCTCCAGGATGAGCTTCGCCCCCTTCGCGATGCCGTCGTTGTCGCTCGACCCGAGGCCGTCGTCGCTCCCCACGAGGACTCCGGAGGAGCCGGTTCCGTGGCCGCTGGTGATGTTGCCGACGACCTGCATGTAGCGGGAGTCCTTCCAGGCCCACGGGTCCGTGAGGGGGTCCACGCCCCGGTAGGCGCTCATCACGAGGTACCGGATCACCTTGCGGCGGTCGAGGTCCGTGACGTTGTAGAGGTCGCCACCGTCCTTCACGACCTCCGCCGCGGACTCCCGGAAGAAACGGTGGTCGAAGTCGAGGCCGGAGTCCGCCACCGC
>CAYFXO010000112.1:0-4458 GCA_964347125.1 uncultured Methanomassiliicoccales archaeon | reverse complement strand
GGCCGATCCTCCTCGGACGCTACCGAGTGCGCGGACACAGCATGGAGCCCACGCTCCGCGCGGGAGACCGGGTCCTCGTGAGCCGCGCGGCCCTGGCTCTGCGCCGCCCCACCCGGGGGGACGTGGTGGCCCTCCGACATCCGCGACGCCCCCAGCAAGTGCTCCTGAAGCGCCTCGTGGGCCTCCCCGGGGACCGGTACCGCCTCGAGGGGGAGGGGGTGCTCCGCGTCACGACCGCCCGCGAAGGCCCGCGGGGGGACCCGGGGGACCTCCAGGAGCTGCGGGCGGACGAGTACCTCGTCCTCGGCGACCGGGCCGACCACAGTGAGGACAGCCGCCACTTCGGGCCGATCCGCGCGGAGGGCCTCTTGGGCCGCGCCTGGTGGCGCTATTGGCCCGCGGAGCGGGCGGGGCCGCTCCCCCAGGAGGGGACCCGCAAACGCTTAAAAACGACAGGCCCCTAGGGCCGCGGGGAGGCTTCATCATGGTTTTTGCAGTGCGCGTAGAGCAAGGCAGCGTCGACGCCTGGGAGGACCAGGCGGTTGTGGTCAACCTGTTCCAGGGCATCAAGCGCCCCGGCGGCGCCACCGGCGCGGTGGACAAGGCCCTGGACGGCGCCATCAGCGAGCTCATCGAGGCGGGGAACATCAAGGGGAAGTTCAAGGAGGTCACCCTGTTCCCCACGTTCGGGAAGATCCCCGCGAAGAAGGTCGCCGTCGTCGGGCTGGGGAAGCGGAAGGACTTCACCCTGGATCGGGTCCGGGAGGTGTCCGCCGCCGTCCTCAAGGAGCTGCGGAAGCGGAACGTGCGGGCCTTCACGACCATCGTCCATGGGGCGGGGATCGGCGGGCTCGACCCGGAGGCGGCCGCGGAGGCGGTGGCGGAGGGCGCGATCCTGGGGAACTACCGCTTCGACCGGAAGACCGTGGGCGTGGAGGACCGGCCGGACGTGGAGCGGGTCACCCTCCTCGAGCGGGAGCCGAAGAAGGTCACCGCCTTCAAAGAGGCCGTGGCCCGGGCGACCGTCGTGTGCGAGGCCACGAACCTCGCCCGGACCCTCATCAACCTCCCCGCGGCGGAGAAGACGCCCACCTACCTCGCGAAGGTGGCGAAGGACGCCGGGAAGAAGGCGGGGGTGAAGGTCACCGTCCTCGACCACCGGCAGGCGAAGAAGCTGGGCATGGGCGCCTTCCTGGGCGTGGCGGCGGGGAGCGAGCAGCCGCCCAAGTTCATCGTGATGGAGTACGACGGCGCGAAGCGGGGCCGCCCGGTGGCCATCGTGGGGAAGGGCATCACCTTCGACTCCGGCGGGCTGAACATCAAGCCCTACGAGTTCATGAAGACCATGAAGGAGGACATGTCCGGGGCCGCGGCGGTCATCGCCACGATGCAGGCCATCGGGCAGCTCCAGCCGAAGGTGAACGTCATCGCGGTCGCCCCCTGCACGGAGAACATGCCCGGCGGGCGGGCCCAGAAGCCCGGGGACATCGTCACCGCGATGAACAAGAAGACCATCGAGATCCTCAACACGGACGCGGAGGGCCGCCTCATCCTGGCGGACGCCCTGAGCTACGTCACGGAGAAGGACCCCCAGGCCATCGTGGACCTGGCCACCCTCACGGGGGCGTGCGCCGTGGGCCTGGGGAAGAAGGTGGCGGGGCTCATGGGGACCGACGACCGCCTCCAGCGCCGGCTCCAGAACGCCGCCGAGGCCGTGGGGGACCGGGTGTGGCCCCTGCCCCTCTACGACGAGTTCGAGGAACAGGTGAAGAGCGACGTCGCCGACGTGAAGAACATCGGCGGGCGGTACGGCGGGGCCATCACCGCCGCCCTGCTGCTGAAGAAGTTCGTGGACGACCGGCCGTGGGTCCACATGGACATCGCGGGGCCGGCGTACAACGAGGGCGGGGCGGACTCCAACAAGAAGGAGTACAACCCGAAGGGCGCCACCGGCTTCGGCGTCCGGATCCTCGTGCGGATGCTGGAGGACTGGAACAAGAAGGTGGCGTAGGCGGCCCCGGGCGTCCCCGCGGGCTACTTCCTCCGGCGGGACGCCTCGTACAACGCGATGAAGTCCTCGGGGGTCGTCCGCCGGACCACGTCGCGGATGAGATTGAGGGGGAGGTCGTCGAGCGTGCGGAACCGCACGCAGGACTTGCCCATGTTGAGGGGCTTGCCGCTCGCGTCCCACCGTTCTTTGAACCACGCCTCGGTCACCGGGTCGCCGTACACGGTCATCAGATAGAGGGAAACGTACTGCTTCTGCGAAGCGAGGGCGATGTAGCCCAGGGGATGCTTGTTGTAGGTGTCGGAGTAGCGCTCCAGCGGGATCGCGTAGCTGATCATGCCGTAGTCCATCATCTCCACCCAGCCGTCGGGGAGGTTCTCCAGGATGACGTCCCGCACCGACCCGACGACTGCGCGCCGTTCCTCCGGCAGCTCTTCCAGGTAGGCCTCGACCGTCTCCGCCTGGCTCTGGACCATGGGGACCGCCACTCCCATGGATGGCGACCGGTGAAGTCTTTTTCGCATTCCCGGTCCCGGGCGGGCCGGGCCCCGGCCGACTGGAGGAAGATGACTTAGCCCGGGGCGGCCTCCCCATCCCGTGCGCCTCGGTGAGCCTCCGGTGACCGCCCGATTCGTCCGCCGCGTGAACCGCTTCGCGGTGGAGGTCGAAGTCGAGGGCCGGACCCGCCTCGCCCACCTGCCGAACCCGGGCCGCTTGACGGAGCTCCTCGTCCCCGACCGACCGGTGCTCCTCGATCCGAAGGACCGGCGGGGGCGCGTCACGGCCTACGACCTCTCGAGGGTGCAGCTCTCCGGAGGTTCGTGGGTCTCCGTCGACAGCCGGGTCCCGAACCGGCTGGTCCGAGAGGCCCTCGATGCTTGGGCGATCCCGGAACTCCTCCCGTATGATGCGGTGGCCCCCGAAGTGTCCCTCGGCCAGAGTCGCATCGACTTCCTCCTGGACGGCGCAAATCCATGCTACCTCGAAATCAAGTCCTGCACCCTGGTGGAGGACGGCGTTGCCCTGTTCCCGGACGCCCCCACCACGAGGGGGGCCCGACACGTGGACGAGCTGGCCCATGTGGTCCGTCGGGGCGGGCGCGCCGCGGTCCTCTTCGTCGTGCAGCGAGGGGACGCGGTCTCCTTCCGCCCGCGGGACGAGACGGACCCCGCCTTCGGGGAGGCCCTGCGCCGAGCGGCCACGGCGGGAGTGCAGGTCCTGGCCTACCGGTGTCGAGTCACGGAAGAAGAGATTGTCCTCGATGGGTCGATCCCGGTCGTCCTCGACCGTCAAGAGGGATGAACCGGGACCGCCCAGGTAGGCTTACATACGCGGGGCACCCTTGTGTGCCCGCAATGGGATACGAAGTCCGACCCTTTGACCCGAAGTCCGCCACTCGGGACGAGTGGGCCGCGTTCCACAGGTTCCGGCGAATCCGCCACCAGGAGCGGGAGCCCGAAGACCCCGTCCTCGAGGACGCCGCCGTGGAGGAGTTCCTGAAGAGCGAGGACCCGGAGTCGGAGGAGCTGCGCTTCGTCGTCATGGACCCGGAGCATCCGGAGGTCCAAGTCGCGTCCCTCTACTACGAGCAGTACCGGCCCGGGGCGCCCAGCTACGAGGAGAACAAGCACTTCGGCTGGGCGGGTATCTCCGTCGTCGCCCCCCACCGTCGAAGGGGCATCGGACACCTCCTCCTAGCGAAGGCCGCGGCCCTCGCCCGGGAGCGCGGGAAGTCCCTGCTCATCGGCGACACGGACGAGGACGACGGGAAGGGCTTCGTCGAGGCCATCGGGGCCCAGGTGGCCCTGCGGAGCCGCCAGAGCCGACTCCGCCTGGACGAGGTGGACTGGGACATGGTGGAGGCCTGGGCGGCGGAGGGCCCGGAGCGCTCCCCGGGGACGGCCCTGGAGTGGGTCGCGGCCCCCATGGGCGACGCCCTCGCGGAGGAGTACTGCGACCTCTTCACGGAGGTCTTCAACGAGATGCCCTTCGAGGACTTGGACGTGGGGCAGTTCACCTTCACCCCCGAGACAGTCCGGCAGCACCAGGCCAACATGGCGAAGGCCGGGATGACCTGGTTCGCCGCCACGACCCGGGAGCGGGACGGCGCCCTCTCCGGGCTCACGGAGATGGGCTACCACCCCGACGAGGGGACGATGCTCCGCCAGTTCATGACGGGCGTCGGCAACGCCTATCGCGGGCGGGGCCTGGGGAAGTGGCTGAAGGCGGCGATGCTGCTCCGGGTCCGGGAGGAGTACCCCGGGGTGGAGGTCGTGGTCACGGGCAACGCCACCTCCAACGCCCCCATGCTCGGCATCAACGTCCGCCTGGGGTTCAAGCCCCACCGCGAGGGCATGGCCGCGCAGATCGCACTGGACGATCTAGAGGCCTACTTGCGCTCAAAGGGGCTCCTCGAGCAGGGATGAGGCGCCTCGCACCGTGAGCACTTC
>CAYFXO010000111.1:2538-4474 GCA_964347125.1 uncultured Methanomassiliicoccales archaeon | reverse complement strand
ACGCCCCGATGAAGCTGAACGTGGTGGACACGGGGTACGGCCTGGAGCGGTTCCTGTGGGCCTCCAAGGGGTCGCCGTCCATCTGCGAGGCGGTGTACCCGGAGCTGTGCGACCAGCTGTACGCGGACGTGGGCGTGGCGGACATCCTGAAGGACGACGCCTACCGCCGGGCCCTGGAGGTCAAGGCGACCCTCAGCGGGGCCGTGGACGTGGGGACGGCGGCGAAGGTGCAGTCCCTCCGGCAGGACATCCTCGCCCAGCTCGGGAGGGACGGGGTGGAGGTCGACCCGGACACCTTCCAGCGGCTCATGGACGCCGTGGAGCAGGTGCACCTGGCGGTGGACCACACCCGGTCGGCGGCGTTCATGCTGGCGGACGGCATCGTCCCTTCCAACGTCAAGACGGGCTACCTGGCCCGCCTGATCCTGCGGCGCGTCCTCCGGGCCCTGGAGGCCCTGGGGGCGGAGACGACCCTCGAGGACCTACTCCTCAGCCACCTGCGGGCCTACGAGTCCCTCATGGAAGCCCCGGACGCGGACACCCTCCTGGACATGCTGAAGTCCGAGCGGAGGAAGTACGCGAAGGCCCGGGAGCGGGGCCGGCGGCGGGTGGAGGAGGCCTTGGCCGAGGGGCCCCTCACCACGGAGGCCCTCATCACGCTCTACGACGCCCACGGCGTCCACCCGTCTCAGGCGGCGGCCTACGCGGCGGGGGTGGGGGCCGCGGTGGAGGTGCCGGACGACTTCTTCGCCCTCCTGGCGAAGCGGCACGAGCGGGCGGAGGTGGAGGCGGCGGCCATCGCCCGGACGGACCTGCCGCCCACCCGGACCCTGTACTACGAGGACCAGACCCGGCTGGAGTTCGAGGCGGAGGTCGTCCACTCGGAGGACGGGGCGGTGGTCCTGGACCAGACGGCCTTCTACCCGGAGGGCGGCGGGCAGCCCGCGGACAACGGGACCCTCACCGCGGACGGCGAGACCTTCGAGGTGGTGGACGTCCAGACCGCAGGGAGCGCCATCGTCCACACCCTCGAGGAGGGGACGATCCCCGAGGGCGCCCGGGTGCAGGGGCGGGTGGACGGGGAGCGCCGCGCGGCCCTGATGCGGGCCCACACGGGCACCCACATCCTCCTGAGGGCCTGCCGGAACGTCCTGGGGGACCACGTGTGGCAGGCAGGGGCCCGCAAGGGCGTGGACGTCTCCCGCCTGGACATCTCCCACTACAAGCGCATCACCCCCGACGAGCTGGCGGCCATCGAGCGGACGGCCAACGAGGTCATCCTGAACGGCCTCACGGTGACCCCGGTGGAGATGGACCGGGTCGAGGCGGAGCGCGAGTTCGGGTTCCAGCTCTACCAGGGGGGCATCCCCCCATCCAAGACCCTGCGGGTCGTGAAGGTGAACCACTACGACGTCCAGGGGTGCGGGGGCACCCATCTGGACAACACCCGCCAGGTGGGCCTGTTGAAGGTCCTGCGGACCGCGGGGATTCAGGACGGGGTGGAGCGCCTGGAGTTCGCGGTGGCCATGCCCGCGGTGGAGGCCGTGCAGGAGCGGGACCGCCTCCTCCGGGAGACTTCGGAGGCTCTGCGGGTGCGGCCGGACCAGTTGCCCGCCACCGCCCAGCGGTTCTTCGAGGAGTGGAAGGACCTGAAGAAGCGGCTGGAAGCTGTGGACACCGCGAAGGCGGGGGGCGCCCTCGAGGAGCTCCTAGGGATCGCGGTGGAACGAAATGGGATGCGCCTCATCGCCGCGGTGTTGGACGAGAAGGTCATGGGGCTCCGGAAGCTGGCGCGGGAGCTGTCGAAGATCCACCGGGTCGTCGCCATTCTGGGCGGCTCCCAGGACGGGAGCGTGGTCGCCGTCTCGGGCCCCGACATCGAGGTGGACTGCGCGGCCCTCGTCGCGGAAGCCGCCAAGATTCTCGGGGGGAAGGG
>CAYFXO010000111.1:1162-2528 GCA_964347125.1 uncultured Methanomassiliicoccales archaeon | reverse complement strand
GCGCCGGCGAGAGCGCCGGCGTCGCCGAGGGCGGGGGCCCCCATACGGAGAACCTCCAAGAGGCCATCGACGCCGCGAGGAAGATGGCCGAGGAAGGCCTCGAAGGGTGAGGGCCACTCCGAAGGCTTATGAGGCGGCGGCGTCTCCCTCGGCGCATGCCCCACGGCCACAAGTTCGACCCCGCCAACCGGGAGTTCCTTGTCTCCGAGGAGCGGGAGGAGGTCCTGCCCGCGGAGGAGACGCTCCGGGCATTCGACGTGCAACCGGGATGGGCCGTGGCCGACGTGGGGTGCGGCCCGGGCTTCTTCTCCCTCCCCCTGGCGCAGCTCGTGGGGTCGGCGGGGACCGTCTACGCGGTGGACATGGAGCCCAAGATGCTGGAGAGCCTCAAGGGGCGAGCCTCGGAAGCGGGCGTTGCGAACGTGGTCCCGGTCGAATCGACGGAAGACCGCATCCCCCTCCCCGACGCGTCCGTCGACTTTGCCTTCCTCGCCTGCGTCCTGCACGAGCTGGCGGGGCTGGGGACGCTTCTGGAGACGAGGCGCATCCTGCGGCCCGGGGGCCTTCTGGGCGTCGTCGACTGGAAGAAGATCGACCAGGACGTCGGGCCGCCCATCGAGCATCGGCTGTCCGCTGAGGAGGCCGCAATGATCCTCAGGGAGGGCGGTTTCCGACCCGAAGGTCCGTTCGACGCCACGCCCTTCCACTACGGATTCACGGCCCGGAAGGGATGAGAGGCGGGGGTTGGTGATTATGGGCGGACGGCGCTACGACGCGGTGACCTTCGACCTGGGGAACACCCTCATCTGGGCGGAGCCCTCCGCCCCGGAGATCTGGGCCATGACGCTGCGGGAGCACGGCTACGCGGTCCGACCCGAGGACGTCATCGAGCGGACGGGGGTCCAGGGACCCGAGATCAACCGCATGGACATCGCCCGGGCCCTGGACGACACCTCCGCGGAGTTCGACCGGGAGTTCCCGAAGGATATGAAGGCCCAGGAGGAACTCTACCGCCGCTACGACGCCGCGGTCCTGCGGCGCCTTGGGGTCCCCGTCACCGAGGCACTCGTGGAGGCCGTGCAAGCGCGATTCGCGGGAGAGATGACCTTCCACAAGTTCGACGACGCCGCGCTCGTGGACGGGGGCTACCGCCTCGGAGTGGTCTCCAACGCGAGCCACGAAGCCCTCGCCATCATTGAAGCGACGGGGCTCTCGGAGGCCTTGGACGCCGTCGTCTACTCCTGGGGCGTGGGGGTGAGCAAGCCGGACCCGGAGATCTTCCGCATCGCCCTGAAGGAACTGGAGGTCCGACCCACGCGGGCCCTTCACGTGGGGGACGTGTACAAGTATGATGTCCTGGGCGCCC
>CAYFXO010000111.1:0-1129 GCA_964347125.1 uncultured Methanomassiliicoccales archaeon | reverse complement strand
TGGATTGCCCCGTCCTGCGACGCCTCTCCGACCTGTCACGGCTCCTGTAGTTGGACGCAAACTTCTTGGCCGAGGGGCCACGTGGATACGACGATGACCCGCCTCCTCATCATCAATGGAAGCCCGCGGGCCGTCTCCCGAAGCCGCGCCATCGCCCACGCGCTCCTGGAGCTGGCCAGAGACCGGGCCGAGGCGGAGATCCTGGACCTGGGGCAGCCCGTCCTGCCCCCGTACCACGGTGACGACGTGGCCTACGACGGCTCCGTGGACGCCGCCGTGGAGGCCGTGGAGCGGGCGGACGCCCTCATCCTGATCTCCCCCATCTACCACGGCCTGTTGAGCGCCGCGCTGAAGAACCTCTTCGAGTTCGTCGACTACAAGGCCCTGGAGGGGAAGGTGGCAGGCATCGTCCTCAACAGCGGCGGGAAGATCAGCTACCTCCAGGTGGAAGGGCAGATCGTCGCCATGATGCGGTACTTCCGCGTCCTGTCCGTCCCGCGGGCCGTGTACGTGAACCGCAATGCCTTCGGAGAGGGGCCCCGCCTGACGGACGAGCGGGTGCACAAGCGGCTCGAAGGCCTCGTGGACGACACCCTCCGCTTGGCGGGTCAGATGAAGGCCGCGTAGGCCCGCCCCCCTCCGAGAGACCGAATCTACTATCTATTAATACGAGGCCGCTACTTGAACGCCACAATGGCCGCTCCCCTCAACGAGATTGAGCGCGTTCGCGGCATCGTGGACCGCTACTTCCCCGTCTACGAGGTGCGCGTCCAACCAGAAATCGCATCCTTCTTCGTCCGCGTCGACGCCTTCACCCTCGAGGAGCGCTTCGACGCCCTCCGCAAGGAGCTGAAGGTGGAGAAGTTCATCCCCACGATCACCCGGGAGGCGGGGGAGCACGTCGTCTACGTCCGGAAGCTCCCGGAGACCCGCTACCGTAGCGTGAAGGTGAACGCCGCCCTCCTGGGGATCACCCTCGTCACGACGACCCTCGCGGGGATGGACAACTGGGCGAGCTACGACCGCGCCTCCCTCTGGTCCATTGGAACCCTAGGGTTCGGCATCCTCTTCTTCTCCCTCCCCCTCATGCTCATCCTGGGCATCCACGAACTCGGCCACTACGTCATGG
>CAYFXO010000110.1:0-4502 GCA_964347125.1 uncultured Methanomassiliicoccales archaeon | reverse complement strand
CGCATCCGGGCGGGCTCCCCGTCCACCTCCACGTCGGAGACCCATCCCAGGCGGCCCACGCGGTGCCACTCGTCGTCGAAGTAGATGGAGTCCTTTGTGAGGAGCACCGGGCCCTCCTCGGGCGAATCGGTCTCCCGGAAGCGGTACTGCTCCGGGTCCGTCGGGTCCTCCGCCTCGTGGGCCTCGTCCCGCCCGTACTGGGCCTGGAGCCACTGGGCCACGGGCTTCGACGCGAAGTGGCCCGTCACCACGTGGGTCTCCAGGGCGAGGCGGGACTCCAGGGTGACGAAGTCCCAGCCCTCGAAGTAGTGGTCGTACTTCGCCCCGACGGAGACCGCGGTGCCCTCGAAGGTCTTCGTCCCGATGAACTCGGAGTCCAGGATTTCCCGCTCGCGGCCGTCGGCGACGGTGACGCGGAACCACGGGACCTCCGTGGGGTGGATCTCATGCTTGTTGATGGTCAGGCGGAAGCCGAAGGTGACCTCCTCCACGACGCCGTCCTCGAGGGTGCCGTGGCGGGGCATGGGTTCCTCGCCCCACACGAGGGTGTAGGGGCGGTCGTAGAGGGAGATGTTGAACGTCACGATGAGCCCCGCCTCCGTCGGCTCGTGGGCGAGGTTCGTGAGCGTCCAGGCGTCCCGGAGGCTCAGGACCTTCTCGGGGCGGTTCGGGTGCAGGTCGCCGTCCTCTAGGAGCCGGAAGTCGAACGTCGGCTCCTCCTGCGCAACACGGAACTCCACGAGGGCGTTCAGGCGCTGGTAGAACACGGTGTGCACGGGGATGCCCGTCCGGCGCAGGAAGTTCCCGCTCCCGTCGTAGATCTCCGCGCCGCCGAGGTACTGGGTGTACTCGGCGAAGATCACGGGGGCGTTCGGTCGCTCCGGCGTGCCGTAGATGACGCCGAAGGCGGTCTCCCCCGCCCGCACGAGGACCCACTTCCCGCCGCCGAGGCGATCCGTCTCGCCGACGCCCACGAATCGGGGGGCGCTCGGGTCGTCCCGCTCCGCGGCGACGGAGCCCGACAGGGCCAGGGCGGACCCCATCATCAGGGCCGCCAAGACCAGGGCCACAAGCAGTTTTCGCATGTCCTTCACCTTTGGGGGGTCGCGACGTCCATGACGTCGCTACTTACATAGTGTCGCTACATACATAGCGACGTATATCAACCTTTCGACACGCGTCTCAACAGGGGCGGGCTAGAGGGCGACCTGGTAGCGGCCCTGGTCCCAGTAGAACGGGACGAAGACGACGGAGGCGGCGTCCACCCGCGTCGTGTAGTCGATGGTCTGGAGCACCCCGGGCTTCTCCGCCTCGAATGTGAGGATCATGAAGTCCGCCAGGTTGCGGGCCTCCCCCTCCGTCACCACCGCGGGGAGCCGCGGGACGTTCCCGAAGTCCCTCGCGGGGGCGAAGCGGGGCGGGTGGCTCGTGAAGGTCTTCGCCCAATGGCGGAAGGTCCCCGGATCCAGGTCGGGCGCGGGCACGTAGACGTCCAGGTAGCCCTGGTTCGGGTCCGGCCCGGAGAACAGGTTCCCGAGCTTGTGGAGGAAGCCGCCCTCGACGCGCTGGTGGCGGACGTGGACCCAGGTCTTCAGCCGCCAGACGGGCATGTAGTAGGGGGCGCCGCGGAGGCGGCGGCCGAAGGGCGCCACCTGGTACTCCACGACGCGCTCCTCCGGTTCGCGGGTGTGGATGGTCCCGCAGCTGCGGCAGTGGAAGAGGAGGTTCTCCTCCTTCCGCTTCGTCGTCTTCGGGGTGCCGCACTTCGGGCACTTCACCGCGACGACGCGCACGGCCTCACCACCTCCGCATGAGCCTCTGGAACTTCTTCAGGTCCTTCTTGATCCCGTAGGCGGCCTCGATGTCGCCCTCCACGATCTCGGAGCCGTGGCGGAAAAAGCGGTAGGTGGCGTACAGGATAACGGCCCCCGCGACGATGGGGGCGATGGCGAACTCCGGGGACTCCGTGAACACGAGGGCGGCGAAGGTGCCCAGGCCCGCCAGGAGGCCGGCGGCGGAGGTGCCGCCCGTCATGATGAGGCTCTGGTAGAGGGGGTCCCCGGGGGCGCGGCCGCTGAGGACCTGCCCCGTCACCCCGTCCACGGTGTTGAAGTAGGCCCGCCCGCGGTAGTCGTAGCGCACGACCCAGACCGGGTAGAAGATGAGGACCATGGAGCGCGGGAGCACCTGCATTTTCGCGAAGGTGACGCGGGGGATGCGGGCGCTGTCGATGGCCTGCTGGCGGATGACCCCCGCGCCCTGGTCGTTCGCATCGCCGCGAGAGGTGGTCACCTCGAAGGTGGGGACCTCCGTGTCCTGGGAGACGACCTCGCCCTGGGTGTTCCGGAGGTGGTGGACCCCGATGTCCCCCGCGTCGCAGGCGATGTTCGTCCACGTGTAGTCGCGAAACACCATGCGCTCATGGTAGACCCGCTCGGTTCGGGTGTTTCCCTCGCTGTCCGTGTAGGTGCGCTCCTCGTAGCCGCAGACCCAGCCCGCGGCGCGGGCGTTCAGCTTCCAGAAGGGGACGTAGATGGGGTAGGCCTCGGTGACCTGCCCCACGCGGTCCAGGTCCCTAGCCTTCAGGCCCTCGTCGAACCAGCCCTGGGTGATTCGGAGGACGCGGCCCCTGTCGACGCGGTTGCGGAACATCACGTTCCGGATTCCCGCGTCGCCCTCCAGCCACAGGAGGGTGGTGCAGTAGGGGCAGGCGATGGCACGGCTCCCATCGTCGACATCGAGGGTCCCGCCGCAGGCGGGGCAGTTCAACGAGACCGTGATGCCCACGGGTCGACCTCGGCGGGCGAAGGGGAGGCGGCCCCATAACCATTTGGGTGCGGGGGATCGGCGAAGCTAGGTCCGTCCTCCCGAGTTTCGGCGGACCCCGGCCCTCATTATCAACCCGAGAAACAGCACAGGAGGCCTTTTATCATCCCCCGAAGGGTGGTGGCCTTCGGGATGTTGGAACGCCAGCGCAGGCTCGTGGAGACTGGGGTCCTGAGTGCCGACGAGACGGACGGAGTCACCCTCGTCGCGGGGGATCACGTCCGACTGAAGTTCGCCCTCCCCAACGGCCAGGTCGAAATCCTCGACGGCGACTGGATCTCCGTGGAGACCCTGCCGGAGGACGGTCCGGGGACGGCCTGGATCGTCGTGCGCGCCCAGGGCAAGCTGATCTGGAAGCCCATTGCCTACCTCGTCCAGGTCGAAGTGCTAGAGCCGAACGAGGACGCACGCAGGCAGATTCTGGGGGAGGAGCCTACGGCTGGCGTGGATGGCTACCACGGATAAAGGAAGAAAGGACGGAGTGACTACCACTCCGTCCGGAGGGTGGGGAACGTTTCCGTTCGCCGTACGCCTTCGACCTTCTGCAGCTCCTGCAGGATCGTTTCGTGGAGCTCCTCAGGCTTCTTCGCGGAGAGACGGATGATGAGCCCGTACTCGCCCGCGGTGACGTAGAAGTGATTCACGCCGCTGATGCGCTTCAGCTCGTTCTTCGCGGCTTCCGTGTTCCCGGTCTTCACGAGGGCCCAGGCGTTCCAAGGCCCCTCCACCTTCCCTTCACGGGCCCACTCTTCGTAGGTCGGATGTACGGTGCACCCCTCGCAGAATTCCTGGGTCTCGAGTTCCTCTGAGAACTTCCGGAGGGTCTCGAAGTTCTTGAAGCCCCCGGTCACGACGAGGTCATAGGGTCCAAGCAGAGGCTCCACCTGCTGCACCTGCTTGTTCCGCTTGATCTCCCTGATCGCCTTGTCCACGTTGCCGGCCGAGACTCGCACGAACATGACGCTTGGTCCAGATAGATCTCCCATCCGATTTCACCTCCTCCCTGGTGGCGCTTGCGCTTTCCACACTGGGGAAGACAGTATCGGATTCTGGGCTAAAAATGTTCGTGTCACACCTGCACATGGCTGGCGACTCTAGCACCCGCGGTTGAAGGAGCGAACCGCGAGAATTGGCGGGTTCCCCTCAGCTGCGGGGCGTCGGCCTTTTGGGAGTCGGCCAGTAGGTACGGGGCGCGTCCATCCGACCTCACAGACGCTTCGCCACGTAGAACCCCGCGGCAAATACGCCAACAATGGTCACCACGATCAGGACGAGGGCGAGCCACAGGTTCACGAGGGCGCTGAGTCCTTCCAGGAGGAACGCGATGAAGCCCAGGCCGGCCACCGCCAGGTAGGCCCCCGACCCGCGGGAGGGGAACGACGACGCGAACAGCTCCCCCGAGGAGGCGTCCAGGACCACGGTGTAGGACCGCCCGCCATAGCCGTACTCCACGCGGTAGATCGGGAAGTAGACCAGGGCCTGCTCCACGGGCGCCCCCGGCAGGTCCGCGAAGTACGCCTGCATCTCGATGTCCGGCTGGAGGATCTCGGCTGGCCCCACCGCATAGTTCTGGTCGTAGACCTTGATGTCCCCCGCGGGCACCTTCAGGCGGTGGAGGCCGGGCAGCGTCGTGGACCGCGCGGGCTCCACCTGCACCTGCTCCCGCCCGCCCACGT
>CAYFXO010000109.1:0-4728 GCA_964347125.1 uncultured Methanomassiliicoccales archaeon | reverse complement strand
TAGTCGGGGAGGGCGTCCCGCACCCGGCCCTTCTCCCGCTCCTGGAGCGCCACCCGGATGAGGGCGGCGGGCTCCAAGCCCTTGTGGCGGTCGAGGACCGCGCGGGCCACCTCCTCGTCGGACACGGCGGCCAACGCCGCCTCCGAGTGGGCGTCCCAATGGGTCGCCAGGATCTTGCGCAGGGTCGTCCCGTCGCCGACCCACCCCGTGCCGTCCGCCTCGAGGACCGCCCGCAGGGCTCGCCGCTCCGCCTCCGTCCCGCGCAGCGAAGCCGCGAAGGCGTCCAAGTCCTCCCCGTAGCACACGCCGTTCGCCGCGTAGAGCCCCGACCCCTCGGCCCGGGAGAGGGCCTGGGCGATCACCTTCTCGAGGACCCGGAGATCCGTCAGCCCGCCCACGAGGTACGGGAACATGTCCGACTCCGCGAGGCGGGACTCCCGGCACAGGGGGCACTCCTCCCCGTGGGTCCGGCACTCGAAGTGGGGGATGCCCGCCACCTGGAACACCGTCGCCGACCGCGGGGCCACCATCCGGTGGGCCAGGACCCGCCCGAGGCTCACCTCGTCGGAGGCGCACTCATGGCACACAACGACCTCGGACCCCGCGGCGGGCCACCGCACCGCCAGCACGTCCTCGCCGTCCGTCCCGTGGGGGCACGCGTACCCGCCGTCCGTGGCGACGAGGGCGTACCCGCTGCCCTTGAGGACCTGGGGGAGGTACTCCGGCGGGGGCACGGGCTCCCGCCCCATGCAGACGAGACCCTCGTCGAGGCTGAAGATGAAGAGGCCCTTCTTCTCGGCGATCTCCGCAACGGTGAGGAGCCGGAGGAAGGGGTCGTCGAAGTGCTGGACGCCCAAGAGCATCTCCTTCTTCGTCTTCCCCCGCACCGCGAAGGGGACGCTCGTGTTGCCGACCTGGGAGCTGGCGAGGTACGGGGCGCCCTCCGCGTGGGTCAGGAGGAGCGTGCCCGCGTAGGCCCGGACGAGGGGGTCGCCGCGCTTGGAGAGCTTCTCGAGCCTCCGCTTGTCCCCCGCGATGGAGGCCACGCGCTCCATCTGCGCCTCGGCCTTGGGGAAGGGGCACCCGCGGTGGTCCCCGCGGCACGTGGGGACGGCGAGCTTGGGGTTCTCCCGCAGCGCCTCCGCCTGCCGGAGGAGGTCCGCCTGGAGCACCTTCGTCGCCCGGATGGCCTTGGGGACCCGGCAGGTGGGGCCGTAGCACGCTCTGGCCATCTCCCCTCTCCTACCCCGCGGACGTTCATTACGTTTTCCGTCAACGGAGGGACCCGCGCCGCGGAGTCAAAGCCTAATGGTCAGGGGCCGCGATGCGGGGGACGATGTTCTGCGAAAGCTGCGGGACGGAGATTCCAGAAGGCGGGGCGGCCTGCCCCTCGTGCGGGTGGGCCGTGCCGGAGAAGAAGAGTCGCCTCGCGGAAGTGGCGGACAAGACCGCGGAGGTCACGGGTGAGGCCGTGCGTGCCGGCGCCGAGGTGGGCAAAAAGGGCTGGGAGGCCACCAAGGGCGTCGCCGGAAAGGTGTCCGAGAAGGCCTCCGCCGTGGCAGGGAAGGGCGCCGACGCCGCGGAGCGCGCGGCGGAAGAGGCCGTGAAGGCCGCCCAGAAAGCCGCCGCCGCGGCGGAGAAGGCCGCCGGTCGACTGGGGGACGAGGCCGTGAAGGCCGCCCACAAGGCCGCGGAAGCCACGGAGAAGGCCGCGAGGAAGATCAAGGACTCCCTCAGCAAAGGGGAAGAGTATTAGAAACGTCCAGGCATTCCCCTGCCCGTGGACCTGGAAGAGCGCGAGCGCCTGGTGAGCCGTGGGGCCGAGGAGGTCGTCACGGCCGAGGAACTACGCACACTCCTTGAGACGGTGGAGCACCCGCGGGCCTACGTGGGCTTTGAGCCCAGCGGCCTCATGCACATCGGCCAGAGCGTCATCATCGCCCGCAAGCTGAAGGACCTCCAGGCGGCGGAGTTCCACACAATCCTCCTGGTCGCCGACTGGCACGCGTACATCAACGACAAGCTCGGCGGGTCCTTGGAGGCCATCCAAGCCTGCGGGGAGTACTTCGTCGACTGCTTCCACGCCCTCGGGGTCCCCGCGGACGCGTTGGAGATCCGCTACGCCCGGGACGTGGTGGCGGACCCGAGCTACTGGCGCTCCGTCATCGACGTGTCGAAGCAGGCCTCCCTCTCCCGCATGAAGCGGGCCCTCTCCATCATGGGGCGCCGAGAGGACGAGGCGGAGATGGACGCCTCCAAGCTCATCTACCCCGCCATGCAGGTCACGGACATCTTCACCTTGGAGCTGGACCTGGCCCTGGGCGGGATGGACCAGCGCCACGCGCACATGCTCCTGCGGGACATCGCGCCGAAGATGGGGCGTGAGAAGGTCGTGGGCCTCCACACCCCCCTCCTCGCGAGCCTCACGGGGGAGGGGCGGATGGACCCCGTCGCAGGGAAGATGAGCAAGTCGCGGCCCGAGACGGCGGTGCACCTCACGGACCCGCCGGAGGCCGTCGAGGCGAAGATCCAGGGGGCCTTCTGCCCGCCTGAGGTCGCGGGGAACACCGTCCTGGACATCTGGCGCCTGATCCTGCTCCCCGAGATGGGGGCTCTCACCATTCCCCGCTCGGAGAAGCACGGCGGTGACCTCGACATCGCTAGCTTCGAGGCCCTCCAGGCCCTCTATGGCGGGGGCGACCTCCACCCCGCGGACCTGAAAGCCGCCACGGCGGCTCACCTCAGCGCGTTCCTGGAGCCCGTCCGAGCCTATTTTGAGGCCCACCCGGAGAACCTCCGAGCCGTGGAGGCCATCCTACAAGGGTCCCCCGGCGGGTGATGAACCGTGGAGCGGTGGGAGAAGGCGGCGGTCCTCGCGGTCGTGGCGGGGATATTCCTCCTCATCGCCGGCGTCTCCGGCGCCACGGCCTGGTCCCGCGTCCGGGACATCGTCGTCGACCTGACGGGCGGGAACCCGGTCCTTGAGCTCGTCTTCCTCATCCTCGTCGCCATCGCCTCCCTGGGCGGCCTCCTGGTGATCCTGGGCGGCGCCCTCTTCTGGCGCGGGGAGACGGACTGGGGACGCGCCCTCGTCTTCATAGGGACCGGCGTCGGCCTCATCAGCCTCCTGATCTTCGTCGCCCTCCACGGCCTGAAGGGCACCCTCCTCGCCATCCGCCTCCACTGGGTCGGCTTCATCGGCGTGATCCTGGCCATCGTCTCGGGCGTCGTCGCGGAGGGCTAGCGTGGCCCTGGAGGACTTCCTCCGGTACGACCTGGCGGGGAGCGGCATCCTCGTGGGGGAGGTCGTCCTCGCCCTGATCATCCTCGTCACCGGCGTCCTCTGCGTCCGGTGGGTCGCGGTCCTCTTCGCCCGCCGCCTCCGGGCCATGGGCGTGGCGGACTTGACGGAGGTCTTCCTCGTGAGGACCTTCCGCGCCCTCCTCTACGTGGCCATCATCGGCCTCTCCCTCACCCCCCTCGGCGTGGACCTCATGGCCCTCGTCATCGGGTTCGCCGTCATCGGGATCATCGTCGGCCTCGCCCTCCAGGACGTGCTGTCGAACGTCGTGGGCGGCATCCTCCTGTCCATCTACCGACCCTTCCGGCGGGGGGACACGATCACCGCCGCGGAGGTGACCGGCAAGGTGGAGACCTTGGGCGTGGCGGCCACCGTCCTGCGCACGACGGACAACCAGCGGGTCACGATTCCCAACCGCATCGTCTGGGACGAGGCCATCGTCACGAAGACCGCTTACGAGATCCGGCAACTGGAGCTCCCCGTCCACCTCGCCTACGATCAGGAGTTGCCGCGCGCCCTGGAGGTCCTCGTGGACGCCGCCCGCGGCCACCCGAAGGTGCTGGAGGCCCCGCCGCCCGGCATCGTCGTGAAGGCCCTCGGCCCCCGGGCCATCGAGGTCGGGCTGCAGGCGTGGTGCGAGACGGAGGACTTCCCGCCGCTCCAGGACACCCTCCTCGTGCGGGTGAAGGAGGCCTGCGACGCCGAGGGGGTCGTGCTCTATCAGGCCCCGGCGGAGGCCTTCGGGCCCCGCTACTAGGCGAGACGAGGGATTGACCGATGCCCGCCGCCCAGGAGGAGAAGGAAGCGATCCGCCAAGCCGTCTGGGACCACATGGAACGCGAGGACCTGGCCGCCTTCCCCCGCCCCGTCCACGGCCGCATTCCGAACTTCGTCGGTGCGGAGGAGGCGGCGCATCGGGCGGGCGCCCTGGAGCTGTGGGAGGACGCCCACGTCATCAAGGCGAACCCCGACAGCCCCCAGCGGCCCCTCCGCCGTCTCGCCCTCGAACACCGGAAGATCCTGTACATGGCGGTCCCCCGCCTGAAGAAACGGGAGTGCTTCATCGAACTGCGGCCCCACAAGATCCTCCACCCCGAGAAGGCCGCCACCATCCGGGGGGCCTTCCGCTACGGGGAGCCCCGCCACCCGTCGGAGATGAAGGCGGTGGACCTGGTGCTGGCCGGCTCGGTGGCCGTGAACCGCCACGGCGCCCGCGTGGGGAAAGGAGGCGGGTACTCCGACCTGGAATACGCCCTCGGGCGGGAGCTCGGCCTCCTTACCGACGAGACCCCGGTAATCACCACGGTCCATCCCTGCCAGGTCCTCGTCCGGGACCTGCCCATGACGGCCCACGACGTGCCCTTGGACGTCGTCGTCACCCCCGATGAGACGATCCCGTGTGCGGGCGGCTTACCGAAGCCAGCCGG
>CAYFXO010000108.1:0-4732 GCA_964347125.1 uncultured Methanomassiliicoccales archaeon | reverse complement strand
CGGCTCCTCCCCTTCCTCGTGGCGTTCCGTCGGGAAGAGGCGGCGGGCGAGGTTCGCCAGGGCGTTGCGGGAGCACGGCTCCTGGACCACGAGCCGCCCGCCCGGCTTCAGGACCCGCCTCGCCTCGCCCAGGGCCGTGGGGAGGTCCTCGGGGACGTGATGCAGGATCGCCCGGGCCGTGAGGGCCGCCACGCCGCCGTCGCAGAACGGGAGGGCCAGGGCGTCCCCCTGCACGGCCCCCACCCCGGGGAGGGCGTTCCGCAGGCCGTCCCGCTCCACATCCGTGCTCACGATGCGCAGTCCGGGGACCTGCGCCCGCAACGTGGCGGCGAAGTCCCCGTTCCCCCCGCCTAGGTCGAGGACCCACTCCCCCTCCTCCACGGGGGCCATGGCGGGGGTGAGCCGCGTGGCGTCCCCCCAGACGGCCGCCACGGTGGCCTCGTCCACGCTCCACGCCACCCTCACCGCGCCCGCCCCCCGACGACCTGGAAGGCGTTCGCGAAGTGCCAGAGGGCGGGGGCGGCCGTGACGAGGCGCTTCCCGACCCGGTAGAGGCCCGTGTGGGGGCGCCGCGGCGGCACGAGGTCGTAGGTGAGCCCCGCCTCCTCCAGCAACCGCGTGAACCGGGACAGGGACAGGGGGTAGAGGTTCGAGGCCCCGCCGCGGCCCATGAAGCGGACGTACCGGTCGGCCCATGGCTTGGAGAGGTACGACAGGAAGGGCAGGCCGAAGTGCCCCTCGTAGGGCCACCACTTGTTGTTCGTGGACGCGTAGTACGCCCCGTCTTCCCCGAGGGACCGGGCCACCACCGCCAGGACCCCCCGGTGGTCCTCCACGTGCTCGATGACGTCGCTGCACAGGACGATGTCGTAGGCCCCAGCACCGACCTCTAGGATGGAGCGCGTCTCGAACCGCGCGTTCTCCAGTCCCTCGCGGCGGGCCGCCGTCTCGCAGTAGGCGATGTGCTGCGGGTCCACGTCGATCCCCGTGACGGAGCGCGTCCAACGCGCCGCGGGGAGCGCCAGGGCCCCGAGGCCGCACCCCAGGTCCAGGACGTCGCACTCCGCAAGGGGCTTCCGGAGGCGGGGCCGCAGGAGGTCTAGGAGGTCCTGGATGGCCTCCTGCCGGCGCTTCATGCGCTCCCAACACGCCCGCTCCAACCGGTCCACAGCACTCGCCCTGGCCGGGTCGCCCTTACCCGTGGACGCCACTTAACTCTTTCAGCGGGGGATACCCTTAAGACCCGCCCCCGGCCTACCCGGGGTTCGATGCGGCGGGACCTCATGGACATCTTGTGCTGCCCCGTCTGCAAGGGGGAGCTCCGCCTCGACGTGACGAAGGAGGACGAGATCCTGGAGGGCACCCTCACCTGTCCGGCCTGCGACCACGCCTACCCCATCGACGACGGCATCCCGAACCTCCTGCCGCCGGACTAGTCGTACTCCGCCTCCGCCCGCCGGACGCCCGCCTCGTCCACGGCGCGGGCGTACTCTACCAAGGGATCGCGGTTCAACGTGAGGAACGAATCCCCCCACCCGAACTTCGCCAGGAGCCTCGCGCCGTGTTCCGGGTGGCCGAGGATGTGCAGGGCGGCGGCGAGGGCCTCCACGGAGGTGAGGATTCGCGGCAGGCCGTAGTTCACCGGGTTCGCGGCGACGAGGTACGGCAGGGACCGCTCCACCCCCGGCGTCCTCCGCGGGAACGTCCCGCGCTTCCAGGAGAGGTCCAGGACGGCGAGGCCCCGCCGCTCCGCCTGCGGCCCGTCCCGGGAGGAGAGCCGCGTCCCCGCGGCGGGCGTGAGGACCACGCACCCCCTCGGGAGCCCCTCCAACCGGGGGACGACCCTCACCAGGCCGAACCGAGCGAGCTTCCGCGCGGTGCACCGCTTCGGGTCGCACTGCCGGGCGTCGTAGGCGAGGAGTTCCACCGCAGACGGATGGCCCTGGGCGCATTAAGCCATTCGTGCCCCTCCTGTGGGGAGGGGCCAGGCCTCCCGCCGCCCTGCCATAGCTTTTAATAGCGTCAGCAAGTATGAAGGGAAGAGCCAGCGGGGGAGGAGTTATGGTTCTTGGAAACTCCGCTCGGAGGAGCAGTGTGGGCAGGAACGCACCCGACGCCCGATTCGCGGGCCTCTGGGTCATGATGATCGCGGTCTTCGTCAGCGTGTTGCTGGTGGCGGCCCTCGTGCCGGGCGGGCAGTCGACCGGCTCTCTGACCACCGAGTCAGCGAGTGCGGTTTCGGGCGGTCATGCCGACGTCGCGACGAGCGAGCCGATGGGCGCCGCGGCCACGTTGGACGCCTCGACGATGACCTTGCGGCGGATGAATCTGGCCACCTCGCCGGCCATGGTGGTCGCCGGAGGCGGCGGCCTCCCTGAGCCGCGGGGTGACGCGGGGGCGGAGCCCCTCGATGATCCGTTCCAGCCGGCGACGGCGCTCGCGGAAGGCGCGGAGACCCAGCAGGGCGTGGCCATGGACGTTTCGGCCACGGGGAGAGTCTTCGTGGCGTACGAGAACGAGACGTCCCCCGGGAACTTCGACATCTACGTCGCATACTCCGATGACGGAGGACAGACGTGGACCCACGTGGCGGTGCCCGAGCCTGAAGCCGGCATGAGCGAGCGGAATCCCTCCATCTCGGTGACCCCGACAGTCGTCAACGTATTCTTCGAGCAGTACACCTACGACCAGCGGTTCTACCTGGCGCAGTCAACGAACAATGGGGCGACGTACACGACGACCGCTTTCAACCTGGCGGGCTCGACGCTCAACGAGTTCCGGAACCCCGACGTCGTCAGCTTTGGCAGTTGGTCCTGGGTCGCCTGGGACATCTACGATGGCTACGTGAGCATGGGCACTCCCATTGACGTTCGGACCGTTACGTGGTGGTGGTCCGACGATGACTGGGCGTCGACCACGGGGACCCTGTGGATTTGCCACTCCTCCGTCCCGGACGACCGGGCAAGCCCGCCCTGTTCCGCCCCCCAGTCCGAGGACTGGACTCAGCCGAACATCGCCGTCAACGCGACGACGGCGTCATACGCCGACCCGCCTCTCGACTTCCCCGCGGCGGGCATCAACCAGTTTTTCCAGGTGGACCAGGCGTTCCTCGCATCAGGAGATGGGTCCGAATCCCTTTACTTCCTCTACTACGACTTCGCCCAGGACGCGTTCTTCTTCTTCCCCACCTGGATCTGGAACGCCCTCTTCGGCTTCCCTGCCACGCCCGAGTACGGCGGGGATCTCGTGGCCGCCCCGGAAGGATGGTACATGCCGTGGACCTGGGACTTGGGCCCCTTGGGCCTCGAGAACTGGACGGTCGGGATGAGCTACGACGACGCCACGTTCTTCTTCAACTTCGTGGGCGTCCCGGCCACCGCCGCGTCCAACTACACGTACCCGAAGCTCTCTTACTCGAACGGCGTCCTCTGGGGCACCTTCTTCAACGCGACCTCGGCCGGGACGGACGTCTACTTCGTCTTCTCTTTGGACTTCGGCGACACGTGGTCCCAGGAATACCGGGTCAACGCGAACACGCCCGGGACGGCGTCCGAGGGCCTGCGCCAGCTCACCATCGCGGGCACGACAGACGAGCCCTTCATCTGTTGGACGGACACCCGCGCGGGCGACCCCGACGTGTATTGCTCGTCCTTCGGACCCTTCTCCATCTACGTCATCACGAAGTCCCCTGCGGACCCCGGCCTCCTGGCCACGGGGGTCCAGGTGAACGGCACCTTCTTCGCCCCCGCCCCCACCGCCTTCATCTGGCCCTGGGGGTCGAACCAGAACGTCTCCGTCAACCTCACGGAGCAGTCGAGCCCGGACACCCGGTACATCTTCTCCGACTGGTCCGACGGCGGCGCCATCAACCACACGATCACCATCACCCCCGGGACGAAGTTCCTCCAGGCGAACTACAGCGCCCAGTACCTCCTCACCATGAGCGCCAACTTCGGCACCGTGACGCCCGGGACCGGGTGGTACAACGAGAGCGACATCGTCACCATTGAGGCGTTCGCGCCCCCGCCCACGTGGGCCTGGGGCGAGCGCTACAATTGGAACGGCTGGCTCGGGTCCTCCGCCTGCGGCGCGGAGTTCACGGGCCCCGGGGTGGGCCCCGCCCACACGGCCCAGGTCACCATGAACTGCCCCATCACGGAGCAGGCGTCCTGGAACCACCAGTTCTACCTGGAGGTGAACTCGCCCTACGCGACCACGACCGGCACCGGCTGGTACTCCGCGGGCTTCACCGTCCCCTTCTCCGTCACCCCGACCACCGTCACCATCGGCCCCGACGAGCGGGTCGCCTTCAGCTTCTGGTCCGGCCAGGGCAACGGGTCCTACGACGGGACGAACAACCCCTGGACCGTCACCCTCAACGCCCCCATCATCGAGACGGCGGTGTGGGACACGGAGTACCGCCTCACGGTCTCGACGAACTTCGGCACCGTGGACCCGCCCGGCGGCTGGTTCAAGGCGGGCACCAGCGTGAACATCTCCGCCCTCCCGCCCGCGTCGGTCCTGGGCGAGCGCTACGTCTGGAACGGCTGGACGGGCACCGTGTCGAGCATGCTGAACCCCGTCACGGTGGTGATCAACGGACCCACGACGGAGACGGCGGACTGGATCCACGAGTACTACCTCATCGTCCAGAGCCCCTACGGGACCCCGAGCGGCGAGGGGTGGTACGCGGCAGGGGCCTCCGCCACCGCCGGGCTGAACACCGGCACCG
>CAYFXO010000107.1:1639-4872 GCA_964347125.1 uncultured Methanomassiliicoccales archaeon | reverse complement strand
TTCGAGCGGGGCGCCGGTGCGGTCCTCGTGAGTGGGTGCCACATCGGCGACTGCCACTACATCACCGCGAACCACGAGACCCTGAAGCGGTTCCCGAAGTGGCAGGCCCGGGTGAAGGCGAAGGGCTACGACCCGAACCGCCTCCACCTGGAATGGTTCACCGCCGCCGAGGGGAAGAAGTTCTCCCACAAGATGCAGGAGATGCACGACATCGTCACGGGGGTCCTGGACCCCGCGGAGACGACGACGGCCCCCGTGGCCGCGGACGGAGGTGAGAAGAAATGAGCCTCACCACCGAGCCCCTGGTCCTGGACGACGAGGTCTGGGAGCGGGTCGTGGAACTCACGAACGGGGCTATGATGCCGTGCTACCAGTGCGGCACCTGCACCGCCACGTGCCCCTGGGGCCTGGTGCGGGACGAGCCGGTGAGCGTCCGGCGGATGATCCGCAACGCCCAGCTGGGCTTCGGCGGGGACTTCAACGACCTGTGGTCGTGCACCACGTGCATGGCCTGCGAGCCCCGGTGCCCGCGGGATGTGGACATTGTCGAGAGCATCATCGGGCTGCGGTCGGTGGCCTTCAAGGAGCGGAACCTGCCGGAGCCCTTCGAGGACGCCCTGTGGTCCATCCTGGAGGAGGGGAACCCTTGGCGGGGGGCCCGGCGGGAGCGCGGGGCCTGGGCGAAGGGGCTGGACTTGAGGGACGCCGCCGATGGCGTGGACGTCCTCCTCTACGTGGGCTGCGGCGCCTCCTTCGACCCACGGCTCCACAAGGTGGCCCGGGCCACCGCGGAGGTGCTGACGGCAGCGGGCGTCGACTTCGGCGTCCTCGGGAAGGCGGAGCCGTGCTGCGGCGACCTCCCGCGCGTGGTGGGCGAGCGCCCCTACCTGAAGCGCCTCGTGGAAGGGAACATCGAGACCTTCCAGGGGACGGGCGCGGAGACCATCGTGACCGTGTCCCCCCACTGTCTGGAGACGATCAAGCACCAGTATCCCCGCCACGGCGGGGAGTTCCACGTGCTCCACGCGTCGGAGTACTTGGTGGAACTGGTGGACGCCGACAAGCTGACCTTCCAGAGCAACGGCGGCGCGGGCATCACGTACCACGATCCCTGCTACCTCGGCCGGTACAACGACGTCTACGAGGCACCGCGGAAGGTCCTGGAGTCCATTCCCGGGGTGACGATTGAAGAGATGAAGGACAGCCGCGCGAACGCCCTGTGCTGTGGCGGGGGTGGCGGGCGCATGTTCCTGGAGACGGAGAAGGGCGAGCGGATGGCGGACCTGCGGGTGCAGCAGGCGGCGGACACTCAGGTGTCCGTCATGGCCACCGCGTGCCCCTACTGCATCCAGAACTTCGAGGACAGCGCGAAGGGGCAGAAGGTCGCCCTCGAGGTGAAGGACCTCATGGAGGTCGCCGCGGACGCCCTGCGGAGGGGATCCTGATGCCCCGGGACGTGCCCGACGCGAAGGGCGTTTGGGTCTACATGGAGCACTACGACGGGGCCTTCGAGAAGGTCTCCCTGGAGATGCTCGGCAAGGCCCGGGAGCTGGCGGACCAGGTCAAGGAGGACTTGGTGGCGCTGATCCTCGGCGACGAGGTCGAAAAGCTCGCGAAGGAGGCCATCGCCCACGGGGCGGACCGGGTCCTCGCGGCGGAACACGACCTCCTCGCCCAGTACAACACGGACGCCTACGCGAAGGTGGCGGCGGAGCTCATCCTGGAGCGCATGCCCTCCATCTTCCTTCTGGGGGCGACGCACAACGGCCGGGACCTGGCGGGGCGGCTCGCCGTCCGGTGCGACACGGGCCTCACCGCGGACGTCACGCGGCTCGAGATCGAGGAGGACACGGGCCACCTGCTCTCCGCCGTCCCGGGCTTTGGCGGCTCCATCTTGGCCATTATCAAATGTGAGAACAGCCGCCCGCAGATGTCGACGGTGCGGCCGGGGATCTTCCAGGCCCTCGACCCCGACCCGAAGCGGGTGGGAGAGGAGGAGGTCGTGGCGCCGACCCTCGCGGAGAAGGACCTCCGCTCCAGGCTCATCGAGCGCTCCGTGGAGGCGGGGGAGGACATCACGGGCTCCGAGCGCATGGTCGTGGCCGGTCGAGGCGCCGCGGGGGACATGACGCCCCTGACGGAGCTGCAGCGAATCCTCGGCGCCGCCCTGGGCGTGACGCGGCCATTGGCGGATGAGGGCCTCGCGTCCCGGGACCACCAGGTCGGGTCCACGGGGGTCACCGTGAAGCCCAAGCTCGCCATCGTGGCGGGGGTCAGCGGGGCGGCCCACTTCACCGCCGGCATCAAGGACGCCGACGTCGTCATCGCGATCAACAGCGACCCCGACGCGCCCATCTTCGAGCACGCGGACTACTGCGTGGTGGACGACCTGTACAAGGTGCTCCCGCCACTCCTCGACGCGCTGAAGGCCCAGGGGGTGGCTTCGTGAGGACCATCGTCTGCATCAAGGCGGTGCCGAAAATCGAGGAGGTCACCCTGGACCCGGAGACGAAGACCCTGGACCGGGCGGGGGTGGAGAACGTCCTGAACCCGCCGGACAAGAACGCCATCGAGATGGCCATGGCCCTGAAGGAGAAGCACGGCGGGGAGGTGGTGCTCCTGAGCATGGGCCCGCCCTTCTTCGATTCCTTCATGAGGCTCGGCGTGGCCATGGGGGCGGACCGGATGGTGCTCCTCAGCGACCGGGCCTTCGCGGGGGCGGACACGTACCCGACCTCGCGGACCCTGGCGAAGGGCATCGAGACCATCGGGAAGTGGGACCTCGTCCTGTGCGGGGAAGAGACGGCGGACTCCTCGACGGGGCAGGTGCCGCCGGGCATCGCGGAGTGGCTCGGGGTGCCCCAGATCACCTACGTCACGAACCTGTGGAAGGAGAACGGGAACCTCCGGGGGAAGCGGACCATCGAGGGCGGGCACGAGATCGTGGAGGTTCCGACGCCCGCCGTCGTCTCCGTGGAGGCGGGGGCGAACTCGCCGCGGTTCCCGGACTTCGACCGCCTGGACTGGACGGAGGCGTCGCTGCCGGTGGAGGTGTGGACCGCGAAGGACGTGGGCCTGAGGGAGGAGGAGATCGGCCTCAAGGGGTCCCACACGAGCGTCGCGGGCCTCGTGGAGGCGGAGCGGCCGGAGCGGAAGATGGAGTTCGTCGAGGGGACACCAGAAAGAAAGGCGAAGAAACTCGCCGAGATCGTCATCAACTCTCTGGGCGGGGT
>CAYFXO010000107.1:0-1629 GCA_964347125.1 uncultured Methanomassiliicoccales archaeon | reverse complement strand
GTCCATTCTTCTTCGGGCACCACTAAACCCGTTGTAGTCGGCTATACTCGGCAGCACTTGCCTTCTCTGAGCGGAGGACGGTCGGCTCACCGCCCATGAAAGGGTTGCGGGGGAGCGCGAGACTCGCCAGTGTAGGCCCCCCAACGGTCTGTTCTAGGGGGGTTCTGGCTCTGGACTCTGGTAAGCCTGACTCACTCGCAGGCAAGGTCCAGTCGGGGCAACCATTCTACCGGGCACTCAGCCGGGCCCCACTCCTCGAAACGACGCGTATTGGACGGGTCAACGCAGCCTGGGGAAGAATCTGCCCGTACGATCAACGTACTCTCGGTAGCGCGAGCCAAATCCCACTTCGGACGAGAGCAGCTCCTCCTCCGCCTTGGCCCTGTGGACGGCGAGGGCCACCGTCACGAGAAAGCTGATTGCGAGAAGAAGGTTCAGGTAGATGAGGACTCCGGACAGACTGAGGAGCATGGCGGACGTATAGGCAGGATGTCGGACTCTCGCGTAGGGGCCGGTGGTCACCAGCTCGTGACCCTCTCCGATCGCAATCTTCGAGACCATGTACCGGCCCATGTGCCTGCTGCTAGTAAGGGAGAGGGCGGCCGCGAACACGAAGAGCCCGAGACCCGCCAACTGCACCAGAGTGTCTCCCGGGATCGCCACGTTCAGGACGGTCCCGTAGATCGTCCAAGGCAGAAGAACTCCGAGAGCGGGGACCACGAGGAACGCGAGGAGGAGGTTGCCGAGCCAGAGCGCCTCCAACGCCTTTTCATCCTTCTCGGCGAGAGGGACCAGCCGCGGTCCTCCGCGGGAAACGTATCGCAAGGTCAGGGACAGCCAGACGAAGAACGCGATGAGCAGAAACCCGGCGATGACTCGGAACGTGAGCAAGTCGAGCATCCGGCGAGACCAATCAGCGTTCCTCTAGAAGATTGTATCGGGAAGGAGGCCTTGGCGGACCTCGAGTGGCAGATCAAGCCGGTCTCATGTCTCGAAAGGACATAAAGCAGCAGAGAGCATGCATCTACATCGTGGCGGCATAGGGCGCGTACCGGAACTTGCTGCCCTCGTCTGGGACCACGCTGGACGTCGGGATCGCCCCGTCGGGTACTAGCCAGGTCACCGCCGTAGGCCCCCTCCTCTAAACGTTCACGATCAGCACTCCGCGTGTCCTTAGGCACCGCCCAAGAGTGGCGAGCAGTCCTAGGCTGAGTCGCAGTGACTGTCTGACCACAGGCCACATCATAGGTCAATGCGGCGCGTCGACGCTCAAGACATGCATTAGCGGGTAGTCCAGATCCTCCACATACTTTAGCGCGCATCGAGCCCGCGCCCCGCCGTAGCGCACCGTCAGCTCCACATCCAGCATCTCCCCCTTCAGGCTCACGTACTTGTAGGCGCTCTTCGTCTTCCGCACGTACTTCCGGTCGATCCGCACCCGCACGTCCTCGACAAACGGCTGGACGCGAGCCCCGTCCTCGATGGCCTTCTCCAGCGTCGCCACGTTCGCCTCCGTGACGGGAGCCCCCACGTACTGGTGGTAGATGCTCCCCAGCTTGATGCCCGCCTCGAAAACGGCGCGCTCAGCCTCCGTGCAGTTGAAGTACTTCCTCCCCGGGTCCTCGGCTT
>CAYFXO010000106.1:0-4947 GCA_964347125.1 uncultured Methanomassiliicoccales archaeon | reverse complement strand
CAGGGCCGCCTCGTCGATGATCCCGCCGCGGGCGCAGTTAATCAGGTACGCGGTGGGCTTCATGCGCTTCAGCTCCGCCTCCCCGATGAGCCCCCGGGTCTCCTTCGTGAGGAGGGCGTGGATGGTGACGAAGTCCGAGCGCTCCAATAGCTCGTGGAACGTGACGGGCTGGGCGGCCTCCTCCAGCACCTTCTCGTCCGGGAGGTAGGGGTCGTAGGCCACGAAGCCCATGCCGAAGGCCGCGGCGCGCTTCGTCACCTCCTTCCCGATGCGGCCGAACCCGATGAGGCCGAGGGTCTTCCCCGCGAGCTCGGTGCCTTGGAGCATCTTCTTGTCCCACCGCCCCGCGCGGAGGCTCGCGTCCGCCCGGGGGATGTGGCGGGCGAGGGAGAGCATGTGGGCCAACGTCAGCTCGGCCACGGCCACGGTGCTCCCGCCGGGGGCGTTCACCACCGGGATCCTGCGGCGGGTGGCCTCCGCCACGTCGATGTTGTCCACGCCGACCCCCGCGCGGCCGATGACCTTCAGGTTCGTCCCTTTCTGGATGACGTCCGCGGTCACCTTCGTGCGGGAGCGGACGAGGATGGCGTCATAGGCGGCGATGCGCCCGGGGAGGGCCTCGGCGGACAGCTCCTCCACGTCGACCTCGTGGGCAGAGCGGAGCGCCTCCACGGCTTCCGGCGCCAAGGGGTCGTTCACCAGGACCTTCATGGGCCAGGCAACAAGAGGGCCCTATAAGACCCTCATGGTCGCACGAACAGGAAGAAGCTGATGAGGAGGAGGACGAGGAGGATGGCCATGGCGAGCATGGCGGTGGTGATCTTCCGGTCGGAGCCGAAGACGATGGGGATGGGGCCTAGGAGGACGACGCCGCCCGTCTTCACCGGGGGACCCGCGGCCTCCGGCGGTTCCGCGGTCGGGGCGGGCTCCGCGGGGGCGGGGGCGTAGGCGGTGGCCAGATGGGCCATCCCCAGGAACAGGCCGGCGATAATCAGGAGGGTCCCCGCGAAGGCCTCCAGGCCGGACCCGATGACCACCGGGACGATGAAGAAGAAGCCCGCCTCCGTGGCGCCCGTGGACGCGCTGTAGGCCAGGAGGGCGATGCCGCCGATGAGGCAGGCGAGGGCGAGCCACTTCAGCCCCTTCACGGGCATCCATCCCGCCTGGGGCTATAAATGGGATTCGGCGTAGAGGGGAATCGTGAGACTGAGGTCAAGGGCCAGAGTGATCAGGGTCCGCACGATTCCGGACGATCCAGTCCTCGCAATCTCGTGGGGAGCGGTGTGACGTGGCTGTGACCTCCTAGAGCCGTAGTCCCAGAATCTTCAAGTCCCCGCGGCATCTACGTTTGGAGATGCGGTGGATCCTCAGAATCTAGTGGGGAGGCGCGTCCGACTCGGGGAAGATCCCTTCGAGACCGAGAATCCATCTGAAGTCCCTGACGGGACCATCAAGGAAATAGCCTGGTCGCAGGTAGGCGACAAAGGGTTCTGGCGGCTTCTCGTAGAACTCGACACACCTACCAGGCTTGTATGCATTCCACCTGGTCTGCCCGGCCTCCCCCTGAGACATGAAACGAAGCGCTTTCGGTATCTGATAGTGGATTTCTCAATGACTAGGAAGGGAGACCTATTTCACTTTCTTCGAATTGATCCCTCTGACCCCTTCGCGCTAGGGCAGTTCAGGGCCATACTACTGGGCTCACCAAGTCGAGACGTAGACCTCACGCAGGACGCCAAGAACCTTGGCCTCTACGGAATCGGACCTGGTTTCTGTCTTCTTCTGGGCGAGGATGCAGGTGACCTTGGCGGGTAGAGAGCCGCTCCGGGTGGGGGCCGACCGGACAGCCGAGTCACCGGGGTCAATCCCGCCACGTTCTACAGATGGGATTCGGCGCGGGTCTCACGGGGCTTCCCGGAGGGGCGGCCGTTGGAAGGAGGACAGCTCCCGCACCTCCAGGTCCCGCTGGGCCACGGCCTCGATGGCCAGGGCCGCCTCCCGCGCCCCCTCCACGGACGTGATGAAGGGGATGCCTAGGTCCACCGCCAAGCGGCGCATCATGTACCCGTCCTTGCGGGCCCCCGAGCCCTCCGCGGGGACGTTGATGACTAGGTCGACCTCCCCCCGCCGCATGAGGCCTAGGGCGTCCGGCGGCTCGCTCTCCGTGATCTTCGAAACCACGGTGGCCTCCACCCCGTTCTCCCGCAAGTACGCGGCGGTGCCCTTCGTGGAATACAAGCGCAGGCCGGAGCGCTGGAGCCGGCGGGCCACCTCCAGGATGGCGGGCTTGTCCTCGTCCCGCACCGTCACGAAGACGCTCCCCTCCGTGGGCAGGCGGTTCCCCGCGGCGAGCAGGGCCTTGAAGTAGGCCGTGCCCTTCGTCGCATCGATCCCCATCACTTCCCCCGTGGACTTCATCTCGGGTCCGAGGATGGCGTCCACCCCGGGGAGCTTCTGGAACGGGAACACGGGCGCCTTCACCGCCACGTGGTCGATGGACGCCTCGCCCACGAACCCGAGGTCCTTCAGGGGGGCCCCGAGCATCACCTTCGTGGCCAGCTTCGCCAGGGGGACCCCGATGGCCTTGGACACGTAGGGCACGGTGCGGCTCGCTCGCGGGTTCGCCTCCAGGACGTACACCTTCTCGTCCCTCACGGCGACCTGGAGGTTGATGAGGCCCACGATCCGCATCTCCTGGCAGATTCGCAGGGTGATGTCCCGGATGTCGTCCAGGACGTCCCGGTAGAGGGTCTGGGGCGGGAGGACGCACGCCGCGTCCCCCGAGTGCACCCCGGCCTCCTCGATGTGCTCCTGGATGCCGCCGATGAAGACGTCCGTCCCGTCGCTCACCGCGTCCACGTCGACTTCGATGGCGGGGGTGAGGTACTTGTCCACCAGGGTCGGGTGGTACCGCGAGACCTTCGCGGCGGACTGCATGTAGAACTCCAGCTCCTCCTCCGTGTGGACGATCTCCATGCCCCGCCCGCCGAGGACGTAGGAGGGTCGGACGAGGACGGGGTAGCCGATGGCCGCCGCCAGGTCCCGGACCTCCTCGAAGCTGTAGCCGGTGGCGGCGTCCGCCTGGGCGATGCCCATCCGCTCCATGAGGGCCCGGAACCGCTCCCGGTCCTCCGCCATGTCCATGGAGTCCGGGGATGTGCCCAGGATGCGGGTGTCCAGCCCGCGGGCCTTCAGGGCCGCCTCCAGGGGCACCGCGAGGTTCACGGAGGTCTGCCCGCCGAACTGGAGGATGACCCCCTCGGGCTTCTCGACCTCGATGACCTCCAGGACGTCCTCCAGGGTGAGGGGCTCGAAGTACAGGCGGTCGGAGATGTCGAAGTCCGTGCTCACCGTCTCGGGGTTGTTGTTCGCGATGAGGGCCTGGATGCCCATCTCCTTCAGGGCGAGGATCCCCTGGACGCAGCAGGTGTCGAACTCGATGCCCTGGCCGATGCGGATGGGGCCGCCGCCCACGATGAGGACCTTCCGGCCTTTGGCGGGCGGGACCTCGGAGCGGCTTTCGCGGGTGGAGTAGAAGTAGGGGGTGGTGGCCTCGAACTCCCCGCCGCAGGTGTCCACCATCCGGAAGGTGACGGGCGGGAGCTGGGCCGCCAGGTCGCCGTTGCCCGTGATGGCCTCGATTTGGCCCGCTGAGAACCCGAGGCGGGCGGCTTCGGCCAAGGCCCGGGGCGTCGGTCGCTCCTTCAGCCGCGTCTCCATGGCCACGATGCGGCCCAGGTTCCGGAGGAAGAAGGGATCCCACGCGGTGAGGCGGGCGACCTCATCCTCCGGCCACCCCCGCCGCAGGGCCTCGGCGATGGCGAAGAGGCGCCGGTCCGTCGGGCGCTCCAGCTCCTCCCGAAGCGCCTCGTCCTCCCAGTCCAGGGGGTCGAGGCCCACCGCGTCCACCTCCAGGCACCGCACCGCCTTCAGGATGGCCTCCTCCATCGTCCGTCCGATGGCCATGACCTCCCCCGTGGACTTCATCTGAGTGCCGATGTGGGGGTCGACGGTGAGGAACTTGTCGAAGGGCCAGCGGGGGATCTTCAGGACCACGTAGTCCAGGGTGGGCTCGAAGGCGGCGTAGGTCTTCCCCGTGACGCGGTTCGGGATCTCGTCCAACGTCAGCCCGAGGGCGATCTTCGCCGCCACGCGGGCGATGGGGTAGCCCGTGGCCTTCGAGGCGAGGGCGGAGGACCGCGACACCCGCGGGTTCACTTCGATGACCCGGTACTCCCCCGTCTCCGGGTGCACCGCGAACTGGATGTTGCAGCCCCCCTCGATGCCCAGGGCCCGGATGATCTTCAGGGCCGCGTCCCTCAGGATCTGGTGGTCCACGTCCCGCAGCGTCTGGGCGGGGGCGACGACGATGCTCTCCCCCGTGTGGAAGCCCATCGGGTCCAGGTTCTCCATGCTGCAGATCGTGATGCAGTTGTCCGCCGCGTCCCGCATCACCTCGTACTCGTACTCCTTCCACCCCAGGACGTTCTCCTCGATGAGCACCTGCCGGATGCGGGAGTACGCGAGGCCGAGGGCGGCGATGTGCTCCAATTCGTCGGGGTCGTGGGCGACGCCGCTCCCCGTGCCCCCCAGGGTGTAGGCGGACCGGACGATGACAGGGTAGCCGAGGCGGGCCGCCACGTCCTTCGCCTCCTCCACGGAGCCGCAGGCCCGGCTGTCCGGCACGGGCTCCCCGATGGACTCCATGAGGTCCCGGAACGCCTGGCGGTCCTCGGAGGCTCGGATGGCGTCGAGGCCGGTGCCCAGCAACTCCACCCCGTAGGCGTCCAGCACCCCGCGGTCCGCCAGCTCGGAGCACAGGTTGAGGCCGGTCTGCCCGCCCATCCCCGCAAGGATGCCGTCCGGCCGCTCGACGGCGATGATCTTCTCCACGAACTCCGGGGTGAGGGGCTCGATGTACACCGCGTCGGCCATCTCCGCGTCCGT
>CAYFXO010000105.1:0-4995 GCA_964347125.1 uncultured Methanomassiliicoccales archaeon | reverse complement strand
GCGGGCCGCGACGTCCTCCCCGCTCGTGGCGATGGGGTCGCCCGCGGCCAGCTCCGCGGTCATGGCGGCGATCCGGTCCGCCCCCTCGAAGAGGAGGTCCAGCACCCCCGCCTCCGGGGCCGCCTTCTGGCTCCTCAGCCGGTCGAAGGCGTCCTCCATGGCGTGGGCCAGGTCCGCGATGGCCTCGAACCCCAGGGCGCTCGCGTTCCCCTTCAGGGTGTGGACGACCCGGTAGGCCTCGTGCATCGCCTCCTCGTCATACCCGCCCTCCTCCAGGGCGAGGAGGAGCCGGTTCAGCGTCTCCAGGTTCTCCTCCGCCTCCTCGACGAAGACGTCCGTGTACTTGGAGGGCTCCATGGTCACGCTCCCGCCGGGTCCGGGGCACGCGGCGCCCCGGTCACTGGACGGCCTTGTTCGCCGCCTCGAGGAGTTCCTTCTCCGTGAAGGGCTTGATGACGTAGTCCACGGCCCCCGCCTCCAGCGCCTCCTTGAGGAGGGACTTCTGGTGGAGCCCGCTGACCACGATGATCTTGGCCTCGCCGTCGTGGCCCATGATCTTCTTCAGGGCGCCGAGGCCCGGCTCCCGGGGCATCACGATGTCCATCGTGACCAGGTCCGGCTCCAGCTCCTTGTAGAGGTCGAGGGCCTCCCCGCCGTCCTGGGCCGTGCCGACCACGTCGAAGCCCCCCGCGGCCAGGGTGTCCTCGATCATCTTCCGCATGACCACGGAGTCGTCCACGATCAGCACCCGCTTCGCTTCGCTCATGCCGTCACCTCACCTTTGCCTGTCTCTGCCAGTTCCTTGATCATCGTGAACACCTCGTTGCCCTCCCCCGCCACCTCGTCCAGGAACGCCTCCATGTCGAGGAGCAGGATGAAGCGGTTCTCCGCCGCGCAGATCCCCGTGAGGTAGCGGGCCGCGGGGTTCTCCTGCAGCTTCGGCGGGGGCTCCGTGATGCTCTCCTCGGGCACCTGCATCACGTCCGGGACCGACTCCACGAGGATGCCCACGGGGGCGTCGGAGAGGTCCGTGACAATCATCAGCTCCTCACCGGGGGTGTCCGCTGGCGGGATGCCGAGGCGGGACGCCAGGTTGAGGACCGTGGCCACCTGGCCCCGGAGGTTCACCACCCCCTGGATGTACTCCGGCAGCCCCGGGACGGGGACGATGCCCTCCGCCCGGATGACCTCCCGGACCTGCTCGATGGGGAAGGCGAAGGTGTGCTCCCCCAGGGTGAAATGGACGATGTGGACCGTGGGTCCCGTCTCCTCCTTTTCCCCGCCCATCCTCCCGCCCCCTCACTCCAGGCTGACCTCGATGCCCCGCTTCTTCAGGCTCGCCGCGACCTTCGCGGGGACCTTCGGGGGGACGGTCTCGTCAATCTCCGTCATGTCCGCCTCCGGCGCCGCCAGCCGCTTCACGGGGGGCTTGCGGCGAGGCGGCTCCGCCTCCTTCCCGCCGAGCTTGAAGAGGCGCGAGCTGGACTGGAGGTTCAGGGCGGTCTCCGACAGGTCCTGGGCCCGGGCCGTCAGGTCCTCCATGCTCGCCGTGAGCTCCTGAACCGCCGCGGCCGACTCCTGGGCCGCCGCCGCGGACGACTCGGCGATGCGGGCGATCTCGTCGATGCTGGTGGCCACGCTGTTCGTCCCCGTCCGCTGGTGCTCCGTGTCCGCGGAGATGCCCTCCACGAGCTGGGCCGTCTCCTTGCTCATGGCGGCCACCTCCCCGAGGGCGTTCCCGGCGTTGTTCACGGTCTCCATGCCTTCCGTGACCTCCCGCGTGCCGGCGGCCATGGTCTCCACGGCCTGCTGGGTGTTCGTGTGGATCTCCTCGAGGATGGCCGCGATGCGGTCCGCCGCCCGCTTGGAGTCCTCCGCCAGGTTCTTCACCTCCTCCGCGACGACGGCGAAGCCCCGGCCGTGCTCCCCCGCCCGGGCTGCCTCGATGGCCGCGTTCAGGGCGAGCATGTTCGTCTGGTCCGTGATGTTCGTGATGAAGTCGACGATCTTGCTGATTTCCTTGGAGCGCTCCCCCAGGGCCTGGATGACCGCCGCGGACGACGTGACGGTGGCGTACAGCTGCTCCATCTTCCGCACGGCCTCGTCCACGGACTCCTTCCCCAGGTCGGCGACGTCGCTGGCCTTGAAGGAGGTGTCCCGGGCGACCCGGGCGTTCTCGGCGATGTCCTCCACGGCCTTCGCCATCTCCCGCATGATCTTCGCGGTCTCGTCCACCCGCTCCGCGGTGTTCCCCGCGCCCTTCGAGATTTGCTGCGTGGAGGCGGACACCTGCTCGATGGTGGCGTTCATCTGCTCCGCCGTCCCCGCCAAGTCCTGGGAGGAGGCCAGCACGCGTCCCGAGGTGATCTGGATCTGCTTCACGAGGGACCGGAGGTTCTGGAGCATCTCCTGGTACGCGCCGACGAGCTGGCCCAGCTCGTCCTCGGAGGCCTCCAGCTCGATCTTGAAGTCCAGGTCCCCCTTCGCGAGTCGCTTCGTGGCCTGGGAGATCTGCGCCGCCCGGCGGGTGAGGAGGCGGCCCAGCACCATGCCGTAGGTGAGGGACACGACGAGGACGGGGGGCAGGGCGAAGAGGAGGACGGTGGCGGTGCCCTCGGAGCCGAACACCTCCACGACCCCGAGGATGATGGCGAGCATGAGCAGGCCGAGGAGGAAGTAGGCGAAGATGATGTTCGTCCGCAGTCCGATGCGCATGGCCCTCCCTCATCCCGCCGTGGCGGGCGCCTCCCCTGCGTCGTTCCCATCGGTCCCCGCGTTGGAGAACCGCACGAGCTCGTTGAGCATGTTGTTGAAGGGCCCGTCGGGGACGGCGTCGAAGTCCTCCCGGTGGGTCGCGAGGTGGAGGGTGAACTTCGCCACGTGGCGCGGGGAAAACTCCTCCATGGGGATGCCCTCGTCCGCGCAGTAGTTCGTGAGGAAGAGCTGGGCCCGCATCGGGTCGATGTGCTTCCCGAGGATCCGGATGACCGCCGCGCGGGTGTTCTCCGTGTCCCAAGTGGTCATCGTCGCATCACACGACCGGCGAGGGTCCCCGCCTGGGGGCCCATCGTCGCCCACAACGGCTGGGTTCTGCGTATATAGGGACATCGCCATTGTTATCCAATCGGATAACTGGATGGCGGCGTCCGTCTGCGGCCGGCGGGCGGACTGCCCCGAGGTCATTATCACGTCGAGTAATGGCGGGCCAATACCCAAATAGCCTCGCGCACAGGGGAGGCTACCATTCCACTCCTGTGGATGGAGGTGACCCGCGTCCTCTCGCGCCGACCCCACCCCCTGGAGCCTAGCCGGGTCCAGCCCTCGACGCGCCACCGCATCGCGGCCCTGGCCATCCTGCTCCTCTTCCTCTCCGTCCCGGCCCTCTCCCCCGCGGCGAGGGCGTGGGTGGTCTTGGACTCGAACGCTCTGGACGGCGGGGTCAGCTTCCCCGTGGACGCAGTGAACTCCTACGCCCAGTCCTTCGTGCCCTCCTCGGTCGCCGTACTGGAAGCGGTGAGCCTCTACGTCCGCGACATCGGCGTGGACAGCGTCCTGAATGTGACCATCGAGCTGGACGATGCGGGGCCCAGCGGGGACGTCCTGGCGATCGCGTCCATCAACTCCGACTCGGTCGCCCTCGCATGGGTGACTTTCGTGTTCGCAGAGCCCCTGGCTATCAACACGTGGACGAAGTATTGGATCGTCATCCAGGACAACGCGTCCTTCTTGAACGGCTACGAGGTGGGACACTCGAACGCCAACAGCTACCTCCTGGGCGAAGCGGCCCGGCGGGGGGCCTTGGCGGGCGTGTGGATGTTCCTCCCGGGCACCGACCTGATGTTCATGACCCTCGGGACGCCCCTGGGGACCTACGTGGAGTTCGAGAAGTGGTCCGCCGGATACGGGGACCCCGGCGCGCCCATCTACTACATCCTGATGATCTTCAACACCGGCCCCGGCACCGCGGACCTGTGGGTCAACGACACCCTCCCCGCGAACACGACCTACCTCTGGGACAACGCCTCCGACGTCCCGGGCTATGTCGGGAGCTGGAACGACGGGTCCACGTGGTACTACAATTTCACCGCGGTCCCGGTGGGGCTCTTCTGGTTCCTGCTGGAGGTGCTCCCGGACGACACGGTCCCCCGCGGGGCGAAGCTCACCAACACCGCCACCCTGGCCTTCGCGGATGCGGGCGGCTACGGGGACACCTGGACCCGAGAGGCTCGCGACTACATGGGCACCCGCCCGAAGACCTTCTACTTCCATGACGACGGGACCTTCACCGACCAGGATCCCACCGACCCCATGGACACCTTCCCGCCCACCAACCTCGTCATCTTCCCCACGGACACGGACGGCGACGGGAGCCCGGGCGTCACCATCGAGCAGGGCGGGTATGACCCGAGCCTGCCCCGCCAGTACCAGCAGTGGAACCTCACCCCGCCCCTCGCGGACACGTTCCGCGTCCGGGGCGATGTCCGCCTCACCCTCTTCTTGAACAACGAGGGTCTCTCGGGGCTGGAGCTCGTCGAGGTCAGCCTCCTCGCGCGGATGGGGGCCATCGAGGTCACCGCGTGGACGAACACGACCCCGGAGCAGTTCTACGGCGTCTTCGAGCCCTACGAGTGGCTCATCGAGGACGTGAGCTGGAACTTCCCCCCCGGGAGCTACCTCATCCTCCGTCTGGCGTTGAAGCCTCCCCCCGCCCACCCCAACGGCGGGAACGACCTGTGGGCCGCGTACAACGCCACGAACTACGAGGCGCGGGTGGAGGTCCTCACGACCACGTACATCAACGTCGACGGGGTGATGACCTACAACGCCACGGACCCGTCCTTCCTCTTCAGCGACGGAGACCCCATCGTGTTCCGGGCCAACGTGACGGACCCCCTGGGCACCCAGGATATCTGCTCCGTGGACGTCTCCGTCTGGGACCCGGACAATGTCCTCATCCTGGACTCCGTGCCCGCGTTCAAGGAGTTCGAGGACCTG
>CAYFXO010000104.1:1140-5085 GCA_964347125.1 uncultured Methanomassiliicoccales archaeon | reverse complement strand
CCTCGGAACAGGTCGAAACCCCCCGGGACACGGGCACCCCGGATTGGCCAACCCACTTCAACCTCCGGGTACTTCTCCGGGCCGTGGGCCGGTTCTTCCGCGCCGCCGCCGTGGCGGCTCTCCTCCTGACATTAGCGCCCTTCGCCCCCCTCGATCAGCCCGCGGAAGGGGCGGGGATCCTCAGCACCTACATGACGGGCCTCGACTGGCCCGTGGCCCTGGCCTTCTCCCCCGACGGGCGGGTCTTCTTCGCGGAGCGGTTCACCGGGAGCATCCGGGTCATCGAGAACGACGTCCTCCTCCCAGCCCCCCTCTACACCCTCGCGGACACCCGGACGGTCGGCGAGCAGGGCCTCCTGGGCCTCGCCCTGGACCCCGGCTTCCCGGCGGTCCCCTGGGTGTACGCCTACCACACCTTCGACGACACCGCGAACGGGACCGTCTACAACCGGATCGTCCGCGTCTGGACCAGCGGGAACGCGGGGCTGTTCCACGAGGTGGTCCTCGGCGGCATCCCCGCCGCGAACATCCACAACGGCGGCATCATCGGGTTCGGCTCCGACCAGATGCTGTACGCCGCCCCGGGGGACGCCGCGACCCCGAGCCTCGCGCAGGACCTCACGGTGAGGCACGGGAAGACCCTCCGGATGCACCCGGACGGCACCGTCCCCGCGGACAACCCCTTCGTCGTCGACCCCGCCGCGGACGACTACATCTACACCACCGGGCACCGGAACCTCTTCGGCCTGGCGTTCCACCCGGCCACGGGCGCCGCCTACGTGACGGAGAACGGGCCCGCGGTGGACGACGAGGTGAACCTCCTCGTGGCGGGAGAGAACTACGGCTGGCCCGTCGTGACGGGGATCGCGGGCACGCCCCCCTACGTGGACCCCCTTGTGGAGTACACGCCGACCATCGCCCCGACGAATGCCGCCGTCTACGCGGGCCCGAACTTCACCCAGTACCAGAACGACCTCATCTTCGGGGACTGGAACACCGGGAGCCTGCGGCACCTGGACCTGGCCCCGCCGGACTACGATGCGGTCGTGTCCGAGAGCGTCATCTTGACCGTGCCCCAAGGCATCCTGGACGTGGAGTCGGGGCCCGACGGGGCCCTCTGGTTCACGACCCCCACCACGATTTACCGCTACGTGGACACGGCGCAGCCGCCCACGGCGGCCTTCACGGCGACCCCGAACCCCGTGAATCCCGGGGCCACCGTCACCTTCGACGCCTCGGCCTCGACGGACCCGGACGGGACCCTCGTCGGCTACGCCTGGGAGTTCGGGGACGGGGCGACGGGAGCGGGGATCGTGGCCACCCACGGCTACGCCGCCCCGGGGACGTACGCGGTGAACCTGACCGTCACGGACAACGAGTCCCTCCAGGACACCACCACCGTGGAGGTCTACGTCAACGCTCCGCCCGTCGCGGCCTTCGCGGCGACCCCCTCCCCCGCGGACGTGGGCACCGCCGTGGAGTTCAACGCCACCGCCTCCATCGACCCGGACGGGACCCTCGTGAACTTCAGCTGGGACTTCGGGGACGGGGCGACCGCCAGCGGCCTCGTGGTCTTCCACGCGTTCGCCGCCAACGGCACCTATGACGTGACCCTCACCGTGCGGGACAACCTCTCCCTCGAGGACAGCGTCACCCAGCCCATCACGATCCTCAACGCCTCCAACGCCCTCCCCATCCCGTCCTTCACCTTCACTCCCCAGACCCCCGTCGCGGGGGGGACGGTGCAGTTCGACGCCTCCGCCTCCCGGGACCCCGACGGGGCCGTCGTGAGCTACGCCTGGGACTTCGGGAACGGGGACACCGGGAGCGGGGTCACGGCCTCCGCCACGTACCTCCAGGCGGGCACCTACACCGTGACCCTCAACGTCACGGACGACCAGGGCGCCTCCAGCACCGCGACCCGAGCCGTCGTCGTCTCCCTCCCGCCGAACCAGCCGCCCACAGCGAGTTTCGACTACGTCCCCCTGGCTCCCGCCGCAAAGGTCCTCGTCACCTTCGACGCGGGCGCGTCCTCGGACCCCGACGGGGAGATCGTGCGCTACCGGTGGGACTTCGGCGACGGCACCGTCCGGGAGGGGGTCATCGCCGAGCACGCCTGGGCGGAGGCGGGGCGCTACGCGGTCCAGCTCGTGGTGTTCGACGACCGGGGCGGTCAAGGGTTCCACAACACGACCGTAGAGGTCACGGGCCCAGGGCCGCCGGACGACGCCTTCGGCCTGCTCCTCCCCCTCCTCGTCATCGCGGTCGTCCTGGTCGTGGCCGTCCTGGCGATCCTCCTCCGCCTGAGACGGCGGTCGGACTAGGCGGCTCTCCTCCCTGTGGGGCCCCCGCCTCATGTTTAAATAGCCATCCCGAATTGAGCGACGGGCGCTATGCCTCGGAAGAGTCGGAAGACCAACCCCCACCTCCAGGACCTGGTGGACCAGCTGTACCGCGCGTCGCGGGAGGCCGAGGTCGCCCTCTGGCGGGACGTGGCGAAGCGCCTGGAGCGCCCCCGCCGCCTCTGGCGGGCCGTGAACGTGGGCCACGTGGCCCGCCACACGGAGGCCAACGACGTCGTCCTGGTCCCGGGGAAGCTCCTGGCCGCGGGGGAGATCGACAAGCCCGTGACGGTGGCGGCCTTCACCTTCTCCGAGGCGGCCGCGAAGAAGCTCGACGCCTCCGGCGGGAAGGCGCTCCACATCCCGGAGCTCCTGGCCCAGAACCCCACCGGTAGCGGCGTGAGGATCCTCGGGTGACATCATGGCGGTGATTGACGCGACGGGACACGTGCTGGGGCGGCTCTCCAGCGACGTCGCCAAGCGGCTCCTGGACGGGGAGGAGATCGTCGTCGTGAACGCGGAGAAGTCCGTGATCACCGGGAAGCGGAGCACGATCTTCCGGGAGTATCGGAAGATGCGGGACATCGGCGGCCTCCGCGGGGGGCCCAAGTTCCCCCGCCGGCCGGACCTGCTCCTGCGGAGGACCATCCGGGGGATGGTGCCCCACCGCAAGCCCCGCGGGCGGGCCGCCATGAAGCGGCTGCGGGTCTACATGAGCGTGCCCCCGGAGTACGTCGAAACGGAGACGGAGACCGTCGAGCGGGCGCTGCACCGTGGGGAGGCGGCGTGCGTCGACCTCGCCGAGGTCTCGCGGGAGCTGGGGTCCAAGTTCTAGGTGATGCGTGTGAAGGTCGTGAACACCAGCGGGAAACGAAAGCGGGCGGTGGCCCGGGCCACCCTGAAGAAGGGGAAGGGGCGCGTGCGGATCAACAAGGTGCCCCTGGAGATCCTCACCCCGGAGCTCGCGCGGTTGAAGATCATGGAGCCCATCCGGATCGCGGAGGTCGTGGGACGGAAGGTCGACTCCGTGGACGTCTCGGTGAACGTGAAGGGGGGCGGGGTCATGGGACAGGCGGACGCCGTCCGGACGGCGATCGCCCGAGGCCTCGTGGCCTACTTCGGGAAGAAGGACGCCCTGGACGATGAGCTGGAGACGATCTACAAGCGGCAGGACCGGTCCTTGCTGGTGAGCGACGCGCGGCGGAAGCTCCCCAAGAAGCCCCTGGGCCGCGGGGCGCGGAAGAAGCGGCAGAAGTCGTACAGGTGACGCGATGATCATACCGGTCCGGTGCTTCACGTGCGGGAAGGTGGTGGGGTCCGCCTTCGAGGCTTTCGAGGAGCGGCAGCAGAAGGGGGAGGACCCGAAGGCCATCCTGGACGACCTGGGCCTGAAACGGTACTGCTGCCGGCGCATGGTCCTGAGCAACGTCGACCTGATGGACGACGTCATGCACTTCGGGTGACGGGCGAGGCGCCACCGCAATCGTTTAAGGATGGGTGCCATTTCTCGACGTGAGGGCCCGTAGGGTAGTTTGGTATCCTACCAGCTTGGGGTGCTGGCGACTCCGGTTCAAATCTGGGCGGGCCCATCCTCCCCCCGCCA
>CAYFXO010000104.1:0-1130 GCA_964347125.1 uncultured Methanomassiliicoccales archaeon | reverse complement strand
AGTACAACCAGCCATCCTGAGGTGCGGCATGTCCCCGCGGCGACCCATGCTTCTAGCTCTGAGCGCGTTGTTCCTGATGACGGCCTCCCTCCCCCTCCTCCCGCCCGCGGAGGCGGCCACCGTCCCCTACACCCTGTGGGGGAGCACGGCCGGTGGATGGGGCTTCACCTCCGGTAGCGAGACGAACCCCGGGCCCACCCTCACCGCCACCGAGGGGGACACCATCGAGCTCACCCTCGAGAAGGACGACACCGCCCCTCACTTTTGGCTGCTGGACTACGACGGCGACAACGTCGCGGACCCCGGCGAGCCCCTCTCCGGCGCGATCCCCACGTTCTTCAGCTTCATCGCCGACACCCCGGGGACCTTCACCTACCGCTGCTCCATCCACACGAGCAGCATGATCGGCACCTTCGTCATCAGCCCCGCCAACCAGGCGCCCGTCGTCTCCATCTCCCAGCCGGACGGGACCCAATCCTGGACCGGCGGGACCTCCCACGACGTCGTCTGGACCATGACGGACCCCGAGACGGCCGTGACCGGCCTCACCGCCTGGGTCAACTACAGCTACGCGGCGGGGGCGAACACGGGGACGATCGCCGGCCCCGTCACCGGGTCCACGAACCCCCACACAGTCTCCTGGGCGGTCCCCGCCGTCGACGCGACGGACATGACCGTGGAGGTCACCGTGGCGGACGCGGACGGCGCGTCCACCCTGACCACCGCTACGGTGCCGGTGGTCGACTCCACCCCGCCCCAGGTCCTCTCCACCCTCCCCACGGACGGCGCCATCGACGTGCCCCTGGGGACGGCCTTGGACGTGACCTTCGACGAACCCATGGACCAGCCCCTGACCGAGGCGGCGATCGCCCTCTTCGAGCTCCCCGCCTGGACCCCCGTCGCCCTGAACGTGGTCGGGTGGACCGGGGACACCGTCACCCTGCAGCCGGCGGCGATCCTGGCATCGAACACGATGTACTCCGGGAACGTCACGACCGCCGCGGAGGATGCCTCCGACCCGGGGAACGCCCTCGCCGCGGAGGTCAGCTGGACCTTCACCACCCTGGACACCACGGACACGACCCCGCCGGTGGCGGTGATCACCCCACCGGGGGGCGCCATCGTGGCCG
>CAYFXO010000103.1:0-5102 GCA_964347125.1 uncultured Methanomassiliicoccales archaeon | reverse complement strand
CGTCCGTGACGCCCTCCGTGACGGCTGCGACCTGGTCGTGGCGGTCGGCGGCGACGGGACCTTCAACGAGGTGACCAACGGCTTCTTCGAGGCGGGGCGCGCCGTGCGGCCCGAGGCCCGATTGGCCATCGTGCCCGTGGGGACAGGCTCCGACCTCCGGAGGACGCTGAACGTGCCTAAGGACGTGGACGAGGCGGGGGCCCTCATCGGCCGGGGCCTCTCGCGGCCCATCGACATCGGCCTCGTCACCTACCGCGGCCGGGACGGGGAGGCGGCGGAGCGGCACTTCATCAATGTGGCGGAGTTCGGCTCCGGCGGGGCCGTGGTCGACAAGGTGAACCGCACGACCAAGGTCTTCGGCGGCCGCATCTCGTTCCTCTGGGCGATCCTCACGACGATGCGCAAGTACGAGAACACCCGTGTGCGGTACCGCGGGGACGGGGACGAGGGGGAGGGGGTGGTCAACGACTTCATCGTGGCGAACGGGCGCTTCTTCGGCGGGGGCCTCATGCCCGCCCCCCACGCGGAGATGGACGACGGCCTCTTCGACATCGTGATCATCGGGGACGTCACCTTCAAGGAGGTCCGGAGGAACCTGGGCAAGCTGAGGCGGGGCGAGCACCTGTCCGTGCCCAAGATCAGCCACTTCCGGGCCGCGAGCCTGGAGACGGAGTGCGTCGAGCCCGCGCTCCTGGACCTGGACGGGGAGATGGTGGGGTCGAACCCGACCCGGTTCACGTTGCTGCCGCGAGCCCTTCGAATCGTCGCGGGACCGCGCTGACGGCAGCGTCACTCCACGACGTCCCGCAGGCGCTGCAGGGCGAAGTCGCGGTCCAACACGGACAGGAGGGGCGCCGCCCGCGGGCCCTTCTCGGCCCCGAGGAAGACCGTGTAGAAGACCTCGAAGAACCGCCGGGTGGACACGACGGCGTCCGAACCGGTCGTGGCGACCATGGCGTCCTTGATGGCGTCCTCCCGCCACGTCTCGACCTGCTCCAAGTTCTTCAGGAGGACTGCCATGGAGCTCCGTTCCTGCTGGGAGAGGGCGTCAACGGTTCCCTCCGGCAGCGCCTCAAGAACCTCCACGCGGTGTTCCGGCGCGTGGTCACTCACCCACGAGGCGGCCTGCTCGAGCCGGCGGGCGATGCGCTGTTTCTCCAGCGCAGACGGTTCAGCATCCAGCATCCCGCTGTCCCGCATGCGGATGATGGCCCAAGACACCACGTCGTCCGCGGGGGCGACCTCCGCGAGGAGAGCGGCGTGGCGGTAGGGGAGCTGCAGCGGGCGGTCCTCCGGCGGCGGCTCCAGCTGGGCCAACTCGAAGCTACGGGCCTGGTCCTCCTCGTCATCCGTCTTCCACGGCCCGTAGTAGAGGAGCTCCGCCCGGTCGTAGGCGTCCGCGTACGCGTCGGCCTTGTGGAGGTCCAATACGACCCGCCGCCGGATGGGGGCGGCGAGGTACAGGAACCGCAGGGTCTCCGGGTCGGCGGCGGCGAGCCACTCCGGCGGGGAGATGCCCAAGAAGTCGGAGGAGGCCATGTCCCCCAGGTCCTCACCTTGGCGGGCGAGGCCCACCCACTCATAGGGGATGCCGAAGGGGGGCTCGAAGCCCATGACGGTCTCGGCGATCTCCACGCAGGAGTCCCGGGAGCCGCCGGGGGTCGCGTGGTCCTTCCCGAAGGGCTCCACATCGACTTGGAGGATCTTCCAGAGGGCGGGCCACTCCAGTCGCCAGTTCAGTTTCCCCTCGTCGATGCGTGACGTGCCGGCGCCCCCGCACTCGCAGTCGTAGTCCACGGTCCCATCCGGGTGGATGGACGTCGCCTCTGCCTGGCCGATGCGGTTGCAGTCCTTGCACAACGGGTCGAAGGGAAGCCACCCTTCCGGGTGCGGGTTCCGCGGGCGGTACTTGTTCACGACCTCCCGCACCGCGTCGGCCTTCGCCGTGAGCTCCAGGACGAGGGCCTTCACGTCCTCGCGGGTGTAGAACTCCGTCGTCGTGAGCACCTGAACATCGGGGGCGAACCGGTCCAAGGTCCCGCCGAAGTCCTCCCAGTAGTGCTCCACCCAGTGGGCGTGGCACCCCTTGGGGTCCGGTACGGAGATGAGCCGCCAGCCCGCGTACTGCGCGCCCTCGTCGCCCGAGAACTGCCCGCGTTGCCCCGCGCTCCCCTTCCAGGGGTCCTGGGTGTAGAGGACGAGGCGTTGGGTGACGGTCCGCCCCGCCCCGCGGAGGTGCGCGGCGAGGGCGTGGGGGAGGATGATCTCCCCCCGCAGGCGCCCGATGTGCTGGAGGCCGGAGACGGAGAGGCCCGCGCTGGTCGTGACGGACACCTTCTCACCCAGGAACTCGACGACCCGGGACGCGAGCTCGTCGAACCAGTGCATGGGCAATCACGCGATGGCCCGGGCTCGGAACAGGGCGCGTAGGGGCACGCCGTCGATGGCATCGTCGTCCGTCTTGTTGACCGCCACCACCGTCAGAACGGGGTTCCCCCCGCCCTCGTGGATGTCCCCGATGGCGCCGCGGATCGTGTCCCCCGTGCTGAGGACGTCGTCCACGATGATGATGTCCTTGCCCTCCACCCCGGCGTAGTTCGAGCTGAAGGCTCCGCCGCCCCGTCCCCGCTCCTGCGACGGGCGGTACACGATGAGCTCCTTCCCCAGATCCTCCGAGACCAGGGTCGCGAAGGGGATGCCGTTGATGCTGATGCCGCAAATGGACTCCGCGTCGAAGCCGTGGGCCTCCATCTCTTCCAGGATGATGTCGGACATGATGGCCGAGAGGAAGCCGACCCGGTTCCCGAAGACGCCCACGGAGCGCCAGCCGACCTTGACGTCCTTCGGCGGTTCGCCCCGCATGCCCTTGGACAGCAGCCAGGTGACGGTGTTCGTGGAGAGGTGGAGCTCGTCGCCGATCTCCTTCTCGTTCAGGCCCTTCTCCTTGAACGCCAGGGCCTTCTCCACCAGTTCCTCGATGTTGGTCATGGGACCACCGGTCGGAGAAGCGGGAGTGTTGATATGAACGTTATGGTGACGTCTCGAAGCGGGCGCATCAAAGGAGCGAGAAGGGCTTTGGTGTGGAGGGTGCAGGGCGGATACCGCATCCCTGGGAGCGGTTTCATATCCTCAACACCAACTACCTCCCTGAAAGTCGATGGTCTACTGGTGGCCCGCGAAGTACTTCGGATGGATCTACCGAATCTCCGATCCCTGGGAGCGCATCCTTACCTACGCCGCGTTCCCGATAGTCGTCGTTTCGGTCCTCATCCTGGCCCATTGGTCGGCTGTCGGGTACAGTTGTGCCGGCACCGTGGTCCCTGAAGTCTGGTCGTGGGAGTTGAACCCAGTCTTCTGGCTGCCATTCCACATCGGGGGCAAGGGGACCCTGACGGGATGGTATTACTGTAGCGGGTCCGCGTACCCTCCGGGGGAGCATCCCGCGCTCTTGTCTGCCACAATCAGTTACTGGATCATACTGTCGTTCGTCCTAGCCAGAATCGGCGCCCGCCAAGCGCGACGGCTACGCCCGCGCTCCAAATCCGGTCGCTAACCCCCGCAGGCCAACCGGCCTCCAGGGACACGTCGGGGATTCTCAGGGGCCGACAGCACGCCGACCACCCTCAGCAGGCCGCCTCTGACCGCGGAGTGCGTCCTCTGAGTCGGGGAATCTGATCCAGACTGGACGTTTTCACGAGATACTGGGACTACAGATACCGCTGAGCTCTGCAGGCAGATTCGAAGTCAAGCCTCGGTCAATCCTCAGGGAGGGCCAGCAATCGGCGTAGACTGTTCACCCGCAGGCTGCCCGCGTAGAGGATCGTGTCGTGGAAGGCCTTGTCCGTGTAGTCGGGCCCCCACTTCGCCTTCACCTCCGATCGCAGCTCCTTGATGAGGTGCTTCCCGATCATGTAGGAGAGCTGGTAGCCCGGGTACATCGTGTACCGCTTCACCTCCGCGACGGCACCGGCCTCCTCCATCCCCGTCTCGTCCCGCAGGTACTTCACCGCCTCGTCGAAGCTCCTCTTGCCCGTGTGCAGGACGACGTCGATCACAATGCGCGCCGCCCGCCAGGCGGCGTCGATGAGCTGGATGAAGCGGCTCTCGTCCGACGCGTCGAACCCCTGCTCCTTCATCATGTCCTCGCAGAAGTGGGCCCATCCCTCGACGGTCTCCGTGGCGTGGATGAGCATCCGCGCGTAGGACGGGTGCTGGTTCGCGCAGGACAGCTGCAGGTGGTGCCCCGGGTAGGCCTCGTGGACGGAGGTGTTCATCATGCTGGCGAAGTTGTGCTCCTTCCACATGGCCTCGTCCGCCGGGGGCGTGACCAGGTAGATGCCAATCTGCGGGTCGTCGAAGGGCCCCGGTGACATGTACGCCGCGAACGGGATGAGGTGCCGGATCCACTCGGGGGTCTCGACGACCTCCAGCCGCTCGTTCGACGGCACGGTGGCCAGGTCGTGGTCCACGACGAACTGGCGGGCGTCGGCCATGGCCTTCCGGTAGGCCCCCTTGGCGGCCTCGAAGTCCGGTGGGTGCTTCCCCTTGATGGACTCCTTGACCTCCTCCACCGTGGCGCCCGGCTGGATCGTCTCGGCGAGGTTCTTCAGCTCCGCCTGGGCCTCCTCCCGGTACCGCAGGCCCAAGCCCCGGATTTCCTCCACGGTGAGGCCGAGGCCCCGGAGGTCGATGAGCTGGCGGAACCGCGGCTCGCCGAGGATGTAGTCCTCGCTGCCCTTGGGGACGATCTCGTCCATCAGCCACTCGCCGTAGGCGGTGATGGACTCGGACGTCTTCGCGGCGGCCTCCTCCAGCCGGCCCATGGCGTCGGCGTCGAGGACCTCGTTCCCGGTGGCCTTGATGACCTCCAGGAACATAGGGATGCGCTGACAGGACTCCACGGCGATCTCCGTCCACAGCTTCACCGGCTCGGTGATTTTGCTTCGCGTCTCGTCAATGTACTTGGGGGACTTCTCCAGCCTCGAGGTGATGGCCTCCATGCGCTCCTCGATCGGGGCGAAGTCGCGGGTGAAGAGGGGGAAGACCGCCGCCCCCACCCCGTCGGGGGCCTCGGGGATGGACCGCCAGTTGGCGATCTCCTC
>CAYFXO010000102.1:2612-5105 GCA_964347125.1 uncultured Methanomassiliicoccales archaeon | reverse complement strand
GGAGCGGCTCCGACGTCCTGGGCTTCCTCTTCATCCAGACGGGAGGCGGCACCCAGGACGTCCTCTTCGACCAGGTCCCGGAGTTCGATGTCATCGCATGGCCGGTCGTGTTTGTAGTGATCCTCGGTTTCGCCGCGCGAAGACGCCGGGGCGCGAGGAAAAGGTGATAGACCCGGGCTTCATACAGAAGGGCGCGGGGGTAGCCAAGCCTGGCCAACGGCGCAGGACTTAAAGGCGGGACTGGCTGGAATTCCCGCTAGGGCATCCTGTCTCGCAGGAGTTCATGGGTTCGAACGGGCGGCGCCGCCCCCGAGAGTCCCATCCCCCGCATCTCACTCGAAGGACGGGCCGTTCGGGTACAAGCCCTCGACGGCCGAGCGCGGCTCCGCGGCCAGGTGGTTCCGGGCGTCCCCCGCCACCTCCGCCGCGTACTCGACGATGGCCTTCGACGCGTCCACCCCCGTGGCCTCCAGCAAGCCCCGGAACCCGGGGGAGGCGTTCACCTCCAGGATGTAGGGACGCTTCGGGGTGGGGATCATGTCGATGCCGGCGATCTCCAGGCCAGTGGCCCGTGCGGCGCCGATGGCGACCTCCCGCTCCACATCGTCCAGCTCGTACGGCACCCCCCGCCCGCCGAGGTGGATGTTCGACCGCCAGTCGTGGGGCGGGGCGACCCGACGCATGCTGGCCACGACCCGGTCCCCGACGACGAAGGCCCGCACGTCCTCCCCGGGGTTCTGGACGAACTCCTGGACGAGGACCTTCTCCCCGAGCCCGCTGAACGTGTCGATCATCGTCGCCGCCTCCGCGAGGCTGCGCACCCGGACGACACCCATCCCGCCGGTGCCGGAGAGGATCTTCACGACCGCGGGGAAGTCGAAGGAGCCCTCCACGTCCATGGACTCCGCCTTCGACGACACGAGGGCGGTGCTGGGGATCGGCAGACCGGCGAGCCACAGGGCCTGGAGGGCCAGGAACTTGTTCCGGGCCGTGAGGAGGGCCTCCGCCTCCAGCGTGCGAGGGACGCCCATGATCTCCAGCTGGCGGAGGAGCATGATGCCCAGCTCCGTGAGGGTGCGCCCGACCCGGGGGATGACCACGTCCAGCTCGGAGAGGCTCTTCCCGCCGTAGGTGGCGTCCACGCCGCCCCGGTCCACCCGGAGGCGGACGCGGGGGGTGTTGATGTACTGGGGGATGTGGTCGGCGTCTTCGATGGCCTTCAGGATGCGCATGGTGGACCAATAGCGAAAGTCCCGCGAGATGACCCCGATGCGAATGGCGGCTCCCCCCCGTGCGGTCCCCCTGGGCGGTACGACCCCAAGAACCCGTAGGGGTATCCCCTTCTCATCCTCCCTGGCCTACAAATAGGTATCGTGCCTCGCTTCGAGGCGACCCAGAACGAAGGGCATAAGAACCTCGGGAGGATGAAGGGCGTCTCAGGGGTGCCCGATGCCCGCCGCCAAGAAGCCCAAGAAGAAGGACAAGGTCGTCATCGGCCTCGTGGAGCGGGTCACCGTCCAGGGGGCCAACGGCGAGGAGGTGGTCCTCGCGAAGGTGGACACCGGGGCGAGCCGCACGACGGCAGACACCCGCCTCGCGGCCGCGGTGGGCCTCGGGCCCATCACGGATACCGTCACCATCCGCGGGTCCACGGGCATCGCCAGCGAGATCCGGGCCCTCGTCGAGGCCACGATCACACTCCGCCGCGTGAAGTTCCGCCTCCCCGTGGCCATCTCGGACCGGGGGGACATGAAGTACCCCATCATCATCGGGATGGACATTCTCGGTGGCGGGGACTTCGTCATCGACGTCACGAAGCGGGCCCGCCTCCGGAAAAAGAAGAAGAAGCCGAAGGACGAGGCGGAGTGAGGGGCCCGGGCCGAACGAACAAGGTTTAAGTAATCACCCCCGGTTGACCAGCCGTGGACGAGATGACCAAGCCCCTTTCCTTCCTTAACCAGACCCTGAAGAAGCCGGTCATGGTCGAGCTGAAGGGTGGCCGCTCCTACCGCGGCACCCTCGAGGGGTTCGACCCCCACATGAACCTGGTCCTCCGCAACGCGGAGGAGTTCCAGGATCGCGAGAGCGTCCGCAAGGTGGACCTCACCGTGGTGCGGGGCGACAACGTCATCTACATCTCGCCCTGAGGTGACTCATGAGCAAGGGGACCCCCTCTCTCGGAAAGCGAGGCAGCGGGAAGACCCACATCGTGTGCCGGCGCTGCGGCCGGCACGCCTACCACGTTCGGAAGAAGGTCTGTGCATCCTGCGGCTACGGCGCCTCCGCGAAGACGCGGCGGTACAACTGGGCCAAGGTGCATTGATCCATGTCGGAGGAGGACGCGGCCATCGACTGGGACGACAAGCCCAGGCACGAGTGCGGGGTCGTGGGCGTCGCCGCCGACCGCCAGGTGGCGTCGGACATCTTCCTGGGCCTGCGGATCCTGCAGCACCGGGGCCAGGAGGCGGCGGGCATCGCGGTCCACGACGGGGA
>CAYFXO010000102.1:526-2602 GCA_964347125.1 uncultured Methanomassiliicoccales archaeon | reverse complement strand
CCACGAGGTGTTCAGCCCGGAGACCCTCACGAGCCTCCGCGGGAACGCGGGGATCGGCCACGTCCGATACTCCACCACCGGGACGTCCACCATCGAGAACGCCCAGCCCGTCGTCGTGTCCTCCGTGGGGGCGGACATCGCCCTCGCCCACAACGGGGACATCGTCAACGCGGATGAGCTGAAGCAGAGCCTCCAGGCCCGCGGCTGGGCCTTCATGACGTCCACGGACACCGAGGTGGTCGTGCGGCTCCTGGCCAACGAGATCGCGGACACCAAGGACGTGGTCCGGGCCATGAAGAACCTCGCGAAGCAGCTCGTGGGGTCCTACTCCCTGGTGGTCCTCGTGGGCGACCGGGTGTTCGGCATCCGGGACCCTCTGGCAGTCCGACCCCTGTGCATCGGCACCGCGGACGGGGTTAGCATGGTCGCCTCGGAGAGCATCGTCTTCGACACCCTGGGCCTAGAGTTCGCCCGGGACGTGCTGCCAGGGGAGATCGTGGAGCTCACCCCCGACGGCTTCCATTCCCACAAGATCCCCGCCCCGCGCAACACGGCCCATTGCATGTTCGAGTGGGTGTACTTCTCCCGGGCGGACAGCGTGTTGGACGGCCGCCTCGTGTACGACGTGCGGGTGCAGATCGGCCGGGAGCTCGCGCGGGAGCACGCCGTGGAGGCGGACATTGTCGTCGCGGTCCCGGACTCCGGCCGGGCCCACGCCTTCGGGTACGCGGAGGAGTCAGGCCTCCCCTACGTCGAGGGGCTGATGAAGAACCGGTACATCGACCGGACGTTCATCATGCCGGAGCAGGTGGACCGGGACCTCAACGTGCTGCTGAAGCTCAACCCGGTGCGGTCCCTCATCGAGGGGAAGCGGGTGGTGCTCGTGGACGACTCCATCGTCCGCGGGACCACGATGCGGAAGATCGTGAGCATCCTCCGGAACGGCGGCGCGAAGGAGGTCCATGTGCGCATCGGCTGCCCGCCAATCCGGGCGCCGTGCTACCTGGGGATTGACATGAAGACCCGGGACCAGTTCGCGGCGACGGGGAAGACGGTGCCGGAGATCGGCGCGATGCTCGGGGCGGACAGCCTCGGGTACGTGAGCATCGAGGGCCTGTTGCGTTCCCTGGAGCACGAGAAGACCGAGGTGTGCCTCGGGTGCCTCACGGGCCTGTACCCCGTGGAGATCCCGGGGGAGGCGGTGCGGTTCCAGGAGCGCTTGGATGCCTTCGAGGAGATGCCGGAGTCGGCGGAGGCCTCGTAGTCCACCCAGGAAGCTTTTTATCGCCCACCCCCTCTGTGACGCCCGCGGGCCGGTAGATCAGCTGGAAGATCGCCACCTTGGCATGGTGGAGGCCAGGGGTTCGAGTCCCCTCCGGTCCACTCTCGCGGGGCCTTCGCGGGCGCCCGTCGATGCCGCTAAATAGGCTCCAGAACGTCCCCCGCGGCACGGCTGGGGGGCCATCATGAAGTTGGGGACCGCGGAACTGCTGAGGGAGCTCTCGAACCCGGCCCGGCTCGACATCCTGCGGACCCTCGCCCTGCAGTCTTGGTCCGAGGACGAGGTGGCGCGGCGGGCGGAGGTGAGCGTCCGGGAGGCCGCCCTGCACGTCAAGCGCCTCGAGGACGCCGGGTTGGTGGAGCCGGAGCCGACGGGGGAGTACCGCGCCAGCTCCTTCGGCCGCATGGCCCTCTCCCTGCTCCCGGGCCTGGACTTCCTCGCGGCCCATTGGGACTACTTCAAGGAGCATGAGCTCACCCTCCTCCCGGACCTCTTCGTCCGGCGCGTCGGGGACCTGCGGGAGAGCGAGAGCAGCCAGGGCACGGTGCAGAACCTGCAGCGGGCGGAGCACATGCTCCAACGCGCGGAGGGGGACATCCGGGTGCTGGCCAACGAGGTCCTCATGGACTCGGTGCCCGTGGTCCGGGAGAAGATCGCCCAAGGGGCCCGGTTCCGGATCGTCGTCGACGAGACCTATCGCCCGCCACCGGAGTTCGAGCCCGCCCATCGGGAGCTGTGGCGCCGCATCCCGAGGATCCCCGCCGCCACGGTCGTCGCGGGGGACGAGGCCATCC
>CAYFXO010000102.1:0-516 GCA_964347125.1 uncultured Methanomassiliicoccales archaeon | reverse complement strand
GAGGTCACGGTGCTCGGGAACCGCGTCGAGGGCGCGGGGGACGAGGCCATCCTGGTGTTCCCGGACCTCAAGCTCAAGATGGACTACGCGGCCGCCTTCGTGTCCTCGGAGGCCCCTTTCCGGGACTGGTGCATGGGCCTCGTGGACCACTACTGGGACAGGGGCCACCGCCTCGACTGACCCGGGGGCTCGCCGGAATCTTATATAGCCAGGTCCACTTGGGCCCCCGCAACCGGAGGATGGAACCGCATGAAGGACAAGGAGGCGGACCTGGCGGGGCCCGGAATCGGCAACTACGAGGAGCTGGCGAAGATCCTGCCCGGGGACTACGAGTCGACCCTCACCCCCAAGGAGACCCAGCGGGCCCTCTACGCGGTGAAGGAGTTCATCGAGGAGGGCCTATGCCGGGAGCTCAACCTGATGATGGTCAGCGTGCCCCTCATCGTGGACGTGGAGAGCGGTGTGAACGACTTCCTGGACCGGGACGGCTCCCGGACCCCCATCCAGTTCCACATC
>CAYFXO010000101.1:4490-5113 GCA_964347125.1 uncultured Methanomassiliicoccales archaeon | reverse complement strand
ACTAGTTTCGAGAGGAACCAGCTATCGCCGGTCTAGATTGGCCTTTCACCCCTATACCCAGGTCATCGGAGCGATTTGCACGTCAACACCCGTACGGTCCTCCACCTCCCTTTCGAGAGGCTTCAACCTACCCAGGCATAGATCGACCGGCTTCGGGTCTCCCACCGGTGACTTCTCGCGAGCACGCGACGCCCCTCGCCCGAAGGCTGCGGGCGTGTTGCTTTCACTCCGGCTTCCCGCCTACGCGGTTAACCTCGCCACCGATCAGAACTCCCTGGCCCGTTTTTCGAAACGGCTATCGGTCTCGGTTCGTGTTTAGGGTTGGAAGTTTGTGCCTCCCATGTTCCCGCGCGATTTCCGACGCACGGTACTCAGGATCCTCCGAATCCTCCCGCGGGGGTACCTCTACGGGACTATCACCCTCTCCGGTGCCCCATTCCAGGGGACTTCGAGTTGGTCCGCGGGGAGGTGCCGGAGTCCGTAACACCACATCCCCCCTCGCTTTCACGAGGGGATTCGGTTTGCCCTAGGCCGCTTTCGATCGCCTTTACTCACGGCGTCTCGATTGATTTCTCTTCCACCCCCTACTAAGATGCTTCAGTTCGGGGGGTTCCCCGTCCCGA
>CAYFXO010000101.1:0-4454 GCA_964347125.1 uncultured Methanomassiliicoccales archaeon | reverse complement strand
TCACAGGTTCCTTGCGCCTACCCGACGCATATCGCAGCTTGGCACGACCTTCATCGGCGACCGAGCCAAGCCATCCACCAGATAGTGGAGTGACCACTGACCTACTCGACTCAGCACACGTCCAGGTTGCGTATGACAGGTAGTCATGGACGGGAACAGGCTCCTCATTGTCCTCCACCCGTCTGTACCCCTTCCCCAAGGAGTCACCTCCCTGGGTGCACGGACTCCCTCTCCGGCGAGAAGTACAGGGATGCCAGGACAGCATTGCCCTTATCGCAAGAGAGCAACTACTCCCTATGAAGGCCCCGCTATATAATCCTTATCCGGGCCCCTTGACCTCCGCCGCGGCCCCCTTGGCCACGAGGACGTCGGCGACGTTCTTGGGGAGGGAGACGACGTCGGACTTGCGGAGGGTGTAGGTCCCTTCGAGGCCCGCGAAGGGCGGGACGTCCTCCAGGATGCGGACGGTGAGGAGCTCCACGGCCTTCTCCTTGGTCTCGGCGGGGGCCTCCTCCTGGGGCTCGGGCTCCGGCTCTTCGAGCGCCTCCGCGGGGGCGGTGGGGGCGGCCCCGCCCGAGGCCTCCCTCCCTCGCTGGAAGATGTCCACGAGTCCCTCGAAGAGGGCCTTCTCCTCCGTCGTGAGCACGGAGACGTCCACGGGCCCGCCGCCGACCTTCGCCAGGGCCAGCATGGCGACCTTGCGCTCGCGGATGGCGTAGATCTGGTCCCGCTTCCGTTCGACCTTCCGCAACTCGTCGCGGAGGAGGACGGCCTTGGGGGAGTTGAAGTCCGCCTTCGTGGCCTTCGCGCTGCGCTTCTGCAAGTCCTCGATGTAGCCCGCGAGCTGCCCGTAGAAGTCGGGCTCCAGGCGGGTAAGGGTCTTGCGGCGGCTCTCCTCCCGATAGATCTGGGAGACTCGCTTGAACTCGACGGCCTCCCCCGCCATGGGCGGGCAATGGGGCGGTGGCTATTAGAACGTTTACGGGAGGAGGGTTAAAGGGGGACCCGCGGTATCGCAGCCCCGTGAAGCTGGCGGGCGACACAATCGAAGCCGCGGTGAAAAGCCTGGAGGCGGTCCATGCGCCTTGAGGAGCGGCTGGAACGGGTGGAGGCCCTGCTGAAGGACCTCCGGGAGGCGAACCGCAACACCCCCGTGATCGTCGAGGGCCGCCGCGACGTGCGGGCCCTCCGCGCCCTCGGCCTCGAGGGGGCCATCCTCACCCTGAACACGGGGAAGCCGGTCTTCCAGACCTGCGAGGAGGTGTCCCGCGCCCACGAGGCGGCCATCATCCTGACCGACTGGGACCGCCGCGGGGGCCAGCTGTGCCGCCTCCTCCGCAAGGGGCTCGAGGCCAACGGCACCCCCCACGACGTGGACTTCCGGGCCCGCCTCGCCCACCTGACGAAGAAGGAGGCCTCCGCGGTGGAGGAACTGGCGGGGTTCCTGAAGCGCCTCCGCCGGGACCCGCGTGTGCGCAGCGCCGCATCCCGGTCCGATACGTATAAATAGCCCGCGGGAGGTTGGAAGCCCCAAGGGGTATCATCCCAGACTCCCTCCTCACACTCACCCCCTCATGGGAGCAACCCCGTGGGGGCCACGTCAACGGAAGGTATTCCCGAGAGTGGACGGAGACTTCTGGGGTCCTACCCCGAGAGGTGAAAGCATGAACATCGACCCAAGCACGACGAAGTACCTCATTGAGGCTCGCATCCACGCCGAGGGCGTGGTGGAGAAACCCGACGTCGTCGGGGCCATCTTCGGGCAGACCGAAGGGTTGCTCGGCGACGAGTTGGATCTGCGCGACCTGCAGAAGAGCGGCCGCATCGGCCGCATCGAAGTCGAGGTCGCCGCGAAGAAAGGAAAATCGGAAGGCACGGTCTACGTGCCCTCCAGCCTGGACCAGGTGGAGACCTCCATCCTGGCCTCCGCCCTGGAGACCATCGACCGGGTGGGGCCGTGCAAGGCCCGCATCCAGGTGAACAAGGTGGAGGACGTCCGGATGTCGAAGCGGTCCCGCATCGTGGACCGGGCGAAGGAGCTCCTGGCCGTGATGATGGAGCAGGCCCGCGGCTCCGGCCTGGACCTGACGGAGAGCGTCCGGCAGGCGGTCCAGGTGGAGGAGATCACGAACTACGGCCCCGACCGGCTCCCCGCCGGCCCCAACGTGGAGGCGGCGGACGCGGTCATCGTGGTCGAGGGCCGCTCGGACGTCATCAACCTCCTCAAGGCGGGGGTGAAGAACGCCGTCGCCGTGGAGGGCACCAGCGTCCCGAAGTCCATCCAGGACCTCTCGCGGGAGAAGGTGCTGACGGCCTTCGTGGACGGCGACCGGGGCGGGGCCCTCATCCTGAAGGAGCTCACCCAGGTCGCGGAGGTGGACTTCATCGCCCGCGCGCCCCGCGGGAAGGAAGTGGAGGAGCTGACGCAGAAGCAGATCATGAAGGCCCTCCGGAACAAGACCCCCGCGGAGCAGTACATGGAGATGCACGGCCTCGGCGGGGAGAAGGAGGCCCCCGCGCCGCGGGGCCGGGCGCCCCCCCGACGGAAGCCGAAGGCGGAAGAGCCCGCCCCGGAACCCGTGGAGGCCCCCGCCCCCCAGGTCGAGGTCCCCCCGGAGGCCGCCGCGTACCGAGACATCCTGAAGGACCTCTCCGGGTCCTCGAAGGCCCGCCTCATCGACACCGAGGGCAACGTGGCGGAGGAGATCTCCGTCCGGGAGCTCGTGGAGAGCCTGAAGGCGAACAAGAAGGCCCTCCGAGCCATCGTGTTCGACGGCATCATCACCCAGCGGATCCTGGACATCGCGCAGGAGGCGAAGATGAGCGCGGTGGTCGGGGCCCGCATGGGGAGCATCCAGAACCGCCCGGAAGGGCTGGAGGTCTGGACGCGGGGCGACCTCAACCTATGAGACGGTGGTAGCGATCGCGGAGGCGGCGCGGCTCAGCGCGGAAGAGGGCTTCTCCCTCGGGGAGATGGAGACGACCCGAGACGTGGTCATCCCCTCGGACCCGCTGAAGCGCGTCATCGGGCAGGAGGAGGCCGTCACCCTGGCGAAAATCGCCGCGAGCCAGGGGCGGCACCTGCTCCTCGTGGGCCCCCCGGGGACGGGGAAGTCCATGATCGCCCAGGCCCTCTCCCTCCACATGAGCCTGCCCTCCGAGGAGGTGCGGGTGGTCCACAACCCGGAGAACCCCGAGCGCCCCCTCATCGAGGTGAAGGACCGGGACCTGGTTCTGGTGGAGGAGCGGGAGATGGAGGGGGCGGAGGGCGAGGTCATCGACCCCAAGGAGGCCCCCATCAACGTCTCCGAGAAGCTCGGGTACAAGTGCGTGAACTGCGGCATCTACTCCTCCCCGAAGGAGCGGATGTGCCCGAAGTGCGGGCGGCCCAAGACCTCGGTGCAGCAGATGGAGGGGAACCCGTTCGGGGACCTCCTGGGCGGCATCTTCGAGGTCACGATGGGCCAGCTGGGGATGCGGGACCGGGTGACGACCACGCGGACGCGGTTCGGGAAGGAGGAGGTCGTCGTCTACGAGCGGTCCGGAGAGATGATCAAGGTCCTGGACCAGAAGGCCCTGGAAAAGCGGCGAGAGATGGAGAAGCTCAGCCCGCGCAAGGTGCTCGTGCCGGTGTCGCGGAAGCCATTCATCCTTGCCACGGGGGCCAGCGAGACGGAGCTCCTGGGCGATGTGAAGCACGACCCCTACGGCGGGCACCCGCAGCTGGGGACGCCGCCCTACGAGCGGGTCGTACCGGGGTCCATCCACGAGGCCCACGAGGGCGTCCTGTTCATCGACGAGCTGCCGCAGCTGGGGCCCCTCCAGAGGTACATCCTCACGGCGATGCAGGAGAAGCGGTTCCCCATCTCGGGTCGGAACCCCCAGAGCGCGGGGGCGAGCGTCCGGGTGGACGACGTGCCCTGCGACTTTATCATGGTCGGGGCGTGCAACATCCAGGACCTTCCGATGATCCTGTCTCCCCTGCGGTCCCGCATCTACGGGTCCGGGTACGAGGTCCTCGTGGAGACCACGATGGCCGACACGGAGGAGAACCGGGCGCGGATGGCGCAGTTCGCGGCCCAGGAGATCGCCATGGACAAGCGCATCCCTCCCGCGACGCGGGGGGCGGTGGACGCGCTGATACAGGAGTCCCGGCGGCGGGCGAAGGAGCAGGACGGGAAGGAGAAGAGCCTGACGCTGCGGCTGCGGGACATGGGCGGCATCATACGGTCCGCGGGGGACATCGCGGTGGTGGAGGAGTCCGACGTCATCGGGCCCGCGCACATCCGCCAGGCGGTGAGGCGGAGCCGGTCCGTGGAGGAGCAAATCAAGGAGCGCTACGGGTCCTACACGGGCGGGGTGGCGCAGGACATGTCGGATTCACAGCGGGCCATGTCGCCGTACCACTACTGGAACCAGCACCAGCACGATGACCGGGCGGGGTACGGGTAGCC
>CAYFXO010000100.1:0-5141 GCA_964347125.1 uncultured Methanomassiliicoccales archaeon | reverse complement strand
GCTCCCGCTGTCCACGATGTTGCTGATGGCTATTGTGGTCGCCCTGCTCAACGGTCCGAGAGGAGCGTCCGGAACTGCGACCATCCTCATCGCGAGCATCGTATTCGGAATCCTAGGACTTCCCCTCGCGGCGGCCATATACTACTATCTCTGCGCGCTCCGCAGACACGAAGGGATCAACATCAAGGAGGAAGGGTTGGTGGTTGCCTGGGGATTCCTTACTGAGCGCCGCAGGACCCTCAGCTATGGAGAAATCAAGAGCGTGAAGGTTGTACGGAACATCTTCAATAGAGGTCTTTCGGGGGCAACCCTCATCGTCAGGCCGAAGGGGCGGCTGGGCCTGGTCGCGTACTGGGTTCGCGGAGTCCTTGAACCGGAGGCAGTGCGTCGGCGGATTCTTGAGCGAGTCTCGAGAATGCGGAGCGAGACGGGCTCGTCGGCCCAGGGTCCCTGGTGAGAATCCTACAGAAATGCCTCAGAGTCGACCGTTCGCTCTCTACGCTCGGTGAGCCTCTGTCTCCAACCGCCCCTTCCGCTCGAACTGCTTGTGATACAGGGCCTCCAGCCGCTCGTACGTGTCCGCCTCCCGCGGGCCTTTGTCCTCTCGGAACCGCGTGATGCGGGCGAACCGCAGCGCGTACCCGGAGGCATAGTGGGGGCTCCTCTGAATCTCGTTGTACGTCACTTCGACGACCACCTCGGGCCGCACCCGCACGCCCCAGCGCTCGTCCTCCGTCTTCAGCGCCTGCAGCCGCCCCGTGATCTCCCTGAACTCCTCGTCGGTCAGCCCCTTGAAGGTCTTCCCGATCATGGCGAAGTCGTCGCTGGCCGCGTCGTACACCGCCAGGTGGTAGTTGCTCAGCCACCCCCGCCGCCGGCCGCTCCCCCACTCCGCGGCCACGATGACGCAGTCCAGGGTCTCCGAGGGCTTCACCTTCAGCCACCGCTTCCCACGCTTCCCCGCCGCGTAGCGGCCGTCCAAGGCCTTCGCCATGAGCCCCTCGTGGCCCGCCTCCATGGCGGCTTCGAGGAAGGCGTCCGCCGCCGCGGCATCCGGCATGACCAACCGCGGGGTGATGAGTTCTGGGGGCGCCACCCGCTCGAGCGCCGCCCATCGCGCCTCGTAGGGCTCTTCAAGGAGGGTCTTCCCGTTGAGGTAGATGAGGTCGAAGAGGTAGAGCTCCAGCGGAATACTCTTCACGAGGCCCTCCACGTCGTGTACCCGCCGGAACCGTCGCATGAGGTCCTGAAGGGGGAGCGGGCGACCCTCCGCGTCCACGGCCACCACCTCCCCCTCCACGAGGGCGGAGTCCACGTCCAGGCCCTGAGCGACCTCCACGATGTCCGGGAGGCTGGCGGTGACCTCCGTGAGCCGCCGGGAGAAGATGCGGGTCTCCCGCCCGTCCCGGTGGATCTGGATGCGGGCCCCGTCGAGCTTGTACTCCAGGGCGACCCGCCCTTCGTGCTCCGCCAGCGCGCCCTCCAAGTCCTCGGCCATCTCCGCGAGCATCGGCTTGATGGGCGTGAAGAGCTGGACCCCCACCGCCGCCAGACCCGCCTCGCCTTCCGTGAGGGCCAGGCGGCCCACCTCCCCGATGTCCCCCAGGAGCATGTTCGCCCGCCGGACGAGGGCCACGTCCGCGCCGCTGGCGTCCGCGAGGGCCTCCAGCATCACCCCTTCCACCACGCCGTGGCGCATGCCCTCGAAGAGGAGCCTGAGGAGCGCGTCCCCCTCCTCCGGGGAGGCCCGCCCGAGGAGGGACTCCAACACCCGGCGCTTCGCCGCCACGGAGCCCGGGCCGGTGAGGTCCGCCAGGCGGGTGAGGGTGTCCTGGACCTCCAGAATCGTCAAAGGCGCCTCCACGAGGCTCGTCTGCTTCCCTTCGCGGCGGACCGCCTTCGATAGCGCCGCCCATCCCACGCCAAGGGCCCGCCCCTCCGGTTCCGGCAACGGGCGGCCGATGATCTGGAGGATGGCGGCGGGGACCTCCTCCGGCGGGAGGTCGCGGAGGAACGCCGCCAGGAGGGCCCGCTTCTCTAGCCGCTTCGTCGTCGCCTCCAGCTCTCGGCAGAGGGCCGTCAGCCGCGCGTAAGGGGTGCCTTCGGGCATGAGGGGGACGCGCTCCAGGGTTGTCGTATGGGTAGTGACACAAAGGTGATAAAGGGGTAATGATTCAGGGGGAAGGGGACCGCCATGGTTCGAGAAGTGGACTACAAGCCCGCGCCCATCGACCCGGATTTCTTGGACAAGCCGGACCAGTTCCCGGAGACGGGGGAGCACCACACCCACAAGATCCACGCGGAAGGGACGCAGCGGATGGACGCGGAGGGGAGCCCCTATCCGACCAAGCTCGGGATCCACGGGACCCACGTCGCCATTGACTGGGAGACGTGCATCGCCGACGGTGCCTGCATGGATGTCTGCCCCGTCGAAGTCTTCGAGTGGGAGCTGAACCCGGGGACCTACGGGACGGACAACGACAAGATCCTGGAGCAGGGGAGCCCGGAATGGGAGAAGTACCGCACGGACAAGTGCGACCCCATCCGGGAGGACGACTGCATCGACTGCATGGCGTGCGAGACCGCCTGCCCGGTGGAAGCCGTCAAGATCAACCCCGTGTAGTCCTCCGCTCACCGTGTCGGAGTGGCTGTAACAATCCTTCAGCGTGGACGCTGCAGTCCATTCTGGATGCGGGCCCCGGGAGACTACGCCCCGGGCACCGCCGCGAGCCGCCGGTCCACGTAGTCCTGCAGGCGGTCCATGGCCGCGGGGTCCCCGAGGAGATGCTGGAACCGCTTCTGCCTCTGCAGGTAGTCCGCCACGGGCACGGGCTTCCGGGGGAGGTGCTGGTAGGTCCGGGTGCCGTCCCCTTGCTCCCAGAGGAGGACCATCCCGCTCTTCACCGCGAGGCGGGCCACCTCGATCGTGTCCCCCGGTTCCAGGCCCCATCCCGGATCGCAGGGCGCGTGACAGTGGATGTAGCTGGGGCCGTCCGTGGCGGCGGCCCGCTGCACCTTGTTCGCCAGGTCGATGGGGTAGGCGATGCTGGCGGTGGCCACGTAGGGGCAGCCCTGGGCGACCATCAGCTCCGCCACGTCCTTGCGGCGGCTCATGGGTCGGTCCTCCCCGCGGACGCGGCTCCCCACGGGGGTGGTGCTCGTCGCCGCCCCCTCCGGGGTCGTCCCGCTCCGCTGGACCCCCGTGTTCATGTAGCTCTCGTTGTCGTAGGTGATGTAGACGACCCGGTGCCCCCGCTCCACGGCGCCGGAGAGGGAGCCCAAGCCGATGTCCGCCATGGCCCCGTCGCCGCCGATGCAGACCACGTGGACGCCGTCCCGCTTCCCCATCACGTCCAGGGCGGCCTCCATCCCGGAGGCGACCGCGGGGCCGTTCTCGAAAAGCGGGTGGACGTGGGGGACCTTCGGCACCCCCATCTGCATGATCACCGCCCCGCACCCCGTGGGGTTCACGAAGAGGGTGTTCGGTCCGAGGACCTTCAGGGCGTGGCGGATCACCAGGAGGGCGCCGCAGCCGGGGCAGGCGAGGCTCCCCTCCGCGAGGTACTCCTCGTCCGTGAGGGTCTTCATGGAGACCTTGCTCATGGGCCCCCCTCCGCGGTGCGGGCGTCGGGCCAGTAGGGGCCCGCGGGCGGGGCCTTCCCGACGAGGCCCTGGGCGGTGTCGATGCACTTCTCCAGGGTCGCCACGGAGACGTCCTTCCCGCCGAGGCCCAGGATGAAGTTCGCCAGGGTCGGGCGGGCATCGGCGTGGTACAAGGCGCGGGTCACGTCCGCGTGGAGCATGCCGCCGCTCCCATAGCCGATGTCCCGATCGAGGACCGCCACGACCTTCGCCTGGCGGAGGGCGTCCACCACAGCCTGCGTGGGGAAGGGGCGGTAGGTCCGGAGGGGCACGACGGCGACGCTGTCCCCCGCCTCCCGCCGCTTCCGGGCGACCCAGCGGGCGGTGTCCATCATCGTGCCCATGCCCAGGAGGATGACCTCCGCGTCCTCCGGGCCGTACACGTCCAAGTGGCGGTAGCGCCGGTCGAAGGCCTCCGCGAAGGCGTCCTGCACCTCCTCGATGACCCCCAGGGCGTCCAGGAGGGCCCGGTCCTTCTTGTACTCGTAGTCCGGGTACCAGTCGGGGTAGACGACCTCCCCGAACTGTAGGGGCTCGGCCGGGTCCAGGATCGGTCGTCCGTTCGGCCCGGGGGCGGGGAGGAAGGCGTCCACCGCGGCCTGGTCGGGGATCTCCAACGAATCGGCCACGTGAGAGACCAGGAAACCGTCGAAGCACACCATCGCCGGGAGGAGCACCCGCGGGTCCTCCGTGACCCGGTACATCTGGAGGATCGTGTCGTAGACCTCCTGGGGGCTCCGGCAGTAGGTCTGCATCCAGCCGCTGTCGCGGTTGACCATCGAATCCTGGTGGTCGCACCAGATGTTCACGGGTTGGGAGAGGGTGCGGTTCGCCACCGCCATGACGGTGGGCTGCCGCATCCCCGAGACCATGTAGAGGACCTCGGACATCAGCTGGAGGCCCTGGGAGGAGGTGGCCGTGAAGGTGCGAGCGCCGACGAGGGACGCCCCCGCCACGGCGGAGAGGGCGGAGTGCTCGCTCTCCACGCGGACGAGGCGGGCGTCCATGGCCCCGTCGTTGATGAACTGGGCGAGGGACTCCACGCAGTGGGTCTGGGGCGTGATGGGGTAGGCGGCGACCACGTGGATCCGAGCCATCCGGACGGCTTCCGCGGCGGCGCGGTTCCCGTCAAGGAACGCCTGCGCCATCCTCCCTCACCATCGCGATGGCGTCCCGGGGGCACTCCACGGCGCAGATGCCGCACCCCTTGCAGTACGCGTAGTCGATGGCGTAGTCCGCGGTGCGGTCGATGGCCCCGTCGGGACAGAAGAGCCAGCAGAGGTCGCAGCGGATGCACTTCTCCAGGTCGACGACGGGGCGCTCGCTGCGCCAGGCGCCGGTGCGGTTGTCCGCGCTCCACCCGGGCTCGAACACGAGGACGGAGTCGGCGTCGCGGATGAAGGACTCGAACTTCTCCAGGCCCATGGGCATCCCAGGACGGCGTCTGCTGGTTCGATACCCATGCCGCGGTTCGTATATAATCCCGTGGCAGGCATAAT
>CAYFXO010000099.1:0-5207 GCA_964347125.1 uncultured Methanomassiliicoccales archaeon | reverse complement strand
AGGTCATCGTGGCCCAGGGGAAGACCCGCCGCATCAAGGAGTTCTCCGACCGCCTACGGGCCCTGCGGGGGGTTGAGCATGGCGGCGTCGTCCTTACCCGCGCGTAGGACTAACCTTTTTCCGACCGCCGCGCCTTCCGCCCTCCCATGACCGTTCAGCGGGCGTACTACGCATCGATGGAGACCCCCGTCGGCCGGCTGCTCGTCGCGGGGGAGGAGGACGTGCTGCACCGGGTGGGGTGGACCGAAGAGGCGGCGCGCTTCCCCGCCCGTCTCCGTTCCATGGGCATCGACGCCGAGGAGGACCCGACGAAGCTCCGGCCCGCCTTGGAGGCCTTCGACGCCTACTTCGCGGAGGGAGCCCCCCTCAACGGCCTGCAGGCCCGCCCATTGGAGGGCACACCGTTCCAGCAGGAGGTGTGGAGGGCCCTGGAGACCATCCCCCACGGCGAGGTCCGCTCCTACCGGTGGCTCGCGGAGGCCATCGACCAGCCCACGGCGTTCCGGGCGGTGGCGGCCGCCAACGGCGCGAACCCCCTGCCCATTCTCGTCCCGTGTCACCGGGTCATCAGTTCCGACGGCCACCTGGGCGGCTACTCCGGCGGGCCGTCTGTCAAGGAGCGGCTGCTGGAGCTCGAGGGCCTCGAGGTCGACGGGCGGGGCTACGTTTCCTCCAGGTCGACTTCCTCGCCCTGAACGAACACCCGCTCCACGGTGGACGACAGCTCGAAGGGGTGCCCCTTCCACACGACGACGTCCGCGTCCTTGCCCTTCTTCAGGCTCCCGACCCGGTCGTCAATCCCGATGATCTTGGCGGGGTTGAGGGTGATGGCCTTCATTGCGTCGGCGCGGGGCATCCCCTCCCGCTCCGCCAATGCGGCGCACACTCGCAGGTACTCCAGGTGGGTGACGGGGTGGTCGGTGGTGATGGCCACCGTGACCCCCGCCGCCGCGAGGACGCCCGGGGTCTTGAACGTCTTGTCCCGGGTCTCCGGCTTCGTGGAGGTCCCCATCGTCGGACCGACGACGGCAGGCACCTTGCGCTTCGCGAACTCCCCGGCGATCTTGTGCCCCTCCGTGGCGTGGTCGATGACCAGGGTGAGGCCGAACTCCTCCGCGACGCGGAACGCGGTCATGATGTCGTGGGCGTAGTGGGCGTGGGCCCGGAGGGGGCTCTCCCCGTGGATCACTTGGAGTAGCGCCTCCCGCCGCACCCCCTTCTCCACGTGCCCCCGCTTCTTGATCTCGAGCTTCTTGTGGACCTCGTAGTCCGCGGCCTTCGTCAGGGCCTCCCGCAGGAGGGCGGCAACGCCCATGCGGGTGCTCGGGTACTTCTTGTCGTTCTTCTTGGGATTCTGCCCGAACGCCGCCTTGTAGGCCAGGACGCCGGGGTAGAGGGCCTCGTCCACCGTGGGCAGGCCGAGCTTCAGGGCCGCCATCTGGCCGCCGAGGACGTTGCTGCTGCCGGGGGAGATCATCACGGACGTCACCCCGCCGCGGAGGGCGTGCTGGATGGCGGGGTCCGCGGGGTTGTAGCTGTCCAGGGCCCGCAGGTTCGGGACGATGGGGTCCCCCTTCTCGTTCACATCCGCGGCGTCGGGGCCGCCCCCGTACTCGTGGAGGCCGATGTGAGCGTGGGCGTCGATGAAGCCGGGGGCGACGTAGCGGCCGGAGACGTCGATCTTCCGGCATCCCTTCGGGGGCTTCACGTTCCGCCCCACGGCCTGGATCTTCCCGTCCTTGAGGACCACGGTGCAGTTCTTCACCTCCTTGTCCGGGAGGATGGCGGTCCCGCCGACGAGGGCGATGGCTCGGGACATCGCCGCCTCTAAAGGGCGGTTCCGTAAATGCCTTTGCGTGGGGGGCCGGGGCGCGGGTATTTAGTCCCCTCAGGGGTTGCCGGCTCCATGGGCGAAGCGGAGGAGGACTGGACCCACGCGCTCTTCGTGGAGAACCCCCACCTCTTCCTGCCGTTCCTGGAGGCCGCCGTGGAGCGGGCGGGGGAGGAGGCCGAGGGCATGGCCCGGATCTTCGAGGCCCAAGGCGTCCCGGCGGGCGGTCACCTCCTCGACCTCTCCTGCGGCATCGGCCGCCACTCCGTCGCCCTCGCGAAGCGGGGATTCCGCGTGACGGGCGTCGACCTGTCGCCAGTCTTCCTGGAGCGTGCCCGGGCTACCGCGGAGGCGGAGGGGGTCGGGGACCGCACCGAGTTCGTCCGGGGGGACTTCCGCACGCTCTCGGGGGCCCTCGGCGAGCGAGGGCCATTCGATGGGGCCCTCAACGCGTTCACCTCCCACGGGTACTACGGGGAGGAGGTCGACCGACGCGCCTTCGCGGCTCTCGCAGCCCTGACCGTCGAGGGCGGCCCCCTCATCGTCGAGACGGCGAACCGCGACTGGATCGAGCGTCACTTCGAGCCCATCGGGTGGCAGGAGGCGGGGGAGGTGCTCCTGAGGGAATCGAGGGAGTACGACGCCCGACGGTCCTACATGGTGAACGAGTGGGTCTTCTACACCCGCCGCGGGGAGGATTGGGCGTTCGACACCCGCCTGACCGTGGACCACCGCCTGTACGGGCCGGACGACCTCACCTCGATGCTCGAATCGGCCGGATGGTCCGTGGCGTCCGTCTACGGGAACTTCGGGCGGGACCCGCTCCGCGCGCCCCCGGAGAAGAACCGCATCGTCCTTGTGGCGGAGAGGTCCACCCCATAGGCGGGCCTCAGGGAAAGCCTGTCGAAAAGAGATAAGAGGCCAAGGGGCCATTCCGGGCACGGGGAACGGGGCTTGACAACTCACAACAGGGACCTCCTGGTCCTGGCGACGGGCGTGCTCCTCATACTCGTCGCCGCCTTCGCCATCGTCTACTTCCTGATCTTCCTCGGTCCAGGCGCGGCACCGACGGGGCCGCAACCCCCGCCAGAATCCTCCGACTGCCCCAGGTCCGCGGGTCTCTGCGTCGAGAGGGAGGTCACCCGCATCATCGACGGGGACACCCTCGAGGTGGAAGGCGGGATTCGGATCCGCCTCGTCCTCGTAGACGCCCCCGAGCTGGGCGAAGCAGGCGGGGTGGCGGCACGGGACTACCTCGAGGACCTCTGCCTGGGTGCCATCGCCCTCATCGATGAGGACGACTTCCAGATCGGCGACGACCCCTTCGGGCGGGTCCTCGCCGTGGTCTACTGCGGCGGCAAGAACGCCAACGCGCTCCTCATCTCATCCGGCCATGCCGACACCTACTACCAGTTCTGCTCGGCGAGCGAGTTCAGGGATGAGGCGTGGACCCGCTGCTCCTCCTCGCCACCTCCGCCTCCTCCGCCTCCGCCGGAGGACTGCGACCCGGCCTACCCGGACGTCTGCATCCCCTCTCCCCCACCGGACCTGGACTGCGCGGACATCCCCTACCGGAGGTTCCAGGTCCTCCCCCCGGACCCGCACCGCTTCGACGGCGACGGGGACGGCATCGGGTGCGAGAGCGGGTGAAGCGCCTGCAGCCGCTGGCGGGGGTCACTCTTGATAGATCTGGATGAGGTTCCCGCACGTGTCCTCGAAGACGGCGACGGTGACGGGCCCCATCTCCATCGGCTCCTGGAAAAACTCCACGCCCAGGCCCCTGAGCCTCTCGTACTCCGCTTGGATGTCGTCCACCGCGAAGGCGTTGATGGGGATGCCTTGCTGGAAGAGAGACTCTTGGTAAGTCTTCGCCGCCGGGTTGACGTTCGGCTCAAGGAGGAGCTCCGTCTCCTCGGGCCCCTCTGGCGAGGCCACCGTCAACCACCTCGCCTCCCCGATGGGGATGTCGGTCTTCTTCACGAACCCCAGGACCTCCGTGTAGAACGTGAGGGCCTTGGCCTGGTCGTCGACGAACACGCTGCTCAGCTTGATCCTCATCGTGGCCACCAGACTGATGTCGCCCGCGTCGGGCGGAGGCCTGAGGGCGTAATGCGCCTTTGGGCTTTGCCATTCCGGTTCTCCCGCCACGCCCATCGCGGCTCAACCGACAGGGTCACGGAGTCCGTTGCCCCCGGGGCCTGAAGAGGGCTCACCCCCGCCGATCTTCCCGCTCTTCCCGCAGAAAGTCCGCGTAATGGGCTTCCAAGGCCTCCCGCCGCCGCAGGTACGCCTCCTCGTCCAGCCGCCCGGAGGAGAGGTCGTCGTCCAGCACGACCATGGAGTCGTGGAACTCGTTGAGCTTCGTGAGGGCGTACATCCGCAGGGACTCCTCCATCCGCTCCAGGAGCTCCTTCGCGGGGGCGCTGACGGCGTACACGACCTTCGGCCGCCCGTCCGTGGGGAACACGGCGGAGCGCTCCACGACGCCCATCTGATGGAGGGCCAAGAGGTGCTTGTCGACGGACTGGCGGCTCATCTTCAGGCGCTTCGCCAGGTCCTCCGGGTGGTCCACTCCCTTCTGGAGGAGCTCGCAGATCTCCAATCGCGTGGGGGACGCCAGGAGGCGGAGTAGGCCGACTTCGAGGGTTTCGATGAGCAGGCATTGGTGGGGAGTATTTTAACCTTCAGGTTGACGTTATCTTTCACGTAGGTGGTTTCCTCGCGGCGGCGCGTGGGGCTATCAATTATTATGCTGACGATTGTATAAATATACCCCGGGGTATCCCTCGCTCAGGTGAAGAACATGCGGACCTGGAAGCGCAAGGGAAGCCGGTCGGACACGGAGGGCCGGAGGACCAACCCGCCCTTCCTCGTGAGGCAGAGCGTCCTGACTCAGACCCTGAGGTGAGGCGCGTGGCCCTGCGAACCCTCGAGATGTGGAGACCCAGCCAAGCCGTCGGGGACTGCGACCACGAGGCGTCCTCGTTCCTCGGCGCGGGGGGCGGTGCCCTCTACCGCCAGTGCGCGTCCTGCGGGACGATCCTCATGGCTCAGGGAGCCTGAGCCTAGGTCCACCCCGCGAGCGACGCCCGAGGATCTCTGCTGTCGAGGTGAGGGCCCGAAGGTCCGGTGATCGACGCACACGAGCGAACAACAAGGAAAGGTGACACCATGGGAAGGAAGAAGGACATCCTCGACCGCCTGGCGGAGCGCCTGGCGCGGGGGGAGATCAGCGAAGAGACGTTCCTGATGATCAAGGGGCGGTACGACCAGGAAGGGTTCCCAGACGAAGAGGAGGACGTGGGGGAGATCCGCATCCGGATCCCCAAGATCCCCGACCTCCCGGAGCTGCCGGACCTGTCCGCCCTCCACGATC
>CAYFXO010000098.1:0-5247 GCA_964347125.1 uncultured Methanomassiliicoccales archaeon | reverse complement strand
CCATGGCCTTCGTCGCGTCCCCCATGATCTGGAGGGTGATGGCCTTCGGCTCCCCCAGGGCCGAGAGGGCCATGGGCACCTCGTCCACCCCCGGCACCCAGGCCATGACGAACTGCCCGGGCTGGGCGTCGAAACCGCCGCGAAACGTGAGGGTCTTGAGGCGCTCGGAGTGGACGACCGCGTCCTCGACGCGGACCATCCGGAGCCTACTGGTGAGCAAGGCCGATCACCTCCTTCACCGACGCGTGGCCCAGCGTCTCGAGGAGGTCCCCCAGGTCTCGGGCGATCCGCCCCAGGGTCTCGGGGCCTCCGGCGCCCACCGCCGTCCCAATCTGCACCGCCGTCGCCCCCGCCATGAGGTACTCCAGGGCGTCGCGGGCGTTGGAGATGCCGCCGACTCCCATGATGGGCAGGTCCACCGCCTCGTGGATCTCGTAGACGCACCGCACCCCGATGGGCTTCAGGGCGGGGCCGCTGAGGCCGCCCACGCGGTTCGCCAGGAGGGGACGTCCCACCTCGGGGACGATGGCCATGGCCCGGATCGTGTTGATGGCCGTGATGCCGTCCGCGCCGCCGGACGCCGCCGCCTCCGCCAGGGGCTCCATCTCCGCGGCCATGGGGGACAGCTTCGCGAACACGGGAATCTCCACCGCCCCCTCCACGGTCGCGGTCACCGCCTCCACGAGGGCGGGGTCCGACCCGATCTCCGTGCCGTAGCCCTTCGCGTGGGGGCAGGAGAGGTTGAGCTCTACCGCCGCGGCGCCGTAGTCCTCCATCCTCCCAGCCAGGCGGGCGAACTCCGACGCGTCGCCGCCGAACACGCTCCCGATGACCGGGACGCCCCCCTTCAGGGCCTCCTCCATCTCCGCCCCGTAGGCGTCGATGCCCGGGTTCGGCAGGCCCACCGCGTTCAGGAGGGCCCCGTCCAGCTCGACGACGGACGGGTTCGGGTTGCCCTCCCGGGGCTGGGAGCCAATGGACTTCGTGACGACGGCCCCCGCGCCCGCCTCCGCGACCCGGCGCATGGAGGCGCCCGTCTCGTCGAGGATCCCGGAAGCGAGGACGGTGGGGTTTCGGAGGCGGATGCCCGCGAGGTCCACCGAGAGGTCCATCCGGCGGGGCAAGTCCATGGGCGGGTATAAGGGTAGCGAAAGGGCTCGGACGGGCCCGGATGCCGTACACTTGGTGTCTGGTATATCATTGGGTGATGGGGGAACCAGGGTTAAATAGCCATAGATGAATCGCAACCTCGGGAGAGGAGGAGCGGTACTGGCGCTCACAGTCTGAGCGCATGCCGGGGCCTTTTCTGCCCGAGGGGAGTCGGGATGAGCGCGGGGTATGAGCAGGGACTAGCCGCGACCATCGAGACATCGCGATTCTCGCACCCAACAGCGGGGTTGTTGGAGGCATCGTGACATGGCAACGAAGAGTGTGAGCAAAGCGCAGACGGCGGTCCTGGTGACCCTGATGTTGTTGGGGTCCCTGGCCCTGGCGGCGATGGAGGCCGGGATCGAACCGCTCTCGAACGGGGGGCCGACGGTGGAAATCCTCACCCCCTACGAGATCCTGGAGCCGTCGACAGCGAAGCCGAACGACAAGGACGGGTTCCCGCCCCAATCCTCGGAGGCGGACGTGGAGGAGATGAACATGCAAATCAAGCTGGTCATCACCGCCTCCTTGACCGACCCCGTCCTGGAGATCGAGGACGACGACTTCGACGGCGTGAATGACGAGTACGTGGACAACGACCAGCCGCGGGACCTCGGCGGGCTGGACGGCTCCGACGACGGGGTCCTGGACCCCGGGACGTACTACGTCTACTTCACCCTGAACAAGACGGGCTACGTCCCCGTGGACACCCCCGCGGGCGCGGAGTACAACGAGAGCAACTCCGCCTCCGTGGGGACCGTGGGCGGCATCGACCGCTACCGGGCCTGGCTGAACTGGTCCGGCGGCTCCCAGTCCTCCGCGTACTTCAACGTGGAGAACACGAAGTCGGCCTCCATCAACCAGAGCGACCTGGACTGGCTCCAGACCCACCCCACGACCCTCGACGTCAGCGTCGGGGACTCGTTCCAGGTCTGGAGCAAGTATGCCCAATCCAGCGCCCAGGGCCTCCAGGAGCTCATGATGCACGCCTACTACGTGGGCGCCGTCTTCCGACTGGACGCCATGTGCCTGTACTACTACGACGACACGGACCCGGGGAACATCTCGGATCCCCTGCCCGCCCCCACGGAGCTCATCTGCGACGACCAGTACCTGGACGCGGCGGACCTCCCGGCCACGGACAACAACGACTACTTCGTGAGCCAGTACAACTTCACGGTCATCGGAGGCGGCGAGTCCGCCATCCGCCCCTACATCCAGACGCGGAAGAGCGGGGCGACCTGGAAGACGGACAGCGGGTACGCCCAGTTCCAGGGCATCGAGCCGCCGGAACTGGAGTTCGCGAAGATGGCGAACGTGGCCACCGCGGACCCGGGCGACCTCATCCAATACGCCCTCATCGTCTGGAACAACGGAACGGGCGCCGCGACGAACGTGGTCATCGAGGACACCATCGACCCCGATACGACCTTCGTGGACTCCAACCCCGCCTACAGCGGGGCCAGCGGCGACACCTATTGGTACAACTTCAGCTCCATCCCCGGAAACTCCGTCACGACCATCTTCATCAATGTCACCGTCGACCCCTACGTGGCGGACGGCACGGTGGTAACGAACTGCGCGACGCTGGGGTACGAGGACTCCAGCGGCAACGTCCAGCCCTCCCTGGGGCCCGTCTGCGCGGACGTCACCGTCACGGCCCCGATGATGGAGATCGCCAAGGCCGCCAACGCGCCCACGGCGGACCCGGGCGACACGATCCAGTACACCCTCACCCTCTGGAACAACGGCACGGGAGAGGCCACGGGCGTCGTGGTGGAGGACACCATCGACCCCGACACGACCTTCGCGGGAGCGAGCCCCTCCCCCTCGGGCCAGAGCGGCGACACCCTGTGGTTCAACTTCTCCAGCATCGTCGGGAACTCCATGACGACGATCACTATTGACGTGACCGTCGACGCGGGCGTGGCGGACGGCACGGTCCTCACGAACTGCGCGGCGCTCGCCTACGCGGACGCGAACGGGAACGCCCAGCCCGACGAAGGGCCTGTCTGCGCGGACGTCACGGTGACGGCCCCCATCCTCACGATCACGAAGACCGCGGACAGCACCACCGCAGACCCCGGCGACCTCATCACCTACACCCTCGCGTACGAGAACACCGGCTCCGGGGAGGCCACCGGCGTGGTCGTCGAGGACACCATCGACCCCGAGACCACCTTCGTGGACGCCACCCCGTACCCGGACGTCATTTCCGGGGACGTGCTCACGTGGAACATCGGCACCGTGCCCGGCAACTCCGGCGGGTCCATCACCCTCATCGTGCAGGTGGACGCGGGGACGGCGGACGGCACCATCCTCACGAACGCCGTGGTCGTCACCGGGAGCGACGCGAACGACAACCCCGTCCCCGGGGACGAGGACGAGGTGGACGTCACCGTCACCGCCCCCATCATGACCATTACGAAGACCGCGGACCGCAGCACAGCGGACCCCGGTGACCAGATCACCTACACCCTGGAGTACGAGAACACCGGGAACGGGGAAGCCACCGGCGTGGTCGTCCAGGACACCATCGACCCGGACACCACCTTCGTGGATGCGGTGCCGTATCCGGACTCCATCAGCGGGGACGTGCTCACGTGGAACATCGGGAGCGTCCCCGGCGGCGGGAGCGGCACCATCACCGTCATCGTGGACGTGGACGCGTACGTCGCGGACGGCACCGTCCTGACGAACTCCGTGACCCTGAACTACGACGACGCGAATGGCAACCCCTACCCGGAGGAGAGCGACTCCGTCGACGTCACCGTCACCGCCCCCATCATGACCATCACGAAGAGCGCGAGCGCCACCACGGTGGACCCGGGCGACACCCTCGTCTACTCCCTGTACTACGAGAACAGCGGGACGGGGGAAGCGACGGACGTCGTGGTCGAGGACACCCTCCCCGCGGACGTGACCTACCAGAGCGCCTCGCCCGCGCCGGACACGATCAGCGGGCAGGTCCTCACGTGGAACATCGGGAGCGTGGCGGGCGGTGCCAGCGGCACGATCACCGTGACGGTCACCGTGAACGCGGGCGTGGCGGACGGCACCGTCCTCACGAACTCCGTGACCCTGAACTACGACGACGCCAACGGCAACCCCTACCCGGAGGAGAGCGACTCCGTCGACGTGACGGTGACCGCCCCCGTGATGAAGTTCACGAAGAGCGCGAGCGTCAACACGGCCGACCCGGGGGACCTCATCACCTATTCACTTGACTATGAGAACACGGGTTCCGGGGACGCGACCAACGTGGTCGTCCAGGACACGATCCCCGCGGACACCACCTACGTGTCGTCCACCCCCGCCTACGACTCCGTGAGCGGGGACACCTTCACGTGGAACATCGGGACGATCGCGGCGGGCGACAGCGGGTCGATCACCCTCGTGGTCCAGGTGGACGTCGGGACGGCGGACGCGACCCTCCTCCACAACGAGGCCACGCTGGACTACGACGACGCCAACGGCAACTTCATCGAGCAGCTCACCGCCGAGGCGGACGTCACCGTCACCGCCCCCATCATGACCATCACGAAGACTGCGAGCGTCAACACCGCGGACCCGGGGGACCTCATCACCTATTCCCTCGACTATGAGAACACCGGGACGGGTGAGGCCACCGGGGTCGTCATCGAGGACACGATCCCCGCGGACACCACCTACGTGTCGTCCACCCCCGCCTACGACTCCGTGAGCGGGGACACCTACACCTGGAACGTCGGCTCCGTGGCGAGCGGCGCCAGCGGCACGATCACCCTCGTGGTCGAGGTGGACGCCTACACCCCCGACCAGACGGTCCTTACAAACAGCGTGACGCTGGACTACGACGACGCCAACGGGAACCCGTACCCCCAGGAGAGCGACTCCGTCGACGTCACCGTCACCGCCCCCATCATGACCATCACGAAGAGCGCGAGCGCCACCACGGTGGACCCGGGCGACACCCTCGTCTACTCCCTGTACTACGAGAACAGCGGGACGGGGGAAGCGACGGACGTCGTGGTCGAGGACACCCTCCCCGCGGACGTGACCTACCAGAGCGCCTCGCCCGCGCCGGACACGATCAGCGGGCAGGTCCTCACGTGGAAC
>CAYFXO010000097.1:0-5393 GCA_964347125.1 uncultured Methanomassiliicoccales archaeon | reverse complement strand
AGACGGCGATCTCGTCCTCCCGCACCACGATGTTGTCGTTCAGCCGGATGTTCCGTGGGTGCCTCCAGATGATGTTCCCGCGCTTCTGCCCGTCCTCCCACGCGAAGGTCTCGGAGCCGAAGACGCTCATCGGCCCACCTCCGTGCCCGTGATGACGAGGGTGCGCCTGCGGAACGTGTCCTCGAACGCGTCCAGCATGCCCCGCAACCCGTCCAGCTGCTGCTTCAGGGCGTCCCCGTCGTCCGAGGCGGACCCGAGGGCGCTGGCGGCGTCGCCCATGGCGGCGGCGCTCTCCAGGAGGGAGGCGTCGTACTCGTAGAGGCGGTCCAGCTCCCGCTCCTCGATGCGGATGGCGGGGGAGATGCCCGTGTAGCCGCCCTCCGCGTGGCGCACCTTCCCCTCCAGGGTCTGGAACCGGCTGATGACCCCGCCCACATCGTCCAGGACCTCCATCTTGTAGGCCTCGGCGAGGGCCTCCCGGGCCCGCTCCGTCATGGACCGAGCGTCCTTCAGCATGTTCGCCATCTGGATCCGCAGCATGTTGTCCGCGGTGCGGATGTCCTCCCGGCGGCGGTAGCCCGCGAAGCCCGGCACGTGGAGCTGGATGCGCTTCAGAAGGCCGCGTTCGTCCTCCACCCGTTCCCGTAGGTCTGGCATGGAACCCCTCGGGCGAGGAACAGGGCTGGCGGATAAGAAGGTTTGGCCGGAGAACCGGGTCAGCGGATGAACTTCGTCACCAGGAGGTAGACGCCGCCGAGGATGACCAAGAGGGGCCAGACGATGTTGAGGTCCGCGGTGATGTACCCCAGGGCGCTCATCAGCCAGATGACGCCGACGAGGAGGAGGACGATGCCCCAGAAGACGCCGCCCGACCGCGTGGTGATCTCCGTCGACGTCCTGCGCGGTTCCCCTTCCATGGGGTGAGGAACCTCAGAGCGCCATAAATAGGTAACCCCGCAACGGGTATATGGCCCGCGGAGGATGGGGCGGCGTGGCCCAGGTGGTCGTCGCGGACACGAACGGTCTGATGGGGCCCTTCCAGTTCGGGTTCAACCTGGACGAGGAGCTCGGGCGGCTGCTGGAGGACTACGAGGTCGTGGTGCCGACCCCCGTGGTGCGGGAGCTGGAGCTCTTGGCGGGGCGAAGCCGGGAGGCGAAGGCCGCCCTGGAGCTGGTCGGGCGGTGGGAGCGCGTGGAGTCGGAGCACCGGCCCGACGAGGCGGTGGTCCGCGTCGCCATGGAGAGGGCGGGGGCGATCCTCACGAACGACCGGGAGATCATCGCGCGGTGCCGGGAGCTGGGGGTCCCGGTGATCCGCGTGCGGGGGGGGACGCGGTTGGAGTTCGAGAGGCGGGGTGGCCTATGACCCGACCTCTTCAGGGAAACACTCATGTAGGCCGTGCGCGCTCGACGGAGCAATGGCCGCGGGGTCCCAACGGGGACGCTCCTCCCGGCGATTGCGCGGTCCCGCCAGGACGTCCCGACCCATGAGGGACGCAGCCCTCGCAGCGGGGCTCATCTCCTGCCTCGCCTTCGCTTCGACTTTCGGATATGCGGCGGTCGCGGGGTGGAGACAGTCTCCCCTGGGGGAAGTCGGACAGCCTCGGACGGTCTCCCTAGACTGTGAGAGCTTTGAGGAGCAGATAGCCATCACGATCAGAGCCACTGAGACCCAGTTCGAGTTCTTGGATCTTGACCCGGGGGATATTCTCCTCCTCCAAGGGAGGGTCCAGTACGCCTCCTATTTCGCCCTCGAGGATGTTACCCTCCTCGGTCTTGAAGCGTGTGGGCCCATGGGGATCTCCGGCATCGAGCTGCCCGGGAATCGAGCCGGGGAGTTTGGCACGGCGGACCTGATCGAGGCGTCGCTCTCCGTACTCGAATTCGACAATCAGGACGAACAGAACCGCTGGTATGGCGAGTGGCTGGCTGAGGCGTTGGGCGAAGGGGACTCCCCTGGATTCTGGGCTCGACTCGACCGCTCCGACCTGAGAGTGCTTGAGTCGGGGGAGTGCCAGGTGGGCATCAACCTCGTGGAGGGCATCAACAACGACCTCTCCCAGTGGCTCCTCCAGATCTACCAGGCGCCCACCGGGAAGCGGCTGGACGCCACCTACCTCACTCTTTGGGCCTCCGACGGGAGCGTCTCCCTCCCCGCGACCCCTCTCGAGGCATTCCGTGACCAGGGGACGGACGGCGTCCAACTCCTGCAGTTCGACCCCGCCGCCGACGAGCTCCAAGCGGGCGACATCGTCCTCATCGAGCGAGCACGCTATCCGGCGGGCACGTCCTACGAGATTTCCGACCACTGCGGCGTCCTGTACGAGGGCGAGTTCTGACGCCGCACAGCAAGCTATTTCCCGCGGGCGCGCCTTCGCGAGCCGGATGAAGCGGGCCGACGTCCAGACCCTGAAGCAAATCGCCCTCCTGGGGGGCGTCCACGACCTCGTCCCCCTCTCGACGACGGAGATGGCCGCCCGCCTGGGCCTCAGCCAGCAGGCCGCCTCGAAGCGCATCCTGGACCTGGTGGAGCAGGGCCTCGTGGAGCGGGACATGCGGCGCCGGAAGCAGCGCATCCGCCTCACGAAGGAGGGCCTGGAGACGCTGCGTCACGAGCACGCGGACTACCTGCGGATCTTCGAGGTCGAGGACCGCCTCACGATCCACGGAACGGTCTTCACGGGCCTCGGGGAGGGCGCCTTCTACATGAGCCAGGAGGGCTACGTCCGCCAGTTCCAGGACAAGCTCTGGTTCAAACCCTGGCCGGGGACGCTCAACCTGAAGGTGGCGGGGCGGGACCTCACGCTGCTCCAGGTCCTCCAGGGGACCGAGGGTCTCCTCATCGAGGGCTTCGAGAGCGAGGGCCGCACGTTCGGCGCGGTGAAGGCGTGGTTCGCGTCCATCGGGGCCGTGGAGTGCGCGGCGATCATGCCGGTCCGGACCCACTACACGGACGTCCTCGAGGTCATCTCGAAGGACTACCTGCGGGACGCGGTCGGGCTGGCGGACGGGGACGGCGTGGAGCTCGACGTGCGGCTCTGAGGCCTCCTCACGCCTCGCCGAACGTTCTTATAGGCAGGCGGGCCATACTCACTGGGGGGAAAGAATGCACGTAGGGTTCCTCTCTCGTTTTGAACCGCAAGGAGCCGCCGCCGCGTCCCTGCTCTTGATCGTCAGCCTGATGGGCGCCGGGCTCGTCCCCGCCGCCTTCGGCGACGCCCCCGCGAGCAACGGGACGTCCTACTCGGCCCTGCCGGACAACGACCCGGACAGCGGGGACTTCCTGAGCGTCGCCGGGATAAACCTGAACACCCTCGCCGGCGTGGAGATCCGCCTCTACCTGGGCATCCCCGCGGGGCGCACGAGCTTCGAGGTGGGCATCTTCGACGGGAACACCGGCGGCCACTGGGACTCCGGCTCCGACGTCCTCAACTACAGGCTCTTCATGGACCCGGAGAAGACCGGGACGACGGCGATGCCAGTTGTCACCTGGACGAGCACGGGGATGCCCGACGACGACTGGTTCACCCAGACCCTGGCCCCCCATGCGGACGCCCAGGCCCCCAGCGGGAACTACTTCTACCGCCTGGACATCAACTGGGCGAGTCCCACCGCGGAATCCCTCAACGCCTTCAAGGTCCGCACCGACGGACAGATCAGCATCCGGGCGGGGGAGGAGTTCGGCTTCATCGGAGGCCCCCAGCGCATCGAGGGCTTCAACGAGGAGCCCTACGACCCCTGCGTCGGCTCCGGGGACCCCAACCCCGGCGAGACGAACGACCCCGACGCGAACTCCTACGACGGCGACTGGAACTTCTACTTCTACGTGCCCGCGGCCCTCACCTCCATCACGTTCCGGGACGGCGACTCGGACCGGGTGGACGACACGGACGACGCGAACACGCCGCCCCCCGACGAGGGCGCCTCCCCCGGCGCCCCCGCGGACGACGGCACGCTGTATGGCCCCTGCGCCCACGTCGCCCCATCCATCTACAACATCGTGACGGACCCGGACGGGAACGCCTACTACAACTTCGACCCCTCCGGGAACGTGGAGTGGGAGAACTTCATCATCGGCCCCAGCTCCAGCAACCCGGACGTCTTGGTCAGCGGCCTCCTGTCTCCGGGGCTCTGGGAGTTCAACGTGCGAGGCATGGACGCCCACAACGCGAACTACCTGAGGGCGAGCCAGGAGATCTACAGCAACCAGGACCCGCCCCTCACGGTGTCGCCCCCGCCCACCGTGGAGCCGGACAACGCCGCCGTGGTGCCGCCCGGCACCTCCGTGCAGTACGCCCACGCGGTCACGAACAACGGGCAGACGGACAACTTCGACCTCACCGCGACGAGCTCCATGGGCTGGCCGGTGACCCTGTACAACGACCAGAACGCGAACGGCGTCGTGGACGTGGGCGAGCCCGTAATCACCGGGACGGGGTCCCTGGGCCCCAACGCCACCTTCTACCTCGTCGCCGTGCTGGACGTCCCGTCCTCCGCGTCGGGCGGGGACGTCGACACCCTCACGATCACGGCCTCCTCCACGGTGGAGTGGGCCCTCCAGGACTCCGCGGTGGACACGACCACGGTGCAGCAGAACCTCCCGCCCGAGGCGGACTTCACGTGGGACCCCACGGCGCCCAGCGAGGGGGAGGTCATCCAGTTCACGGACCTCTCCACGGACGACAACGACGACATCGTCTCCTGGGCCTGGACCTTCGGGGACGGAGGCACGAGCGGCCTCCAGAACCCGAGCCACGCCTACGGCCATGCGGGGACCTACAGCGTCACCCTCACGGTGACGGACGGGGAGGGCCTCGCGGACAGCGAGACGAAGAGCGTGGCCATCGCGAACGTGGCCCCGGACGTCCACCTGAACGAGCCCCTCACGTACACACTCACCCAAGGCAGCTTCAGCACGGAGATCCCCGCCCTGGAGCGGGCGGAGTCCGCCGCCTCCTACTACGACTACTACAGCGTCTCCGCCCACACGGGCCTGGAGGTGCCCTACGAGAGCAAGCTCTTCCTCTACCGCGACACGACGACGAACGAGGTGAGCCTCTTCATCATCCACGATATCGACGGGGACGTGAGCTACGGGAGCTGCCCGCAGAACTGCGGGTCTCCCGACGCCCAGGCGAAGTTCACGTTCTCCGGCGTGCCTTCGGGCGCCTACGTGGCCCAGAGCGACGACCCGCCCGAGATGACGCTGGCGGGCGGCACCTGGCACTGGTGGTACAACACGGACGGCGGCGTCGTCGCCGGCCTCCCAACGGACACCGCATGGTCCCTTACCATCACCCCGGACTACTTCATCGACGTGAACAACTGGATCTACCACTACGCCTCGGGCACGAGCCTCGCCCTAGACATGAGCACCCCCGTGACCATCGCCT
>CAYFXO010000096.1:1072-5544 GCA_964347125.1 uncultured Methanomassiliicoccales archaeon | reverse complement strand
TTCCCGCATCCAGTGGGTGATGAGCTGGCGGTTCGTGAAGGCGAAGTTCGCCCCGGCGTACATCGCCCGGAAGTAGTCCTGACCCTCCGGCGAATTCACGGGGGCGCAGGCGAGCTGCCGGTCCGGGAGGCGGATGTCGTACTTCCGCACCGCCTGCTCGTGGAGGCGGATGTAGTCCGTGGCGATCTGGTGGCCGCACCCCCGGGAGCCCGTGTGGACCATCACGACGATCTGGCCCACCTCCCCGATGCCCAGGGCCTTCGCGGCCTCCGGGTGGCGGACCTCCTCTACGTACTGGATCTCCAGGAAGTGGTTCCCCGCGCCCAAGCTGCCCACCTGGGAGAGGCCCCGGTCCTTCGCCTTCGGGCTCACTTTTTCCGAGTCCGCCTGGGAGAAGGAGCCGCCCTGCTCGATGCGCTCCAGGTCCAGCTCCCACCCGTAGCCGTTCTCCACGGCCCAGGGGGCGCCCCGGTCGAGGACGTCGTTCAGCTGCTCGCGCGTCAGGCGGATCTTGCCCTTCGAGCCCACGCCGCTGGGGACGTTGTTGAAGCACGTGTCCACCAGGGCCTTCAGGTGGTCCTTGACGTCCTCCCGCGTGAGGTCCGTGCGGACCAGGCGGACGCCGCAGTTGATGTCGTACCCGACGCCGCCGGGGGAGAGGACCCCCTCCTCCGCGTCGAAGGCCGCCACCCCGCCGATGGGGAAGCCGTAGCCCCAGTGGATGTCCGGCATCGCCATGGAGGCCTTCTGGATCCCGGGCATCGTCGCCACGTTGGCCACCTGCTCCGGGGCGAAGTCCTTCACCACGTTCCGGATCATCCGGTCGTCGGCGTAGATGACGCCGTCCACGTGCATCTCCGGCTTGTACCGCTTGGGGATGCGCTGGCGGTAGTTGTCCAGCTTCTCCAGGGGACCCTTCCAGTCGCGCATGGGCTCGAGGGAGTCCTACGGAGGGCCACCATAAAAGGGTTACTCGGGAGGGGGTGGGAGCGCCTTCGGGGCCTCGTCGCCCGGGCGGCGGCGCCAGAGGAGAAGGACCAGGAGTCCGATGAGGACGGCCAGGAGGAGGAGGGCGACGGGCCAGAGGTCCAGGGGCGGTGCGGCGGGAGTCTCCGGGGCGCGGACCTCGACGGCGGCGGCCGCGGACACGCCACCCGCCTGGGCGGTGACGGTCCCCGGGCCCGGGGCGGAGGCCTCGAAGAAACCCGCCGCGGTGAGGTTCCCCACCCCGCCCTGCGTCGTCCAGGTGACCTGGAGGTCAGGGATCGGGTTCCCCTTCGCGTCCCACCCCGCGGCGGTGAAGGTCTGGGTCTCCCCGACTAGGAGAGAGGCGGCGGCGGGGGTCACCTGGAGCGTAGCGAGGGCCCCGGGCGTGACGGTGACGCGGGCGGTGCTGAGGATTCCGGCTTGTGCCGCGAGGATCGTCCAAGTGCCCGCCGCGTGGGGGGTGAAGAGGCCGTCGGGGGCGATGGTGCCCCTATCCACGCTCCAGGTCACGTCCACCGGGACGGGGTTGCCGTGGGCGTCGGCGCCGCTCGCCGTGAAGGACGCGGTCTGGTCCGCGGTGAGGGTGAGGGTCGCCGGGAAGATGGACAGGGAGGCCAGGGCGCCCGCCGTCACCTCCACGGTGGCGGTGCCCGAGAGGCCGGAGGCGTTCGCGTACACGATGAAGGTGCCCGTGGGGGCGGGGGAGTACAGCCCGGAGGCCGCGATGGCGCCCCCGGTGGTCTCCCAGATGGGCGAGATGAGGACGGCGTTCCCCTTCGCATCGGACCCGCCGGCGGTGAAGAGTTGGACCTCGTCCGCGGTGAGGGCCGCGCTGGGCGGGTCGACGGTGATGGTGGCGAGCACCCCGGGGGTGACGGTCACGGACGCGACCCCGCTGACGCCGGACTGGTTCGCGTAGACCAGGAAGCCGCCCGTCAGGGAGGGCGTGTACCGCCCCGACGGGTTGACGGAGCCGCCGGTCGCTTGCCAGGCGGGGGCAATGGACACGGGGTTGCCCTTCGCGTCGTAGCCGGCGGCCGTGAACTGCTGCGTCTCGTCCGCGGTGAGGGCCGCGGTGACGGGGTCCACGACGATCGCGGCCAGGGCACCGGGGGCGACCTGCACCGTGGCGGACGCGCTGACACCCGACTGGTTCGCGTAGACGGCGAAGAGGCCGGGCGGGAACGGGGTGTACAGCCCGCTGGCGCTGATGAAGCCCCCCGTGGTCTCCCAGGTCGGGGTCACGACGAGGATGTTGCCCTTGCCGTCGTAGCCGGTGGCCGTGAACTGCTGTACCTCATCGGCGGTGATCGCCGCGAAGGGCGGGCTCACGATGAGGGATACCAGGGCCCCGGGGGTGACCGTGACGGCCGCCGTTCCCGAGACGCCGGACTGGTTCGCGTATACCGCGAAGGACCCCAGGGTGAGGGGGGTGAACAGGCCCGTGGGGTCGATGGACCCCCCGGTGGCGTCCCAGGAGGGTGAGAGCGGCAGGAGGTTCCCCTTCGCGTCGTGGCCCGTGGCGGTGAACTGCCGGGTCTCGTCCACGGTGAGGGTGGTGGTCGCCGGACTCACGAGGATTGTCGCGAGGGCGCCGGGGGTGACGATGACGGTGGCCGTCCCCGCTATGGGGCCTTGGGAGGCAGTGATGGGCCAGGTGCCCACGGACCAGGGCGTGAAGAGGCCCGCGGCGTCGATGGTGCCGTTGCCCGCGGCCCACAAGGGGGCGATCGTCACGGGGTTCCCCTTCGCGTCGTAACCGGCGGCGGTGAACGGCTGCGTCTGGTCCGCGGTGAGGGCCGCGAAGGACGGGTCGACGGTGATGGAGGCGAGCGCTCCAGGGAGGACGGTGACGGCGGCGCTCCCGGAGACGCCGGACGCGTTGGCGTAGACCGTCACCGACCCGACGGCCCAGGGCGAGAAGACGCCCGCAGCGTTGACAGTGCCGTTTGTGGCGGACCAGGTCGGGATGAGGGAGACCTCGTTGCCCTTCGCGTCGAAGCCCGCGGCGGCGAACGGCTGCAGCTCGTCGGAGGTGATCGTCGCCACCGGCGGGAGGACCAAGATCGTGGCCAGGGCGCCCGGGGTGACGGTGAGGGCCGCGACGCCGGATACCCCGGAGGCGTTGGCGAACACCAGGAAGCCGCCGACGGGGGCGGGGGTGTAGAGGCCCGTCGCGTCGATGGAGCCGCCGGTGGCCTCCCAAGTGGGGGCGAAGGGGACGGGGTTCCCCTTGGCGTCGAAGCCCGCCGCGGTGAACTGCTGCGTCTGGTCCGCGGTGAGGGCCGCGAAGGGTGGATCGACGACGATGGAGGCCAGGGCTCCCGGGGAGACCTGCACCATGGCCGTTTCCGTCAGGCCCGAGACGTTGGCGTACACGGTGAAAAGGCCCGTTGGGCTCGGGAGGTACAGGCCGGAGGACGTGATGACGCCGCCCGTGGCTTCCCAGAGGGGCGTCACGGGCACGAGATTCCCCTTCGCGTCATATACGGTCGCGGTGAATTGCTGGGTGTCGTCCGCGGTGATGGCCGCGAAGGGTGGGTCGACGGCGAGGGTCGCGGGGGCGCCAGGAATCACTTCGACGACGGCGGATCCACTGACCCCGGAGTCGTTCGCGTACACGGTGAAGTTCCCCGTCTGGAACGGCGAATAGAGCCCGGTGCCATCCACGGACCCTCCGGTGGTCTCCCAGGTGGGGGCGATGGAGATCGGGTTCCCCATCATGTCGTAGCCGGCGGCGGTGAACTGTTGGGTCTCGTCCGCAGTGATCTGGGCCCAGGCGGGGGTGACTTCGATCGTGTGGACCGTCGGCTGGGCGAGGAGAGCGGTGGCGTAGTAGATGTCCCCGTTCCCGTTGCGCGTGTCGCACCAGGCGATGTGGGCGAGACCCATGTCGTCCACGAAGAGAGCTTGATAGTCCCCTTGGAAGCCCACGGTGGGGGCGCTGGTGTCCGTGACGACGAGGTTCGGGCCGATGGTGGCCCCCCCATCCGTGGAGTTCGCGTAGAACACCTGGTGGTCGCCGGAGCGGAGGTCGGACCACATCACGTGCACCGTCCCCTGTCGGTCCACGTCTGCGAACGGCATGAACTGGCGGGCGGCGGTGCCGTCGTCGTTCACCCTCAACTGGCTCCACGTGCCGCCCCCGTCGTGGGAGTACGCGAGCTGGATGTCCTCCCCCGTGGCGTCGCCCAGGTCCGCGCCCCAGACGACGTAGAGGTCGTTGCCGTCCCCGCTGGCCGTGAGGGCGGGGAGGGTGCCGGAGCGTGGGGAGCACCCCCAGCAACCTGAGCCCGCGGGAGATATCGTGACGGCGGGGGAGAAGGTCCCTCCGGTGTCCTCCGACCGCCTGTAGGTTATGTTCCAATCCTGCCAGAAGACGGTATGGACGACGCCCGCGTCGTCGACGTCCATGCCCAGGTATGCGCTGTCCGGCGGTCCGAGGAACTGGGGGGTAGATGATCGCGATTGTCGATTACGGTATG
>CAYFXO010000096.1:0-1062 GCA_964347125.1 uncultured Methanomassiliicoccales archaeon | reverse complement strand
GAAGGGGTCCACGTCAAGCCCCAGTCGGTGGAGGTCCGAAACGCGATCCGGGCTGTGTTGCCGCTGTAGAAGGTCCACCCCGCGTGGACGGTCCCGTCGCCGTGGGCGGCGATCCAGGGCTTGTCGTTGAAGCCCCCCGTGAGGCCGATGGCCACGGGGGAGGTCCACGTGACCCCGCCGTCCGCAGTCCGCATCACCTCCATGGTGGAGCCGCCACCGGAGCGGTTGAAAGACATGCAGATGAAATAGATGTTCCCCGCGTCGTCGGCGGCCACGACGGGGTCCCCCGCGGCGTCGTAGGCGGGGTTGCCGTAGAGGACGTTGGCGGACCACGTGGCCCCCGCGTCCAGGGAGTTGGTTCGACCGCAGCGATAGTCGTTACCGCCCCGCCGGTCGTTCCAGACGGCGACGATGCGCCCCTCGGTATCCACAGCCATGGAAACCTCGTTCTGGTTCCCCGTCCCCGAGTCGTCGCTGAGCTTCACGTTCGTCGAGAAGGGCGGGTCGAGGGGCTCGAGATTCGGGGGAGAGAGGGCGAGGGGCGGCGCGTCGGCGGCGAGGGCTTCGGGGGCCCCGAGGGCCCCTTGAGCCAGGAACAGGGCGAGTGCCAGGGCCAGTCGGGCGAGGCGCATGGCAGGGGGTAGTTCCGTCTTTGTCTTAAGGGTTGGCCAGAATGGGGGATCCTCCCTCCCGGGCCTAGATGCCAGGGTCGGGGAGCCGGGCGGGTCTTGTGCACCCTGGCAGTGCATAGGTTCCCGTTGCGGTTCCCCTACCGCGCGTCCTCCAAGGACCGTTGCTCCCAATGAGCCCCTTCTTCGACCTCAGAAGGGCCCTCCTTCTCCATCACGGCCGTGTACATCGCATCCCGGCCCTCGGCATAGTACCCCTCCCGCAGCCGCCATCCGCTCCGCATCCCCAGGGTGGCCATCTCCTGCGGCGCCGCCAGGAGGAGCTCGAACCAATCGCCCACCTCGCCCTCGTACTCGATGCGCAGGCGAATGAGGCCCGCGGGCCGGCCTCGCTCGAGGTTCCGCCGGATGTAGGCCATGTGCTCCTCCTTCC
>CAYFXO010000095.1:0-5668 GCA_964347125.1 uncultured Methanomassiliicoccales archaeon | reverse complement strand
GAACCTCGACTCAGGCATCCTTGACAGAATCACGCACGATGGTTTCTCGAAGGCTGCGGACATCTTCGGGGACCTTGTCGTATACAGGAAATGGGATCTTGAGAGCGGCGACTTCGAGCTGATGCTCCATAACGTATCAAGCCGCGAAACGCGCCAATTCACCGACAACGACCACACAGACTTTGGTGGGGTCGTATTTGGTAGTCGGATCGCGTGGCTGGCGGACCCGGGACATCTCAACCAAGTCTTTCTGACCGACCTAGCGCTGGACATGACGATCGCCGTGACGGACGAATCCACGTCGGCTGGGAGGGTCGCCATTTCCGATCGCTTCCTGGTCTGGCAGGAATCGGGAACCAGAATCATGGTTGGTGAGATCGTCGTTGAGGACTTCGCGCTGTGGTCCGTTTCTCTTGTGCTCGCAGTTTCGGCTGCGGCGCTCGCGTACCTCGGTCTTCGATGGTCGAGTGGCACACGCAGGGGAGACACCTCCCCGCCTGGCTGACCCCAGACCAAGGAGGGCGCGGTCGGGCGGATTGAAATGACTGCAGCCGTTGACTGGGCGACAGGCGGCACACCAGTTGTCCCCAAGTTCCGTACGAATAGACTCTGGGCGCCTCGCAAGCGTTCCAAAGGGATTCCGTCCACTTGTCGTCAAACCTCAATCGCCTTCCACCGCCCCGTCCGAAATCGCCCGCCGACAATCGCCGCTCGCACGTAGTAGTCCGCGAACAGCCCGAACCACACGCCCATCACCGCGACTTCCAGCCATCCACTGTTCCCCAGCAGCACCGCCGTCGGCAGCCGCACTGCGTAGATCCCGATGATCGACGCCATCATGGGCCACCGGGTGTCCCCCGCGCCCCGCAGCCCTCCCGCCAAGGTGAAGAACACCGCGATCCCTGGGATGGCCAACCCGTGAATCCGGATCCAGATCGCCGCCAACTCAATGACATCGGGGTCCTGGATGAACACCCACGAGATGGCCTCCGCCCCGATGAACAGGACCGCCCCGATCCCCCCCATGACGTACAGGGAAAGGCGGGTGCTCTCCCGCGCGCTCCGATCCGCCCCCGCGGGGTCCTTCGCCCCCAGGTTCTGTCCCGTCAGGGCCGTCGCCGCCAATGCGAACCCGAAGCCCGGCATGAACGCCAGGGACTCCACGCGGAGCCCCACCTGGTGCGCCGCGAGGGCCGTCGTCCCGTAGCCCACGACCAGGAACGTGTAAATGAGGAAGCCGACCTGGATGGTCACCTGCTCCGTCATGGCGGGAAGGCCCACCCGCAGGATGCGCTTCATCACGACGGTGTCCCACAGGCTCCCTCCCCGCGGCAGCTCCAGCCGCACCCGCCGGCTCGTGAACAGAATCAGATAGACGAGGGACCCCACCGCGAAGGATACCCCCGTGCCCACCGCCGCCCCCTGGACCTCCAGCCGCGGGAAGCCGAAGTTGCCGAAGATCAGGGTGTAGTTCACGAAGAAGTTCACCACGTTGATCAGCGCGCCCACCGCCATGGGCGTCTTCGTGTCCCCCGCCCCCCGCAGCGCCGCCGTGGACAGGAACGACGTGAACAGGAACGGGATTGCCAGGAACACCGTCGACACGTACGAGGCGGCCTTCTCGCTGACCGAAGCTGTCGCGTTGAACACTCCGATCACGTCCCCCGCGAAGGTCAGCCCGACGGCCATCATGGGCAGGGAGAACAGCAGCCCCAGCAGGATGGACTGCCGCAGGGCCAGGTTCGCCCCCTCGATCTCCTCCGCCCCCGTCTCCCGGGCCACGAGGGCGATGGTCCCCGCGCTCACCGCGATCATCATGGACATCGCGAAGAACAGGACCTGCCCGCCGAGGCCGATGGCCGCCACGGCGTCCTCCCCCAGGGTCCCCACCATGATGAGGTCGACGATGGTCGTCAGGGTCTGGAGCAGGTTCGCCACGATGACGGGCCAGGCCAGGGCCCAGATCGCCCGGCGGATGCCCCGGCGGTCCGGCGTCTGGGGGGGTTCCTGGTCCATGCGGCCTCCGCGATTCCTCACCCGGCGGGCCCTACTCGCCCACGATCTGCACGACGACCCGCCGGCGGCGGGGCTTGTTGTCCAGCTCCACGAAGCACACCTGCTGCCACGTCCCCAGCACGGGGCGGCCCCCCGCGATCGGGACGGACAGGCTGGGCCCCATGAACGAGGCCCTCACGTGGGAGTGGCCGTTCCCGTCGTGCCACCGCTCCTCGTGCCCGTAGCGGATGTCCCGCGGGTAGAGGCGCTCCAACGCCCCGGGGATGTCCTCCTCCATGATCCCTGGCTCGAACTCGTTCGCGATGATGGCGCTGGTGGAGCTGGTGGAGAAGACGCACGCGATGCCGTCCCGGACGCCCGACCGGGCGACCTCCGAGGCGAACTTCTCCGTGATGTTGACGATCTGGATCTCGCCGCCCGTCTCGAACTCGATGCTCCCCGAATAGGTCCCCATGGGTCCACCGGCCCGGGGAAGTCGGGGGACTCGCTTAACCTTTTCAGTCGGGGAACTCGGGGGTGGCTGGGGGGCGTCAGGCCCGGTCGAGGAACCCGCCGTCGTCGAACGCCACCGGGGCGATCTCCGCGGCGGCCTGGACCGAAGCGGGCGGGGTCACGACCAGGGGCGCCTCGGGCCCGGCCGGGGCGTCCACCGCCTGCCGGGTGACCTCGAGGACCTCCTCGTCGACCTGGCCCAGGAAGGCGTCCGCGACGCGCGTGGCCGTGGTCGCCACGATCTGCGCGACGGCCTCGGTGACCACCGCGAAACCCTCATGGAGGGGGAGGTTCCCCACGAGCTCCCGGACCATGTCGTTGTGGATCACCAGGGTGGCGTCCGCCAGGTCCCGGAGCCTGTCGAGGCCCCGCTCCGCCACGTCGTGCCGCCCCTCGACGGCGAACGGCATGACGGCGATGGCGATGGACACGGCCCCCGCCTCCTTGGCCACCGCGGCGAGGACCGGGGTCACCCCCGTGCCCGTGCCGCCGCCGAGGCCCGCGACGAGGAACACGATGTCCCCGCGCATGCCGTCCCGCAGGCGGTGCCGGTCGGCCTCCGCCGCCAGCTGCCCCATCTGTGGGCGACCCCCGGCCCCGTTGCCCCCCGTCAGGCGCTCCCCGACGAGGATGCGGTGGTCGGCGTCCGCTCGCGCCAAGTGCTCCGCGTCCGTGTTGACGGCCACCCGCTCGATGCCGTCCAACCCGCACCCGCGTAGCCCGTTCAGGATGTTCGTCCCGGCGCCGCCGCAGCCGTAGACGGTGATTCGGGGCTCCGCCGCGGCCGCGGAGACGGCGCTGCTCACATGGTTCGCCAGTTCTCCGTAGTCTGCTGTCATCGCTTGCCTCCGTGCGCTTCGTCCACCCTCCTAAGGTGGGTCTGTGGGCGGAAGCCCGCAGTTGAAGGAGTGCATCCCATCCCTTCTGCGAGGCTCGGCCGTTTCGCGACCATTTCTGCGTTGGAGGCGTTCCAGCGGGGCGTGTGTGGTGGCGGGCTTCCGACCCGTACAGCTCCCGTGCGCCTACGGCTCGAGGAACTTCCTCTTGCCTTCCTCGTAGACAGCGACGCTCTTCCCCGCCGCGAGGCCCAGGGCCTCGATGTGGCGGTCGATCTCCTCGATTCTCTCGCGGGAGAAGTATCCCTCGACGCATCGGAGCAGGGCCTGCTCCCGGGACGGGAAGTACCCGAGGCGGACCATCTCGTCGATGTAGTCCAGGTAGGCCGTGGGGACCTTGAAGGTCACCTCGTCGGCCGCCTTCTCCGCCTCGCGCAGGTAGTTCTGCAGGGCGAGCCTGCACAGCTGGGACCGGTTCGAGATGTCCTCTCGATCCCGCAGGAACTCGTCCATCTTTTCGAGGTTCTCACGCTCCACACGGAGGGTGATTCGGTCGGGACCGGGTTCCATCGGGGCACCGTCCAGCGCGGGGGGAGGAGGTATGACGCGTGTCATACTCGTTCTCGGACACAAGGGCGCTGTGAGGGGGGGTAATAGGGGGATTCTACTTAACCATTGCGCCGGATGTCATAGCTCGTATGACATCAAGAAAGGGCTATAACTCCGCCTCCCTTTCCCGCCGCCGGATGCCCCCCCTGGACACCGTCGCCCTGGAGACGAAGTGGCAGGCCCGCTGGGAGGCCGAGGGCCTCCCCGACTCCCACGTGGACCCGGACCGCCCGCCCTTCTTCATGATCTTCGCCTACCCCGGCGTGACGGGCTACCTCCACGTGGGCCACATGCGGGGCTACACCGTCCACGACGCCATCGCCCGCTACAAGCGCATGCGGGGCTACAACGTCCTCTTCCCCGTGGGCACCCACCCCAGCGGGAACGGCGCCATCGCCCTCGCCCGGCGGGTGGAGCGGGGGGACGAGGCGACCCTCGAGGGGCTGCGGGAGAACGGCTGCCCGGAGGCGCAGATCCAGAGGATGTCGGACCCGGAGGAGGTCGTCCGCTTCTTCAACGAGGTCTACGTGGAGCAGTACTGGAAGCGCTTCGGCTTCCTGTGCGACTGGCGGCGGTTCACGTCCACGGTCTACCCGGACTACCAGCGGTTCATCACGTGGCAGTTCCACAAGCTGAGGGACCTGGGCCTCCTCATCCAGAAGCCCTACTTCACCCCCGTGTGCGACGAGCACGGGCCGGTGGCCGTCGACCCGTCGGAGACGGACCTGGCGAAGGGCGGGACCGCGGAGACCCTGGAATACGCCCTCATCAAGTTCCCCACCGACCAAGGCCTGCTGGTCACCGCCACCCTGCGCCCGGAGACCACCTTCGGCCTCACGAACGTGTGGGTCAACCCGGACATCGACTACGTCCGCGCCCGGGTGGGGGAGGAGGTGTGGATCCTCAGCCCGGAAGCCGCGGAGAAGCTGGCGAAGCAGAAGGATGACGTGGAGGTCCTGGGCGACGCCGATGCGCGGGCCCTCATCGGCACCACGACCACGGGGCCGTTCTCCGACCGCCCCCTCCCGATTCTCCCGTCCCGCCTGTGCGAGGCGGACGTGGGCACCGGCGCCGTGATGAGCGTCCCCTCCGACGCCCCCGTGGACTGGGTGGGGCTCGTGGACCTGGCGGGCGACGCGGAGACCTTGGCGGCCTTCGGCCTCACCCGCGAGGCGGTGGAGGCCATCGAGCCCATCCCCATCATCGTCACCGAGGGCTGGGGGCCCCTCCCCGCCGTGGAGGTCACCGACCGGATGGGCGTCACCCGCCTGGACGACCCCCGCCTGGAGGACGCCACGAAGGAGGTCTACAAGACGGGCTTCCACAAGGGTACCATGAACGACGCCTGCGGCGACTACGCGGGCCAACCCGTGGAGCGGGCGAAGGAGGCCATCAAGGAGCTCCTCATCGAGCGGGGCCAGGCGGACGTGTTCTACGACCTCTCCGAGGAGGTCATCTGCCGCTGCGGCCGCCGCATCCGGATGGGGCAGGTCCCGGACCAGTGGTTCATCAACTACGCCGACCCGGACCTCACGAACCGCTCCCTGGAGCACGCGTCGACCATGACGATCCTCCCGCGGGAGTACGAGGAGAACCTCCCAGGCATCCTGGAGTGGTACCGGGAGCGGGCCTGCGCCCGCATGGGGAACTGGATCGGGACGCCCTTCCCCTTCGACGACCGGTGGATCATCGAGCCCATCGCGGACAGCACCCTC
>CAYFXO010000094.1:0-5677 GCA_964347125.1 uncultured Methanomassiliicoccales archaeon | reverse complement strand
GGCGAGGCGAAGCACCTCGCGATCACCCGGTGCGGCGGCGACGGTGAGCCAGTTCACACCGCACCCGCAGCGGCGACGACGCCGCGATCGATTCGAGCGAGGCTCGTGCTGATCACTCCGTCCGGCAGCGCCCCCGTCTCGTCGATCTTGATGGCCTTCGTGTCCTGCCCGCCGATGTCCAGGATCGTGCGGGTCTCCGGGAAGACCCGGTTCGCCCCCCGGGCGTGGCAGCTGATCTCCGTCACCTGGGCGTGGCCGAAGGGGACGGCGAACCGCCCGTAGCCCGTGCCGACGACGAAGTCCACCTCCCACTCGTCCAGCCCCCCTTCGTCCAGCGCCATGCTGAAGGCCTTCTGGGCGGCGCCCACCACGTTCGCCCCCGTGTTCGTCAGCGACTTCCCCACGATGTTCGCGTTCTCGTCGAGGATGACCGCCTTCGTCTGGGTCGAGCCGACATCCACCCCGGCGCCGTGCATTCAAGACCCCCCCTGGACGATGCGCTGGTGCTCCAGCGACTCGAAGAAGGCGTCGATGCGGTTGCGGAGCTGGGACTCGGAGAAGTAGCGGGGGTCCGCCAGGTCCGACTCCACGAGGAGGGTGGGGACCCCCAGCTCCTTCGTGAACTCCTCCCGGAAGTCCGCCTGGCCCACGGAGAAGGACCGGCAGCTCTTCACAGAGTGGATGACCAGGGCGTCCGCATCGTACTCGTCCATGTACTGGTGGAGGAGGCCTGCGCGCATCCCCAGGTTCCAGTTCGTGTAGCAGTTCATGGTGTAGTCCGCGATGGACTCCCAGGGGCGCGCGGGGTCGTGGTACACCGCCCGGGCGTCCCACAGCCCGCCCACCTTCGCGTAGGTGGAGGCCACCGAGGTGACCCCCCACTTCTTGAAGAGCTCCCAGAACGTCCGGAAGTGGGGCCACGGCGGCGGGCCCTCCGTGACGACCCGGAACCGCTCCTCGGGGACGGGCCCAAGGCCGTGCTCGATGCGCTCCTCCGACTCCTTGTACACGGCGTCGTAGTACTCGGCGCACTCGGGGGTGCCCCGCAGGATGTTGATGGGCGCCATGAAGAACACGGCCTCGAAGTAGGCGTCGAAGGGCGAGGGCCGGGGGCGGGCGAGGTGGAGCACGTCCGCCCACCGCTCCTCCGCCCGGCGGGAGTGGCCCAGGATCTCCTTCAGCCTGCCCATGTCGAAGGCCTTCCCCGTCATCTCCTCGCAGAAGTCCGCCAATTCCTGGAGCTGCGCCGCCACGTAGGCCACGTCCTCCGGCCGCTGCTCCGGGGTGCGCTGGTAGGGGACGTCGATCATGTACATGGGGACGTCGTACAGGTCCGCCAGGGCCTCGAACCACTTGATGAACGTGTTGCACCCGCTGAAGTTGCAGACCAGGAGGTCCGGCTCCGGGAGCTGGCCGAAGGGGCTCTGCCGCTCGTTCAGGTAGAGCCCGATGTCGTTCTTCACGTAGCCGCACACGTCGGAGGAGTAGCCGAAGTCCTCCGCCCGGAGGATGTTGTCCCCCGCCACCTTCTTGATGCCGCACTGGAGGGCGTTGATTTCCGGGTACACCGGGTGGAAGTCGAAGACCCTCAGGAGCTCGACGATGTTCCCCGGGACGAAGAGGTACGCCACGGGCTCGCCCTTCTCCTTCGCGGTGCTCAGGCCCTGGAAGTAGTCCCCCAGCATCTTCTTCTGGAGCTTCTGCCCCGCGTCCTGGTGCTTGAACTTCTGTCCCACGGCCTCACCTCAATCGAACAGGATCGACTCCGCGAAGGTCTCCGCCTGGGTGCGGATGGACTCGAAGGTCCCCATCTTCTCCTCGTACTCCAGCGTCAGGTACGGGATGTCCTCCCGCTCCATCGCTTCCTTGAACAGCACGTAATCGTACAGGGCGGGCTCGCAGAACTTCGCGGAGACGAAGATGACGCCGTCCACGTCCAGGTCCCGGCACTTCTTCACCAGGTGGTCCTGCTTCGCCCCCGCCCCCGCGTGCCGGACGGAGGTGGACATGGAGAGCTTCAGGTAGCCGTCCGCGAAGGACCGCACCGCATTCCCGTTGAGCGGGACATCCGCCTCGAACCACCGGTGGCCCACCGCCAGGTCGTCGTCCAGGACGTAGCACCCCGCCTCCTCGAGCACCTCCAGGAACTCCAGCGGCGGCTGCTCGCAAAAGGCGCCCTCCACGAGGACTCGGATCTTGTCCATGGGCTTCGCCTCCCGGGCCTCAATCTCCGGCAGGGACTCCTCCAGGACCGCCGTGTGGGCCTCCCGGTCCATGAGGCTCGCCATGCGCGTGAGGACGTAGGCCTCCGAGGTGGAGAGGAGCCAGGGCGTCTCCCGCTTCAGGCGGTACAGCTCCCGGAGGGCCGCGCGGTTGCGGTTGAATACTTGGATGCTCTCCCGCAGATCGTCGTCCGTGGGCGCCGCGCCGTTCATCTTGCCCAAGGCCTCGAAGAGCCGCGAGAACTCCCCGACGAGGTAGTCCAAGGTCCCCTTGGAGTACATGTTCTGCGGGAGGTGGAGGTACTCCACGAGCATGTCCGGAAAGTTGCGCCGCCACACGCCGCTCAGGTTCCGGGCGACGTCGCAGATGTTCGGGAAGACCATGCCGTCGATGACCTTGAGGTGGCCATCGAGACCCAGCTCGAGGGTGCTGCGGGAGATGGAGCAGACGAAGGACTGCATGCGGGAATCGGCGTGGTCGATCTCGAGGAGGTCCCCTCCGCCGAAGAGGCCCACGGGGAGCATCCCCGCGGCGTGGATGAGCTCGGACGGGACGTAGACCGGGAAGGACCCCACCGCCTTCTGCCCGGGGTGGGCCGCCTTCCACTCGGAGACCGTCGTGAGGTCGGGGTCGTCCAGCATCCTCCGCCCCCGCTCCAACGCTTCGTTGAACGCCATGGCGCCGAACCCCCGTCAGGTGCCCGCGGGCCGCCCGGAGGCGACCGCCAGCGTAGTCACCTTGAGGTTACATTGAGGATATCTTGTAGCTACATAATAACTATTTCCATTACGGCGTTATAGGGAGGGTCCACCGCGTCGTCGCGGGGCTAGTCCAGCTCCTTCTCCAACGCGATGAGGTCTCCGCGGGAGAACCCCAGGGACCGGAAGTACGCGATGACGTCCCCCGCGTCCCAGTCCACCAGCGTGCGCACCCGGCGCACCCCCTTCCGGCGGAAGTGCTCGAGGACCGCGTCCCCCAGTTGCTTCCCCACGCCCCGGCCCTGATGCTTCGGGTCGACCCCGAGGATCTTCACCCAGCCGATCTCCTCCTCTTCCCCGAAGTCCCACGGGCGGGTCTCCGCGATGAGGAACCCCACGAGCTGCCCCTCCGCCTCCGCCCCGAGGCAGGCCACCGGGTCCCCCTGGGCGAGGTACCGCCGGATGTTCGCCGCCAGGGCGCCCGTCTCCTCGCTCTGGGTGATGGCCCCCTCGATCCGCTCGATGGCCGCGATGTCCGCCTCCGTCAGGGCCCGAATCGTCGCGCTCATGTCCACCCCTCAGTCCACGCGGATGATCTTCACCCGCTTCCCGATCCAGTCCGGCGGGAGGTAGACCCGGCCGCTGTTCCCGCTCCGCTTCACGAGCTTCTCGATCATCTCCTGCCCGTACACCTCGAACTTCGCGGCCGCGGGGTCCTCCGCCATCGCTCTTCCTCCCGGTCGCCGTCTGGCGGTCCAAGGTGGTCATAATGTAGCTACGATAAAAGCGTACCCGCGCCCTACCGCCCCTTCCACTCCGGCTTCCGCTTTGCCAGGAACGCGGCGACCCCCTCCACCCGGTCCTCCGTGCCGAAGACCTCCGCGAACAGGTTCGCCTCATGGCGCAGCCCCTCGTCGAGGCCCATGCGGCTCCAGTTCTTCACGGCCTCCTTCGCGAGCCTCAGGACGGCGGGGCTCTTCTCCGCGATCTTCGCCGCGAGCTCCAGGGTCTTCTCCTCCAGCCGGTCGTGGGGGAACACCTCGTCCACTAGGCCGATCTCCTTGGCCTCCGAGGCCTCGATGATCTCTCCGGACAGGATGAGGCGCAGGGCCTGCCCCTCCCCGATGAGCCGCGGGAGGCGCTGGGTGGCCCCGCCGCCAGGGATGATGCCGATGTTCACCTCCGGCTGCCCCATCTTCGCCTTCTCCGAGGCGATGCGGATGTCGCAAGAGATGGCGATCTCGCACCCGCCCCCGAGGCAGTAGCCGTTGATCATCGCGATGACGGGCTTCGGGAGGCGGTCCAGGGCGTTGTACACGCGGGTGACGCGCATGATCTCCCGCTGCTCGAGGGGGGTGACGCCCTCGAACTCCGCGATGTCCATCCCCGCGATGAAGGCCTTGTCGCCGACGCCCGTGAGGATGAGGACGCGGACCGCATCGTCTTCTTTGACCTCGTCGATGGCCTCCGCCAGGTCCGCCAGGGCCTCCAGGTTCAGCGCGTTCAGCTTGTCCGGGCGGTTGATGCGGAGGATCGCGATGCCGTCGGACTTCTCCAGGAGGACGTTGCTCATGGGTCCCACCTCCCCCCGCGAGGACGTGCCCGTATAAGTCCCTTGCTGGAGGCTAGATGTACTGACCGCCGTCCACCTTGAGGACCTCGCCGGTGATGAAGTTGGCCTCATCGGAGCACAGGAATGCGACGACGTTCGCCACCTCCTCCGGCTCCCCCATCCGGCCGAGGACAATCTCCGCGACGGCGGTCTGGATGACCTCGTCCGAGGCCCCCTCCCAGATGTCCGTGGCGATGGCCCCGGGGGCGACGCAGTTCACGTTCACGTGGTACCGCCCGAGCTCCTTCGCCACCGCCTTCGTCAGGGCGATCATCCCGCCCTTCGAAGCGGAGTAGTTCGTCTGCCCGACCTTCCCGCGCAGGCCGTTGATGGAGGAGATGGTGACGATCTTCCCCGCCTCCTTCTCCTTGAAGATGGGCGCCGCGGCGCGGATGTAGTTCCAAGTCCCCTTCAGATTGACGTCGAGGACCCGGTCCCACTGCTCCTCCGTCATCTTCCACACGATGGAGTTCCAGGCGATGCCCGCGTTGCACACGAGGATGTCCAGCCCGCCAAACTCCTCTGCGACCTGATTGACCATGGCCTCCGCGTCGTCCGTGGAGGAGACGTCCGCCTGCACGACGAGGCCCTTGCGCCCCATTTTCTTGATGTCCCCCACGACGGCCTTCGCCTCCGCATCGTGCTTGCGGTAGTTCACGGCCACGTTTGCCCCGTACTCCCCGAGCTTCTTCGCGATGGCGGCTCCGATGCCCAGGCTGCCTCCCGTCACAATGGCATTCTTCCCCGATAGGTCCATGACGACGACCTCCACCATCCCTTGGATTCGCGAACCGGGCTGGCGTATTTAGCCATTGGCAAGTATGGAAGATACGCGAGCCGCCCGTCCCCGCTCGGGACGCCGTTCCCCCCACGCTGAAGTTCTTCTGGAAGTCCCCCTTTCGGCGGCCCGAGGTGGCCCATGGCGGAGGCGGGATTGCCACAGAAAGCAGCGGCCGAGTTCATCGGCGTCATGGCCCTCGTCCTCATTGGCGGGGGCGCCATCATATCGACCGGCGGCTCCATGGTTGACAGGCCTCAGGCCGCTATGAGGCGGCTACTGCATTGACCGGCTCATCCCCGAGTCACCGCAGGTCGAAGCGATCGGCGTTCATCACCTTGTTCCACGCCGCCACGAAGTCAGTCA
>CAYFXO010000093.1:3325-5814 GCA_964347125.1 uncultured Methanomassiliicoccales archaeon | reverse complement strand
AGGTGCGCTCCACCTCCGCCAGGCGGTCGTCCACCGGCGCGAACCAGTACGTGTAGTAGGCGAAGATGGAACAGATGTAGGGGTTGGCGCCGAGGCGCCGCTGCTCCTCCTCCGTGGCCCGCCCGCCGGTAAAGGCGTCGGCGACCTTGGAGCGGACCTCTTCCTCAGAGTCGTTGGCGAAGATGGCCGTGTCCCGCTCGTGGGAAGACATCTTCGACTCGAGGCCCTTCAGCCCCGGGGCGAGCTTGTTGTGGATGAGGGCGGGCTTGTAGTACCCCAGGGGCTCCGCCAAATCCCGGGTCACCCGGAAGTGGGGGTCCTGGTCGATGCCGCACGGGATGAGGCAGGCCACGTTGCGGCCCTGCTCGATGCTCTCCAGGAAGCACGGGACGGACTGGATGGCGGTGTAGAACACCTGGCCGATGTTGTTGGACGCGTTGAAGCCGAAGACGGCCTTCACCGTGGAGAAGGTGACGCGCTTCGCGACCCGGACGGCGTGGGGGTAGAGGGTCTGGATATACTCCGAGTCCAGGAAGATCTTCGTCAGCTTCGGATCGAACCCGAGGGCGATGATGTCGAGGATGTTGTCGTAGCCCGCCCGGGTGGCGTCCTCGAGGGTCTCGAAGTCCCGGAAGAGGAACTTCTCGTCGTCGGTGATCTGGATGTAGGTGGGGACCTGGAACTTCTCCTGGAGCCAAAGGGTGAACGTGAACGGGAGGAGGTGTCCCATGTGCATCGCCCCCGAGGGGCCCCGGCCCGTGTAGAGGACGAAGCCGTTCCCCTTCTCGTACTCGTCCAAGATCCAGTGCATGTCCCGGTGGGAGTAGTAGAGGCCGCGGGCGAGGAACGGGTGGAGAGTCCCCGTGTGCTTCTCGATGCGGTCCAGGAGGGCCCGGTCGATGCGGGAGGTCCCGAACTGCTCCACGAGCTTGTCGTAGTCCACTTCGCCGCGCACTTCCCAGGGAGTGACGACGAACTCCTCCGGCATGACGGCCCGGCCTATTCGGGTGGTCCTATATAACCCTGGGCGGGGGGCCGACCCGAGTCCGTAGGAGGTGGGCGCAGACGATTTGCAGGAGAAATGAACTCGCGGAATCCCTTCCAGCTCACTATGAGACCTCCCGCACATCATGAGACGTTAACGTTATCTACCTTTGACGACATCTATCCAGCTGCGAAACGGAGGACCGCGCTACCCATGAGGAAGGTTGCCCGCGAGATTTCCATGCCTCCGGCCCTCGAAGGCCGCGGCCCCACGTTGGCCACCTCCCACGAGGTGGAGCGGATCCTGCGGGACGCTGAGGGACCGCTCAGCCTCAACGAGATCAAGCGACGGATGCGGGCCAAGGCCGTCCGTCACGCGACCATCCGGCAGGTCATCAACGAATTCATCCGCTTGGGCCTGGTGGTCGAAGGGTCGAAGGGCGTCGTCTGGTCCCTCAACCTCGCGCCTGAGGCCTGGGCGCGGGGCCGGGTGGAGCGCCTCTAGGGGGCTCCTGCATTGCCCTTTGAGGTCTGGCTCTCCGAGGAGGCGGTGGCCGACCGTGCGCGCCTCAGCCCCGCCCAGGAGCGCAAGCTGTTGTGGTGGCGGGACCGCCTCCGCCAGGATCCCATGGCCGGGGACGCCGTCAAGAAGAGCCTGATCCCGAAGCACCTCAGTCGGGAGTACGCAGCGACGAACCTGTTCGTGGCACGACTCCCGGAGGGGTGGAGGGTGCTGTACACCCTCGTCTCTCGCCCTGGGCAGCCAGCGGAGGTGCACATCCTGCGGATCCTCCCACATGATGCGTACGACCAACTCTTCGGATACGGGTGACCGCAAGCCCCCCGCCAACGATTTATAGCGACCCACGGATGGCTCGCCCGTGCCGGAGGTCCTCGCGCCGGATTACTTGGACGCCGACAAGCACGAGCGCACGAGGCGCCTCGGCTGGGTGGACCTGGAGGCCCTGGCGGCCGCAAAGATCCTCGTCATCGGGGCGGGCGCCCTGGGCAACGAGGTCGGGAAGGACCTGGCCTTGGCGGGCTTCCGCCGCATCACCTTCGTGGACATGGACCACGTGGTGGCCTCGAACCTGAACCGCTGCCTGTTCTTCACCGCGGACGACGCGGAATCCGGGCGGGCCAAGGCGGAGGTGGTGGCCGAGGGCCTTCGCCGGCTGGAACCGGAGGTCACCGTGGAGGCCCACGTCGTCCGCATCCAGGACCTGGGGGAGGACTTCATCCCGAAGCACGACCTCGTCTTCGGCTGCCTGGACAACGTGGAGGCCCGCCTCCACCTGAATGCCCACTGCACCCACGGCCGCATCCCCCTCATCGACGGGGGGATCGCGGGCTTCGTCGGGCGGGTCCAGGTCGTGCTCCCGCCGGACACCCCCTGCCTGGAGTGCACCATGAACCGCACCCATATGAAGGTCTTGGAGGAGCGCTTCTCCTGCACGGGCCAGGACGTCACCTTCTTCGAGCCGAAGCTCGCGGCGGAGATCACG
>CAYFXO010000093.1:0-3315 GCA_964347125.1 uncultured Methanomassiliicoccales archaeon | reverse complement strand
GTCCAGGTCCGGGAGGCCATGAAGATTGCCAGCGGGCGGCGGGACGCGGTGCTCCCCGGCCTGTTCTACTACGACGGGGTCTTGAACGAGACGGAGGTCCTCGAGGTCCCCGTGAACCCGGACTGCCCCCACCATTCCCCCGAGGCGGGCGCCTCCAGCCAGTAAAGTATTTCCGGCCCGCGCCTGTTGCGAAGCCCCACGGGAAGGCGGTCACCATGGTCGTACGCATCAAGGTCAAGAACGCCGAGACCGGCGCCACCGTGGACATGGACCTGGACGCGGACAACACCGTCGAGGAGATCATCGAGAGCGCGGCGTCCTACTGGGAGAAGCCCCCGGGGGCGTACGTCCTCCGCCGCGGGAAGGCCCTCCTCCGCGGGCAGTCCACCATCGCCGAGATCGGCGTCGCCCAGGGGGACGTCCTGGAGCTCATCCCGGACCCCCAGGGGGGCTAGCCCGGTGGCCCTGCCCGCGGACGTCCTCCGGAAGCGGGTGCGGAACGAGCTGGAGATGTGCGAACGGAAGCTCCCCCACCAGATCGCGGTCTCAGACCCCAGCGTGTCCGCGTTCCCCTTCGAGGTCATGGTGACCCTGGTGAAGACCCCGGGCCCCGTGTGGATCGGCGGGGAGCTCTCCCACCGCTACAACCACCGCTTCCTCATGATCATCACCGAGGACTACCCCTACGACAAGCCCATCGTCCGGTGGCAGACGGACATCTTCCACCCGAACATCATGCTCCGGGACGACGGGGGCTACGTGTGCACCCGCCTCCTGGACGACTGGTCCTTCTCCTCGAACCTCCTGGCGTTCATCAAGGGCCTCGAGTCGCTGCTCATCACCCCGAACCCCGCGAACCCCTACGGGTCGGACTCCTGCACCCGGGCCGCGGAGTACTTCAACAAGAACGCGTACCGGCCGCCGGCCATCGTCCAGAAGGCCCCGAAGGGCCCGCGCATCGTGAGGTGACCATGGACCGGCCGAGAATCGTGGGGGAGACGCGGCGGGACCTGGAGGAACACTCGCCTCCCCCTCGGGAGAGGACCCGCGGGCACTGGTGGGCGACGAAGAAGACGCGGGACCTCGTGGAGGCTATGGGCGAGCGGGACGCCTACCCCCTGTACCTGAGCCGCCGCGCGGAGGAGCGGATCCGGAACCACGCCCTCTCGAAGATGGAGGAGCGTCTCGAGGTCATGGGGTTCCTCCTTGGTGACGCGTTCCTCCACCGCGGGGCCCCCTACGCCGTCGTCCGGGACATCGCCACGACGGACCTGGACGCCAGCTCCGTGGGGGTTCGCTTCGAGCGGGAGGGTTTCGAGCGGCTCTTCGAATCCATGGACGCCGCGGGGCGGGACCTCCTGGTCCTCGGCTGGTACCACTCCCACCCCGGCCACGGCTGCTTCATGTCGGAGACGGACGTGGAGACCCAGCAGGGGCTGTTCCCGGAGCCCTACCACGCGGCCATCGTCGTGGACCCCATCCAGACGGAGTGGGAGGCCTACGCCCTGGCGGGGGACGAGGTGGCCCCCATCCCGTTCGTCGTGTACTGGGAGCCCTACGAGGACCCTTACGGGTCCCTGGAAAAGGTACGCCGGCCTAGACCATGATGGCGTGGCGGCCCCGCATGTCCGCCTCGGTCTGCCCCAGCCGCTCCATGAGCTGGGCGACGACCCCGTCGAGGAACACCAGGGTGCTCACCTCGAAGAGGGTGCCCAGGGGGGCGAACTTGGCACGGCCCCCCGCCCGCCCGACCTTGAGGGTGAACAGGAGGCTACCCAGGTGGGCGAGCTTCGAGGTCTTGTTGCCGGTGATCACGACCACCGTCGCCCCGACCCGCCGGGCGATGTTCGCGGTCTGGTGGGCGGACATGGTCTGCCCCGTATTGGACACGACGACGACGAGGTCCTCCGGCTGAACGATGGGGGTGATGGTCTCCCCGATGAAGAACACCTTGAGCCCCAGCTGCACGAGGCGCATCGCGAAGGCCTTCCCCACGAGGCCGGAGCGGCCGACGCCGTAGACGAAGACCTGGTCCGCCTTCTCGATCGCCGCCACGAAGGCCGCCACGTCGTCCGGGTCCGCGTGGAGGGCGCCCTTCACGCCGTCCAGGATGAAGTCCCGGGCCTCCTCCGCAGTCGCAGTCACCCGTTCTCCTCCTCCTTCCCGCCTTTCGCGAGGCGTCGGGCCAGCAGCCGCTCCGTAAGGACCTTCATGTACATCGCGTCGTGCTCCAGGAGGGGGGACCCGGAGATCAGGGTGACGCTGTACTCCCCGTCCAGGAGGCACTCCGCCAGGGGCTCGTAGCGCAGGTCCCCCTTCTTGATGGGGGTGTACCGCAGCTCGTTCCCGCCCTCGTGCTCGACGCCCGCGAAGTGGCAGTGGAAGTGGCCGTCCACGTAGGGCTCCGTCTTCTCGAAGATCTTCTCGAAGTCCTCCGGTTCGCGCAGGGCGCCCCCCTCCCGGGCGTGGAGGTGGGGGAAGTTGAGGACGGGGATGGCCCGGTCCACCCGCTTCGCGAGGCGCAGGATCTCGCTGAGGCTCCCGAAGACCTCCTGGCGGCCGCTGGTCTCCAGGCCGATCTTCGGGGTGAGCTTCGCGGCGTCGTAGCGGGCGGCCAGGTCTTCCACCCGCTTGTGGATCCGCCGGAACGTGGTGCGGGGGGTGAGCTCGCCGTAGAGGCCCGTGTGGGTGACGACGACGCCCGCGCTCAGGCGGTCCGCCAGGAGCCCGCCCCAGAGGATGTTGTTGGTGCTCCGCGCGCTCAGCTCGTCGTCCCCGCTCAGGTCCATGTAGTACGGGGTGTGGAGGGAGAGCTGGATGTCCAGCTCCTTCGCGATCGTCCCCAGGTGCTCCAGCTCCTGATGGTTGCCCGCGATGCCCGTGACGAGGGTGTGGAGGACGTCCCCCTCCTGGATCGTCTCGTCCAGGGCCAGGATCGGCTCCTCCCCGTCGTCCGCCCGGGAGATGCCCACGACGAGGTCGTCCTCGAGGGTGGCGGGGGTCTGCCCGAAGTCCTCCTCCATGGCGAACCGCTCGATGTGATTCACCCGGACGAGCTGGACCTCCATGGCGGTGAGGCCGAGGTTGTGGACGTCCTCGATGCCGTCGGCGAGGGTCCTGCCCTTGCAGGAGAGGGGGATGCCAGAAGGACCGAATCTAATCATGATGCACCAGAATCCGAGACGAGGGAGGGGACACTATTATTGCGCAGGACTCCATATTAATAGTTTGCCTCGGAACGGTCTGAAACCCCCCGGACACGGGCAGGCCGAATTGGCCAACCCACTTCAACGTCCGGGGACTTCTCACGCCCGT